>MWCI01000016.1 GCA_002069965.1 Spirochaetes bacterium ADurb.Bin218 | reverse complement strand
GATTGCGAAGAAGGCGAAAGAAAATCAGGGCACAAGAACAGATATAACTTCTGTCAGAAATCTGACAAATGTTGATACAAAAAAAGAGCTCGCTTCCATTGCAGGAGTTAGTCACGACACAATCGCAAAGGTAAAAACTATTGAACAGAAAGCAGCACCGGGGTACTTTTACATTATGAAAACTGATTATCAATATAATTGTGAGAGTTTTTAATTTATCTGTGATTTATCTGTAAATATATATTAATTTGTACTACAAATTAAAAGAGGGTATAAAAAAATCCTGATTAAATCAGGACTTTTATGAGCGGGTGATGGGAATCGAACCCACGCTATTAGCTTGGAAGGCTAAAGTTCTACCATTGAACTACACCCGCAAAAACTGAAGTTAATAAATAATTTAAGGGCTTTCACGTCAATTAAAAAAATTTTTTAATCTGAAAAATTTTTAAATGTCCACAGGGTTATACTTTCCTTAAATTCCATGACAGTAATATTAAAACAGTAATGTTAAACAAGTAATCTCCCCTTTGATCTGTAACTTTTTAGTTAAATGCCTTGCCTGGAAGCGTTAGTCTTCTTTTTTTGAAATCTTGCAAAAAAACTGTTTTATGGTTGACATTTGGAACTTATGTGGTTAAAAATGGGGAAAAGTGGTGATTTTTGTTTAATAATTCCATTCCATGGGGCTATGGTATAGTATATGTTTATGGGTGAGTATTCACCTGCCCTTGATGAAAAGGGCAGGGTGGCAATCCCGATGAAATTGCGAAAGGCTTTTGGCGAGGATTGCCTCGTTGAAAAGCTTGTGGTTACCCATGGTTTTGACAGATGTATTATGGCTTTTAGGGAAGAGGATTGGAAGGAGTTTGTTGAAAAAAAGCTTATGCCTCTTCCTCAGTCAGATCCCAAAAATAGAATGAGTCTTCGCTTTCTTGTTGGAGGGGCAAGTGAGTGTGAACTGGATAAGCAGGGGAGAATTTTAATCCCATCAAATCTTCTTAGGTATGCAGGGATTAAAAGTGAGGTTATAATTTTGGGGCTTTTTAATAAAATTGAAATCTGGGCAAAGGAAGTTTATGAGGAGTGCAGGCCTGATGGCAAATTCGTAGATTCCTTTGCAAATGAACTTGGAATTTAGAAAAAGGCAGGCTAATGGGACATAATCTGTCAGTAGATCATTTTTTTAATAAGGAATATGTTCATAAGCCTGTTTTATGGAGAGAAATTATTGACATAGTTGATTCTTATTTGAAAAGGGATAATTTGCACATTGTGGATTGCACCCTTGGGGAGGGTGGCCACAGTGAGGTTTTTTTGAAGTATTATAAAGATTGCAGGGTTACTGCCTTTGAGAGGGATGGAGAAATCTTAGACATTGCTAAAAAAAGACTCTCTCCTTTTGATGGGAAAGTGCGTTTTATAAATGATAATTTTTCTAATATAGAAAAGTATCTTTCTATAAGTGAAGGGATTGATGTTCTTCTTTATGATTTTGGTATTTCTTCTTATCACTTTGATAGCAGTGGCAGAGGTTTTGCCTTTGCAAAGGATGAGCCTCTGGATATGAGACTTGGCGGCTGTGAGATAAGTGCTTTTGATGTGGTAAATTCTTATGAAGAAAGAGAACTTGCAAGAATATTTAAAGACTATGGCCAGGAGAATTGGGCTGTTAAAATTGCAAAGGTTATTGTTGAAAGGAGAGCTATCAATCCAATAAAGACGACTGGGGAGCTTGCATCAATAGTGCTGGCTGCAATTCCCAAAAAATTTCATGTGAAAAATATTCATCCTGCAACAAGGATTTTCCAGGCCCTGAGGATTGAGGTTAATAAAGAATTGATTGCAATTGAAAAGGGCTTATCTGGAGGGATAAAGGTCTTGCAAAAGGGCGGGTTGATGTTGTGTATATCCTTTCATTCTCTTGAGGATAGGCTGGTTAAGAATTTTTTTCGTGATCTAAACAACTCTCCTTCAATTGATTTTGATATTTATGGTAAGAAAGATCCTGTTGTGGAGATAATAACCAGGAAGCCTCTAATGGCTTGTGATGATGAGCTTCTCTGGAATAACAGAGCAAGAAGTGCCAAGCTAAGAGCAGCTTGTAAAATAAGAGAGATATGAGCTATGAAATATTTTGCCATTGTTTCCATGATTAGCGTTTTTGTTTTGCTTTATGTATGGCAGAATATTGAAATGATGCGTCTTAAGATGGATTATAGAAAGCTTGCATCTATTGAGAAGACTGTCTCTGAGGAAAATAAAAGATTAATACTTTCTATAGAAAGAGAACGGAATATAGACAAAGTTGAGGCAAACCTTTCAGGAAAAGCTCTGAGAAGGATTTTGCCACAGGATGTTCTTGTGGTAAAGGATAAAGATAAAAATAAAGATGAAGATTATGAAGTTAAGTGAGCTATTAAGAGATTGTAAATATCTTCTTAGTGTAGCAGGGGATAGAGATGTTGATTCCCTTGAGATAAAATCAATTGAATACGATTCCCGTAAGGCAAATGGTGATTGTATTTTTGTAGCAGTTAAGGGTTTTGAAACTGATGGGCATAATTATATAGAGGCTGCTGTAGAAAAGGGATGCAAAGTTATTCTTTTATCTGAAGATAGAGTTTCTGATTTTATTTATCTGGAAGACAAGGGTGTGATTATTCTTGTATCTCACGATACAAGAAGGGCTCTCTCTTATATTTCTTCTGTATTTTATGGTAGGCCATCAGAGAGTCTTTGTGTTATTGGTGTAACAGGAACAAATGGGAAAACCTCAATAACTTATCTGCTTGAGTCTGTCTTTAAATCAAATGGCATAAAGTGTGGTGTTATAGGAACAATCAACTATAGATGGAATGATGTCTGTATTCCTGCACCAAATACCACTCCTGAGTCAAAGGATATCCAGGAATTGCTCCGCAGAATGTTAGATGATGGCCTTACCCATGTTATAATGGAAGTCTCATCTCATGCTCTGGAGCTAAATAGAGTTGATGATGTAGCTTTTGATTGTGGTATTTTTACGAATCTAACTCAGGATCATCTTGATTTTCATAAAACCTTTGATTGCTATTTCTTGGCAAAAAAGAAGCTCTTTGAATTGATAGATAAAAGTCCAAAGAAGAATAAACTTGGCCTTGTAAATATTGATGACACCTATGGCCTGGAGATTTTAAATTGTGCAAGTAAATATTCTTTTAAATTACAATCCTTTGGAGAAACCTCTGAAGCTGATTTTTTTGCAGATCCCCTTACTATAAAAAATAATATCACAGGTTTAAGCTATAAGCTAATTTGTGCGTCAGGTGAGTTTAATCTCAACCTTAAGATTGCGGGCAGATTTCAGGTCTATAATTCCTTGGCTGCCTTTGGTGCTGGTGTTTTTACAGGTATATCTCCGATGGATGTTGTCGCAGGTCTTGAGGCCCTGGAGTCTGTTCCAGGTAGGCTTCAGGTGGTTGATGCTGGAGTAGGTTTTTATGCTGTTGTGGACTATGCTCATACAGGAGATGCTCTGCTTAAGCTCTTGCAATCCATAAATGAAATGCCTCACAATAAAGTGATTACTGTTTTTGGATGTGGTGGTGATAGAGATAAAACAAAAAGACCACTTATGGGGCAGATTGCAGTTTCCCATTCTGATTTTGCAATTGTAACAAGTGATAATCCAAGGACAGAGGATCCAGCTCTTATAATTAAGGATATAGTTGCAGGTATTTCCTCTGATAATTATATTGTGGAGCAGGATCGAGAGAAGGCAATAGCAAAGGCTGTTTCTATGGCCGCCAGGGGAGATGTGATAGTAATTGCAGGTAAAGGTCATGAGGATTATCAGATCCTTGGGAAAGAAAAGCATCACTTCGATGATAGAGAAGTGGTTTTAAAATATATGAGGGAAGTTGTAAAGTGAAGGTTTCTTTTGAAATTACATCAGGTGAGGTTGCTGCCATTACCAATGGAAAAATATTATCTGGGAGCACTGATGTCAATATCAAAACAATAACCTCTGACTCAAGGGAACTGGGAGAGGATAATTTATTTATCCCCATTAAAGGCGAAAATTTTGACGGGCATGATTTTATAGCTCCACTTTTTGATGAAAAAAAGATTTTGTGTTCTCTTACAATGGCTGATGGCTTTGAAGAATCTGCAGAGAAAAATGGGGCAACCCTTATAAGATGCGATGATACTTTATGTGCCCTTGGTAGACTTGGGAGATTTAATAGAATGAAGTATTCTCCTTTTATTGTTGGAGTGACAGGAACAAACGGTAAGACTACAACAAAAGAATTAATTGCAGAAGTTTTATCTGTCAAATATAAAACTCTTAAAAATAAAAAGAACTATAACAATGAAATAGGCGTGCCCTTTACACTGCTTGAAATGGATAAAAGCCATGAGGCTGCTGTGATTGAAATGGGAATGAATCACAGAGGTGAAATAGAAAGATTGTCAAAAATGGTTATGCCAGAGATTGGTGTGATTACAAGTATTGGTGCAGGGCATCTTGAGTTCCTTGGAACTGTGGAAAATGTTGCCCGTGCTAAATCAGAAATTGTATCTGGCATGAAAAAGGATTCTCTATTGCTTGTAAACGGCGATACTGAATGCCTTAATATTGTCCATGAACTTGCCGTTTCTGCTGAGCTGAAGGTTTTGACCTATGGGTTAAATCAGAGGTGCAACTTTAAGCCAGAATCATATAAAATGACTCAAGCAGGGGTGAGCCTTGTTTATTCTGGCATCGATTTTTCTGTTCCTTTATATGGCAAGCATAATCTTTATAACTTGCTTGCTGCAATTGCGATTGCTGACCTTGTTGGTATTTCTTTGTCTGAAGTTAAAGAGAGGCTTGCATCTTTTGAAAATGTAGCTGGAAGAAGTGAGATTATTGACAGGGGTTTTATTGTGATCAACGATACTTATAACTCAAATCCTTTGTCTTCTCTTTATGCACTGGAGTCGCTCTGTGAGGTTTTCCCTTCAAGAAGAAAAATTGCAGTTCTTGCAGACATGAAGGAACTGGGAGAGCTTGCTCCTCTTTATCATATCAAGGTTGGTGAGTTTGTTGCTGCGAGAAATTTTAAGGAGCTATTGCTCTTTGGAGATATGGCACAGTATTATCAAAAAGGTGCTCTCTCTGCTGGGATGAAAGCAGATAAGATTATGATTTTTGATGATAAAATGGCTTTAGCTCTCTATCTTCGTGAAAAGCTTACAGAAAGGGATGTTGTTCTGGTAAAGGGATCTCGTTCCATGAAGATGGAAGATGTTGTGCAAAGATTAATTTCCTGAGGTGAAGAAATGTTTTATCATTTTATACTCCCTCTGAAGGAGTATGTCTCATTCTTGAGACTTTTTCAATATATTACTTTTAGATCAGCCTTTGCTGCTCTTACTGCGCTTTTGCTTGTTTTGATTTTTGGTAGATTTGTTATTTCATGGTTGCGTAGGCTTAAACTTGGTGAACAGATTAGAAATCTTGGTCCTGAAAGCCACAAGACAAAAGCCGGAACTCCCACTATGGGTGGTGTGCTTATTCTTGGCTCTGTTGTTTTATCAATGCTCTTTTGGGGTAATTTCAAAAATCACTATGTGGTTCTTCTCTTGCTTGCAACTATTGGCCTTGGCGCACTGGGCTTTGTTGATGATTATATAAAGACTGTTAAGAAGAAAAAAGATGGTGTAAACCCTAAGGGCAAGTTAATTGTCCAGATAGCTATAGCTCTTTTTGTTGCCATTGTGATATATCTATTTCCATCAAATCAAAAGGAACTTTCAACTCTTTATGTGCCTTTTATCAATCAGGCCATATTTGATATGGGTTGGCTATGGATAATCTTTTCTGTCGTTGTAATTATTGGAAGCTCCAATGCCGTGAATCTTACAGATGGGCTTGATGGACTTGCTGCAGGGACTGTTGGTATTGTTGTTTCTACTCTTGCAATAATGACGTATTTAACAGGAAATGTAAAGATAGCAGATTATCTTGGCATTCCATATATTGCTCACAGTGCAGAGCTCACTGTATTTTTGTCTGCTCTTGCAGGTGCCTTAATAGGATTTTTGTGGTTTAATAGCAATCCAGCATCTGTGTTTATGGGAGACACTGGATCCCTTGCACTTGGTGGAGTAATTGGAATCGTTGCTGTGATGATAAAGAAAGAGTTCTTTCTATTTATTGTAGGAGGAATTTTTGTAATAGAAGCCCTCTCTGTTATAATACAGGTTGGTTCCTTTAAGTTGAGAGGGAAGCGTGTTTTTAAAATGGCTCCCATTCATCACCACTTTGAGCTTTCTGGGTGGCCTGAACAAAAGGTTGTGGTGCGCATGTGGATCCTTGGTATTGTTCTTGCAATTATGGGACTTGCGTCTCTTAAAATTCTATAAGGTAGATTTAGCATGGATGATGATTTTCAAAAGGTGCTGGTAGTTGGCCTTGGGTTTAGAACAGGTCTTGCAAGTGCAAACTTTTTGGCTAAACTTGGCAAGGACGTCACTGTTACTGATATAAAGACTCATGATGAACTAAGGGATATAATAGAAAAGCTTTCTTCAGGGGTTAAGGTCATTGCTGGTTTTCAATCCCCTTCAATTCTTGATGAAGGATTTGATTTAATTGTTTTGAGTCCGGGAGTTCCTGTAACTATTCCTCTTATTCAGGAGGCACTGAAGAGGGATATTCCTGTAGTCGCAGAGATAGAGCTTGCATATAGATATATGAAGGGCATGATTATAGGCATAACAGGCACTGATGGTAAATCTACTACTACCAGTCTTACGGGGCATGTGCTGAAGGAGCTTGGATTTAAGGCTATTGTTGGAGGTAATATAGGAATACCTCTTATTTCTCTTGTTGGAGAAACCTCCGATGACTCGGTTGCTGTTATTGAGCTTTCCTCTTTTCAACTGGAGACAATAGATAGCTTTAAACCAGATGTCTCTTCAATATTAAATCTTACTCCAGATCACCTTGACAGATATAACTCTATGGAAGATTACTTTGCTGCCAAAAAGAGAATTTTTAAAAATCAAGGTGATGACGACTATTTTATCTATAATGCAGATAATGAGTATCTTGAAAGGGACAAAAATTTATATCCCCCTAAAACTCTTAGCTTTTCAACAACCAATGAAAGCAGAGATGCTTTTTTTAGAGATAATAAAATATGGTTTAAAAGAGAAGGCAACTATATCCCTGTTGTTGAGGCTGAAAAATTAAATATAATCGGTATCCATAATATTCAAAATGTCATGGCAGCTCTTCTTATGATCTTTGCACTCTTTGATAAAAGGGGTATTAAAATAGATTACGATAAGGTAGCGCAGGCTTGCTACTGCTTTAAGGGGCTTGAGCATAGAATGGAGTTTGCAGGTGTTATTAAGGGGCGAACCTTTGTCAATGACTCAAAGGCCACTACAATTGGTGCAGTTGAGATGGCTGTCAAGAGCATAAAAGATAAAGGAGTGCTTATAATAGGTGGCAGAACAAAGGGAGATGATTACACACGCCTTGCAGATGTAGTGAGAGGCAAGGCTCGTGCAATTGTGCTAATAGGTGAATCAAGTGAACTCTTTGCAGAGATTTTCAAGGATTTTCGTTGTGTAAGAGCAACTAACATGGAAGATGCTGTTGCTAAGGCCCTTAGCGAATCCTGTGAAGGTGATATGATTTTGCTTTCACCAGCATGTGCCTCCTTTGATATGTTTAGCTCCTATGATGAAAGAGGAAAGGTCTTTAAAGCTTGCGTTAAAAAACTATCAGAGGAATTAAACTGATGGAATTGTCCAAGACCATAGATACAAGGCGAAGAGGAGAGCCAGACATTGCATTATATGTTACTGTCTTTGCTCTTGCTGGATTTGGACTTGCAATGAGCTACAGTGCAAGTGCTGTCTATGCTCTGAAGGTTTTTGGAGATTCCTTTTACTTTTTGAAGAGGCAGGTTTTGTGGTTTATCATAGGATTTGCTGCTTTGATATTTTTTCAAAATTATGATTACAGAAATTTTTTGAAGCTGACAAGGTTTATGCTTCTTATTGTTTTTATAATGCTCATACTTGTTCTGATCCCTGGTATTGGAAGCGCAGCGAAGGGATCCTCAAGATGGATAGAGTTTGGATTTTTAAGGATTCAGCCATCTGAGTTTGCAAAGCTTGTCTGTGTTATTTATATTGTCAAAATATATTCTATGGAAGAGACTGCAAATCATGTGCTTCAGCTTCTCATACCAATGATGGTTATTGGCTTGATTTTTATTCTTATCATGATCCAGCCAGATTTTGGGACTGCTATGGATCTTTTGATTCTTTCTGTGTTGTTGATTTTTGTCTCGGGATTTCCATTTACATATATTGCTCTTTTATTTTTTTTGAGTATCCCAATGTTTTATCTTTTGATATATCAGGTTCCATACAGGTGGAACAGAATAATTTCTTATATAAATCCATGGCATGATAGATATGGTATTGGCTATCACGTTATTCAATCTTTTACGGCTTTTAAAAAAGGTGGGCTCCTTGGTGTTGGACTTGGCTTTGGGACTCAAAAGATTAGCAGGCTTCCTGAACCTCATACTGATTTTATTTTTGCTGTAATTGCCGAGGAAGTAGGTCTTGTTGGAACTGTTTGTCTGCTAATGCTTTTTTGTTTCTTCTTTTGGAGGGGTATAAATATTGCCCTCAGCGCACCAGATAGTTTTGGAAGGCTTCTTGCTGTTGGGATGACTTTACTTATTGTTGTTCAGGCATTTATAAATATTGGGGTTGTTACTGGCTCATTGCCAACAACAGGTATTCCATTGCCCTTTATAAGTTATGGAGGTTCTTCCTTGCTTACATCTATGATTGCTTCTGGAATATTGCTCAATATTTCCAGATACAGAGAGGTTGCCTTGAGGGGATTAAATTTTGACGAGGTATGGATAAATGAGTAAAAATATACTGATAGTTGGAGGAGGCACTGGAGGCCATATAAGTCCAGGTATTGCTCTTTATGAAAAAATGAGTGAAGATGGAAGTCTTAATCCAATTTTTTTGACAGGCTCCAATGACATGCGATTTGCCTCTTTTGGAGATATTGATCCTGATAGGCTATTTACCTATGAACCTCCTGCGCTTACTACCAATATTTTGAAGCTTCCACTTTTTTCTGTGAAGTTTTTCAAGGCTATGTTAAAGGCCATGAGCATTTTGCGAAAAAACAGAATTGATGCTGTTGTTGGCATGGGAGGTTATGCCTCTGCTCCTGCTTTGGTTGCAGCAAAAATTAAGAAGATTCCTATTTTTTTGTGTGAACAAAATTCTGTTCCAGGTAAAGTTACTGTAAAGATGGAAGTTCATGCTGTAAAGATCTTTGCAACCTTTGATGAATCAAGAAAATATTTAATGTCCCCTTCTAAGTTTATTCTTGCCGGAAATCCCATAAGGAATAATATTCTTGTGGATATACCAAAGGAAGAGGCAAAGAAGAATTTTCATCTTTCCCATTGTCAAAAGATTATCCTGGTAATAGGAGGAAGTCAGGGAGCTCTTAGGCTTAATGAACTTGTGCTTGGTTTGAAGAAAAAGTATCATAAGGATTTTAAGAATATAGGAGTTATATGGAGCACTGGAGATTTTTCTTATGAAGAATATAAAGAGAGAGCAAAGAATGAGATTGATGCAGGTTCTGTATATATTTCTCCTTATATAAAAAAAGTAGGAAGAGCATATAGGGCATGTGATTTATGTATATCACGGTCGGGCTCTGGAGTGATGATGGAGCTTGCTGCTGCTGGAGTTCCATCTATTTTGATACCTTACCCTTATGCAGCAGATAACCATCAGGAAAAAAATGCAGATGCCTTTGTTGAGGCTGGTGCTGCTGTTAAGATTAGCGATAAAGAGGCAACTCCTGAAAATGTAGCGCCTGTTTTATTTGAGTTGCTTAATAATAAATCAAAGCTTAAGAATATGTCTGATTGTGCTCGCAGAGTTGCAAAACCTGATGCAGCAGAGATTATTGTCCGCAGCATAAAGACTGAATTGATAAAGTGAGGTAAAAGTTGTTCAGGAATTCAAAAAAAATGCATTTCATCGGAATCGGTGGAATTGGTATGAGTGGAATCGCCGAGATACTTATCAATCTTGGCTATGAGGTTTCAGGTTCTGATCTTAAGGAGTCTGAACAGACAAAGCGGCTTCAAAGTCTTGGTGCAAAGATCTGTATAGGGCATTTCCCTTCAAATATAAGAGATTACAATGTTGTTGTTACCTCCAGTGCTATAGATTTTTCTAATCCCGAGATCATTGAGGCAAGGAAGAGAAAAATTCCTATTATTCACAGATCAGAGATGCTGGCTGAACTTGTCCGTCTCAAGCATGGTATAGGTATAGCAGGGACTCATGGCAAGACAACAACATCTTCCATGCTTGCATCTGTTTTAAGTGATGGGGGGCTTAATCCTACAGCAATAATAGGTGGGAAGGTTTTAAATTTTGGTTCAAATGCTTTAGTAGGACAGGGTGAATATATTGTCTTTGAGGCAGATGAGTCCGATGGTTCCTTTTTAAAACTTTTGCCCACTATAGGTATTGTTACAAATATTGACTCAGATCACCTCGATCACTATAAATATTTTGAAGGTCTTAAGGATGCCTTCCTTACATATATAAATAATATACCTTTTTATGGATACTCTGTTTTGTGTATTGATGATAGGGTAGTGAGAGATTTATTGCCAAAGGTTGAAAGACCTTATTATACTTATGGATTTACAGATGAGGCAGATTTCAGTGCTGATAATATTCGCATGGAAGGCGGCAGAACTTTCTTTACATGTAGATATAAAAAGGATACACTTGGTGATTTTTCATTGCAACAACTTGGTAGGCATAATGTTTTGAATTCTCTTGCTGTAATAGCAGTGAGTCTTGAACTGGGACTTTCTGTTGATAAAATAAGGGATGGCCTTGCAAATTTTAGAGGTGTTGGCAGAAGACTTGAAAAGATTGGTGAGAAAAATAGCATTCTTGTAATGGATGATTATGGCCATCATCCAACAGAGATAAGGGCAACTTTATCAGCTCTTAAAAATCTTGGAAGAAGAATAGTAGTAATATTTCAGCCCCATAGATATAGCAGAACTGAATTGCTGTGGGATGAGTTTGGCCAGTGCTTTGCAAATGCAGATATGATTTTTCTTACTGAGATATACCCTGCAGGGGAATCCCCAATAGAGGGGGTATCTTCAAGACTGATATGTGAATCCATAGAAAAACACGAAAACAGAAAGGCGACCTTGATTGGTAAATTCGAGGATATCCCTTCAAGTGTTCTTCCTCATTTAAAAGAGGGGGATATAGTGTTAACACTTGGGGCAGGGGATATATATAAGGCAGGTCCAATGATCCTGAAAAAGATTGGAGATTGAGTTGAAAAGATTGCTTTTCATATTTATTGTTATGGTAAATACCATAGCCTTTGCTGAATCAATTGAGCTATTTTCACGGGTTGATTTTCGAGGCGTTAAAAATCTTGATCGTATAGCGGTGCTAAAGAAAAGCAATGCCAGGATTGTAAGAGATTCAATAGCCCTTGATACTGATGCGCTTAATGAGGTTTTGAAGAGAGAGATAATTGTTGAAAGATATTCTATCAAGAAAGAGGGGGCGCTTCTTATTGTAGAGGTGGAGGAAAAATACCCTATGTTTATGTTGCTTGTTGTTGATGATAATCAAAGCGTTCCAACTCTTGTTGATGAAAAAATTAATATTGTTGAAAGTGGCCTTTTTTTTAAAACAGATATGCCGATAATTATTTTACAGAGGAATTTTTTAGATGCTGAGGAAGGCTATAGTGCGCTATTGAATCTCTTTGAAAGATTGAAAAATCTGAAAGATAGCGATGGGCTATTTGCAGGAGAGCTTGAAGAGATTTTTATTAATAATAGAGATACCTGTCGTGTTAAGCTTAAAAGGCGGTCAACCTATTTTATAATTAGAAATGATTCCTCTGGTTTTTTTAGGCTCAGCAAAACAGCGGCTTATCTTGACAGTATTTCTCTTTATCCTGCTACATTGGATTTAAGAGGTAATATGGTTCTCGTAAAGTAGAATGCAAGAGGGTAAGGATGGAAGATATAATTGTAGGTCTTGACATAGGAACAACCAAAACGTGTGCTGTAATAGGTTTTTTGAATGAAAACAATCAGGTAGAGGTTGCAGGGGTAGGTGTTGCTCCTTCAAAAGGTCTAAAAAATGGGGTTATTGTCAATATAGAAAATACCTCAGCTTCTATTGTTAAGGCCATTGAGAATGCTGAAACCAGTGCAGGCTATGAGGTTAGCAGCGTTTTTGTTGGTGTAAGTGGTCAACACATAAAAGGGGAAAATTCAAAAGGTGTTGTTGCCATAACCAATAGAAATAGAACCATTACTCAGTCTGAGGTAAAGCGAGTTATAGAAGCTGCTCAGGCTATAGTAATTCCTGTGGATAGGGAGATAATGCACGTGCTCTCCAAGGAGTTTACTGTTGATGACCAAAGCGGCATTAAGGATCCTGTTGGGATGAGTGCCGTGCGCCTTGAGGCTGAGGTTCATATAATCACTGCTGCTACTGCAAGCATTCAAAATATGATTAAGGCTGTTGCAAAAGCTGGATTTCAGCACAGGGATATAGTTTTCAATGCCCTTGCATCTGCTGATGCTGTGCTTTCAAAGGATGAAAAGGAATTGGGAGTTGCCTTAATAGATATAGGAGGAGGCACCACGGATATAATTGTATATATGGAAGGTGGTGTCGCATACTCTGCAGTCCTGCCAGTTGGCAGCATTCATATAACAAATGATATATCCATAGGATTGAGAACCTCCATAGAATCAGCAGAGATGATAAAGAAGAAATATGGATGTGCAGATCTTTCTCTTGTTGATGCCTCTGAGATTGTCGAGGTGCCATCTGTTGGAGGTAGAGCTCCAAGAAGACTTTTCCGTCAGGAACTTACTCAGATTATACAGCCAAGGGTTGCAGAGATAATGGAAATGGTAGATCATGAACTGCTTAAAAGTGGTAAAAAGGATATGCTCTCTGCTGGTATAGTCTTAACCGGTGGTGGGAGTATGCTTGAGGGATGCATTGAAGCAGCGGAGAGGGTCTTTGCTATGCCTGTTCGCATAGGTCTGCCTCTGGACATAGTTGGCGGTCTCAAGGATGAGGTGAGCACTCCTCAATATGCCAATGGTGTGGGTCTCTTAAAATACGGGATAAGGATGAGCCAATTTAG
Organism: Spirochaetes bacterium ADurb.Bin218; assembly: GCA_002069965.1. GTDB lineage: Bacteria > Spirochaetota > UBA4802 > UBA4802 > UBA5550 > UBA5550. The sequence continues at coordinate 44,235 of MWCI01000016.1, read as the reverse complement.
GAGCCAGGGTCGCTTTGGGAGATCCAAGGAGTCGTTCCTTGATAAAATAAAAAGAGGTTTTACTCAATATTTTTGATAAATTAAGGAGTTTTTAATTATTTTTTAAATATTATTAATTAAAGAAGAAAACATGTTTGACAAAATAGGATTAATGTTTTAATATAAATTATTTATTACTTATATTCTGCATTGATTCTATATAAATTAATTTATAAGTTTTCTATCTTTTGGACAATCTAATTTTTGCTTTATTTAAAGGTCGTTTATATATAAATTATAGACTCAGGGGTCAAAAAATTTTTTTAATTTCTGGGTTTTCTGATGAGACATAATATTTGTATGCAGTTTGATTGGGAGGGTACATGTTAAAATACGAAGAGGAGAATCAACTTAGCACCATTATTAAGGTCATAGGTGTGGGTGGTGCAGGAACAAATGCAGTTAATAGAATGATTGCCACAGGCATGGAGGCTGTTGAGTTCATTGTTGCCAATACTGATGCGCAGCAATTAAGAAACAGTCTTGCCCCTGTGAAGATTCAACTCGGTGCAAAATTAACCAAAGGACTTGGTGCAGGTGCTAATCCAGAGATCGGAAGAGAGGCAGCACTTGAAGATAGAGACAATATAGAAAAGGCTCTTAAGGGAGCAGATATGGTCTTTATAACCTCTGGTATGGGTGGCGGAACAGGGACAGGGGCAGCTCCTGTTGTAGCAGAGATAGCAAAAGATTTAGGAGCTCTTGTCGTTGGGGTTGTTACAAAGCCTTTTAAGGTTGAAGGGAAAAAGAGAATGGCTCAGGCTGAAGAGGGGATCTCTAATCTTAAATCCAAAGTGGATACATTAATTACAATCCCCAATGATATGCTTCTTAAGATAATTGATAGGAAGACTCCACTTGAGGATGCCTTCAAATTAGCAGATGATATTTTGCGTCAGGGAGTTCAGGGTATAGCTGATTTGATTATGGTAACAGGTGTGGTAAATGTTGACTTTGCAGATGTCAAGACAGTGATGAAAGAAAAGGGAGATGCTATAATGGGTGTTGGTCTTGCCTCCGGGGAGAATAAGGCAATTGATGCAATACACATGGCAATAAATAGTCCACTACTTGAAGAGGCAGGCATAGAGGGAGCTAAGGCTGTGTTGATTAATGTCGCTGGTGGAAATGACTTATCTCTTCATGAGATTAATGATGTTACAAGTGAGGTGACCAAGCAGGTTGATCCTGATGCAACTATAATAGTAGGAGCAACTGTAGATCCAGCTCTTGATGATAAGGTTAGAGTAACTGTTATTGCCACAGGCTTTGATCGCAAGAGGAATATGCTTTCAGTTAATACTTCAAAGTCTGTAACTCAGGTCTCAGATCCTATTAGAGAAACTATCCCCTCTGTTCCTTTGACTGTGATTGATGGTAAAAGTGTTGCTTCAAAAGGCAGAACTGTCCACAATGAAAGAACTTTTAACATACATTATGATTTAGAGCAGCAGGAGAATAAGAAGGTAAAGCGAGAGTATGCCCATGATAACTTAGATATACCCGCCTTCTTAAGAAGAAAAAGCGAATAGTAATTACATGTGCCCAGTCCAATCTTGCAGGTGAGTGGAGTTATCCCTCACCTGCTTTTGATTATAATATTCACTCGTCTTGCCATAGGATCTTTTTTGTTTTTTAATCTTTTTGCTTTTATGGGTTTTTCCCCTTCTGCAGTAATAGAAATTCTGGAGCAGTCAATTCCCATCTCCACGAGGTAATCTTTCACTGCTTGAGCTCTCTTGTAACTTAAGCGTTTGTTTGTCCTTTTAGTTCCTGGAGGATCTGCAAATCCCTTAATCACTATCCATTTATCTGGATGCGCCCTTAGAAATTCTACTAATTTATACAGCTCAGGGATATAGTCGGGTTTGATTTTATAAGAACCAAAGTCAAAATATATTGTAGGGGATATGTAACTTTTTTTTTCTAAGAATTCTTTTTTCAAATCGGAGGAAGATTTATCTGTCTCCTTGAGGGGTTCCCACTTTTCAGGATTATCTTCATTTTTAGGTGATATTTTTTGAGGGCTATAGTCAATCTTTGAATCTGTTTTAAGATAGAGATCATATCCGCCATAACCTCCAACTCTGTTTGAGCTGAGGACTGCATCAAATTGACTTTCAGCAAAAAATACTTCATCAAATACTGTATTTATTGAAGGTCCTGCATTTTTTACAGCACTAAAATTTTTCCCATCAAACAAAACGGAGTATATATCCCAGCCACCATAACCACCTTCACGCTTTGATGCGAAGTAATATTTATTTTTTTCTTTGTATGAGGGGTAAAATCCTATTTCATAGCTTCCAGAGTTTATTGAAGATGGTAGCTCTCTGATGTTTTCATATTTACCATTTGTTAATTCTGCCATATAAATTTTTGATTTTGAAAGATTTTTATAGGGCCATCGGGTAAAGAATAAGAATTTTCCATCAGGGCTCAGTGATGGGGCTCTCTCATTCATTGATGTGTTGACATCGCCTGGCAAAAGAATTGGAGCACTCCACTGAACTCCGTCAAAGTAAGATATGTATATGTCAAAGGTTATTCGTTTTATATTATCAGCTGTTGCAGGAGGTGAAAAGCCCCCTGGTCTTTCTGATGCAAATAAGAGGATTTTGCCGTCATGTGAAATGAATGGTGTTTCATCATTTGACAGAGAGCATATCTCGGGAATAGGAACTGGATCGCTCCATGAACCCTTGATTTTTCTGGATATAAATATATTGTGAGATCTCTCTTCCAGAGCTTTTGAGTTAAATATAATAATAGATCCGTCAGCTGTTATTGATGGAGCAAAATCATCCCCGTTTGTATTAATCCTTTGACCTGCATTTTGAAATTCACTTGATGAGGTAAAACCTGCAATTGCCATCAATATAGCAGATAATATCAGAGTAGTTGTTATCCATGGAATTATATTTTTACTTTTAAAAAATTTTTTCATATAAAATAGAACCTTTTCTGCTTTTAATTTTTTTCTTAAATAATATTAATATCTATAAAATAATACTATATAAATATAATCGGAATTATTTTTTAAAAATATTGCCCAAAAATGGCGATAAATAAAAATAATGGCTGGAGTATGCTTATGTTAAAAAAAATATCTATATATCTCCTTTGCTTGGTAATTGGAGTTTTGTCTACAAGTATTAATATTAATGCCCGTGAGAGCTATGAAGACTATATGGAGCGTAAATCTAAAAAGGATAGCTCTGTTATTATAAAAAGGGATAAGCCTCTTTCAGAGATAGATCCTTCAGAAAAGGAAAGCATACTTGATGAGTTACGTGGAGCTGTAAGAGAGGAGCTTGATCAAAGCCTTAAAGAAGAAAAAACTCAAAAAGAAAAAAAGGTAAGTGAAAGCCAATTTGTTGAAGAAGTGAGAGCTATAATTCGAGAAGAGATTGAAGATGCAATAAAAATAAAGCAGAGCAGATATCTTAAAAAATGGACAGTAGAAATAGGGGGATTTGTTTCTTATCAGGCAAAGGGTGTTGATTCCAATGAGCAGGATAATAACAACATACTGAGAGTTTTCCCTCAATTTGCTCTTTTCCTTGCAGATAACATAGCCTTTGCTATAAAGGGAGAGGCTGAGTTTAACCTCACAAATGATACCCAGGCCTATGCAGGCGGTGCAGGGCCTCAGTTTGTTTTTGGTATAACAAAAAAGAATGATGTATGCTTTTATGCAGATATGATGGCAGGGGTAAGCAAAAATACTCAGGTGAGCAATAAGCTGGGGTATAGATATTCAAATGGTATAGGCTTGAAATTTGTTATGACAAGTGGTGTGATATTAAATGCAGGGGTTCAACTTGTCTTTGATAATCTTGGAGAAAATGTTGATGGCTTTCAAAATATAATTGTACCAACAATAGGCATCACTGCATGGTTTTAATCTCAAGATGAATAACCCTGTTGTGGAAGAAGTTTTATTTTCTAAATTGGTTGATTTCCTTTTTAATTTATGCTTAAAACGGGGAAACCCTCCTGTAATTTCTGCAATGCAGACAGAAACTTTTTTAGAAAAAAATAAGGATTATATAAAAAAATACCTGATTAAATCTGGTGTTTCTTTATCATCCTTTGAAGAGTTTTTGCATAAAGAAATTGGTAATAAACTCAAGTTTGAAACTTTTGGAATCATAAGCAAATTCCTTAATGTTGTAGATCTATCATTTATAAATAAGATTCATGATGCAGGAACTTTACAGGAAGAGTTTTGCAGAGAAAGGATCTCAGAGCTTATAACAGAAATAATTTATCGAAGAGACCTCAGGCTCTATCTTGACGAAATACTAAATTCCTTTCTATATAACATTGCAGATAGATACCTTGAAAAGATTGAAAATCAAAAGGGTTTTATATATGAAGAGCTTTTAAAGTTTTTCACTGAGCTTGCAAGTTTTAATTATATATCCTCTTATATCAAGATATCTATTTTATTGCGCAGCATATGCTGTAGGTTTGATGGAAATTCAATAGATAATATCAAAATACAGGGCATTCCTGATGCTTTAATCAAGACTGCTATTTATTCATTAAAAGGCAATGGGGAAGATCCAGCTTCATCTATTGTTGCTATTTTATGCTTGCTTGCAAGATCTTATAAAAAGACTGACCATGGGAATTTGTCTTTGAGCCAGGAGGCAAGCTGGTTTTATGTTGCATTGCGAAATAACTTTTTTTCTACATACCAGAGGCGAATAATCAAAGATCTTTACGATCTATCTATGAATAACTGCTGGTGAGGTAATGAAAAAATTAGCTATTGCAAATTTATGTTCTATTTTACTTACCATAATACTCATGGTGCTATATGAATATGGTATTATAAAAAATTATGATCAGAGATGGACTAATAGTATTTTTATTGCGCAGTTTTTTAATGATATTATCTGGAGTGCACTATTGACAGGAGAGATGACCGTCATTGTTAAGAGCAATAGCTTTAGGTCCTATTTAAATTCCTCTCCTCAACTGGTTAACTTATTTTTTTCCTTTGTAGTTTTATTCTTTCATTCAATTCCAGGGGTCGTTTTTATCCTGAAAAATTCTTTTAATTTAAGTAGCTCCTATTCTGCTTTATTTTTTGGGTTGAGCATGTTTAGACTCACTCGAATTGCATCTATTCCATGGCTTTATGGTTATATTCACAGAGAGATGTCTCCTATGAAGCGTTATCATCTCTCATATATCTTATTTTTCTGTTTTATACCAATTGCCATTGCTCACTTTTTCTTGTGTCTTCTCTTTAGCAAAATAAGTGGTGATTATGCAATTCACTATATTATCTTATCTTTCATTTTTATTGCATTGATTTGTTTTCTTTCTCTATTGGCTTATGGCAGGCATTTTGATCGCTTAATATCCAGTCCCTTATACCTCATGAATAGAGGATTTAGAAAGAGAGGCTTTTACAGAGTTATAAAGTTCAATAGAGTTCTAAAAGATCATGAGATTTTTAAAATTGCAAATTTTTACAATGAAGTCTATCTACCTGCAAAGCAAAAAAAAGAGTTAAATAGGGAAGTTTCTCCGGGTAATCCTTTATCAATTAAGGATGTGGATGATTTTTTTAAAAGATTGTGATTTAAAAATGTGATCTATCCTCAATGATTTTTAAAGAAGAAAATCCTGGAGTAGTTGATTCATTATCTTGAAATACAAGGATTATTTCTGTTTTAAAGTCTCTTTTGATTATAAAGTAATACTCACCAGCCAGTTTTCTCACAAGGTCAATGCCTCTGCCTGATTCTGATATAAATTCTGTAAAATCCTCCCCTGTCTGAAGGCATCTGTCCATCAATTCATTCTGCTTAATTACATTGTGTATGCTCTCAAGAATTCTTTCTTTTGTAAGCTTACCGTTGTAATCTGTAATTGAAATTGCAAAGCTTTTTTTGCTGTGCCCAAAGTGTATGTCTACAAATTTATCCTCCTGCAAAACTACAGGTATTCTTTTTAGCTTTTCCTCTGTGAGGCCATGGGAGTGATATACTGCATTTATCGCCATTTCATTGAGCATAAGGTTAAGGGTGGTTTCTGATCTAATTGTAAAGCCCCAACTTTTGATTGTCTCAATTGCAATAATGACAGCTTTTTTTATTTGAGCTGATTTTGTTATTCTTATTCTCTTCATCTGAGATATATCTGGAAGGTAATTTTCCAGACCAAAGATATTTTCAAGGTTAATCAATTTTTCCGAGAGCTTTATAAATTCTGCTTCATTCAAAGGTTTATGGAGAACATTTCCTATCCCCCGGGAGATTATATTGCTGAATAAGGAATCAATATTTTTTTCTGTTAACATTATGATTGGTATGTATGGGTAGTGCTCTTTTATATACTCATATAGCTCAAAGGAGTTTGAGCCAGGTAAATCAACCTCTGTCACAAGGAGATCAAAGTCAAAGGCCCTTAGCTTAGAAATTGCTCCAAAAGCAGAGTCACAGATAACCACATCATATCCATTTTTTTCAAAGATATTTTTTATTTTGTTACTATAGTCGGAGTTATCTACAACCAAGATCTTTTTCATAGAAAATTTTATGCCTCTGGATAATTCTTAAAATTATTTTAGTATTAATTCCCTGAAAATTTTTCACTTTAAGGTAATGAATTATATGCACCAACTCAGGTGAGGAATATAAAACATTTCCTGTTCAAAAAATTTACAAAAAATACAAACGATAATATACTATAAAAGTCGAACAATTTTTAAAAGAGCTTAAGTTTATTAACAGAAAAAACCGATAATTCTAAAAGAATTTTATCTTTTAAGCTCAAGGGCTTTTAAGAGTTTAGCTCTTTTTTATAATAATAATTGACAAAACTTAATTTATAGGTTTTACTTATAAAAAATCTGGAGGACTTATGAAACGAATATTTATTTCAGGACTTGTAGCATTGATCTTAATGCCACTTTTAGTATTTGCTCAGGAAGATAGGTTAAATTCTCAGAGAATTGATGAACAGGGAAAATCCTATGACAGGCAGATCCTTGAGCTTTACAATACAATTCAAAAGCTTATTTCTGATAATAATTTTATGAATAATAAGAATTATAAAACCTTGCCATACCAAACTGAGATTAATTTTGGACCTGATAGCAAAAATCCTCAATATGTGGAGCTTATTAAACATATATATATAAGAGATGGACTTTTTTCATCCACTCCAGTAGGCCTTGAAGAAAAAATTCTAAGAATTTATACCAATGGAAATACCATCACCAAACTTGAAACAATAATCCAAACAAAAAATTTTAAAACCCAGGAAGTTGAAAATGTTACTGTCACAGATCCATCACCAATGACAGAATCAACAGATGATGTCACATTTACTCATTCCTACAATGGTAGAAAGGTTATAGATCAGAAAAAACTTGCAGATGTAAAGAATACAACTGATTTACCCTTAAGGAATGAGATTAAAATTCAGTTTATGATACCTAATCTTACAATACTTTATAATAACCTATTGCTAATTGTTGAATCCAATAAAAAAGAATATAAGGATCTTGATATCAAGATGACTGACTTCCTCAAAAAGGCAATTCAATACTAAGAATAAAAATCGGCCGGAGACCCCGGCCGATTTGATTATAACCTATTCCCGCTTATGTTTTATGTTCCTGGAAATTGAGGCTTTGTTCTTTTGGCAAAGGATTCAAAGGCTGCCAGAAGATCGTTTGATGGTATAGTGTAATTGCTTACTGCAGCATTGAATTTTAGTGAATCCTCAATTGATTTACCTATACCATATTTAAGCACCAACTTTGATGCCTGGACCGCCAGTGGTGAGTTTTCTGCAATCTCAGTTGCCATTTTCTCTGCACCTGCAAGGAGATCTTCGTATGTATCATAGACCTCGCTTACAAGATTTATCTCCTTAGCCCTCTGGGCATCAATATTTTTTGCTGTGAAGGCAAGCTCTCTTGCAATACCCTGGCCAACAATTGTTGGTATTCTCTGAAGCACCCCAACATCTGCAACAAATCCTATGGCTGCCTCTCTGAGAGAAAATATTGCATCCTTTGTGCATATTCTAATATCGCAAGCTGTTACAACATCAAGACCTCCGCCTATACAGTAGGAGTGGATTGCTGCTATTACTGGCTTGCGACATTTTTCCATGGCAGATATGCCTTCCTGGAGCATAAGGATCTTTTCAAAGAACTTTCTTTTTATGCCGCCATACTGTTGTTTTTCAAGAAGCTCGCTAAAAAGTGGCACCATGGATGGTAGATCAATCCCTGCAGAAAAGCATGAGCCTTTGCCAGCCATGATTATTACTCTTATTTCGTCGTCCTCGTCCAGCTCTTTAAATATTGGAATAGTCTCTGTCCATGCTGGAGGATTCATGCTATTTTTTTTATCAGGTCTATTTAACCATACCCATGCAATATGCCCCTTTTTTTCCACAGAATAAAACTCATAGCTCATATTATACTCTCCATGAAATTTTTTTGTCATGTTATTATCAATTGATATCTCTGCAACTTTTAAATTGATTATAGGTTTTGCTTTTTTTGTTTAATGTGAATAGTCACAAAGTTGGCATTAGAGCTTTTCCAGGAGTTCCTTAAGCTTTTTAAAATCCACTGGTTTAGTTATATAGCCATTAAATCCCTCTGCTATACATTTTTCCAGAGTATCTTTCATTACATGGGCAGTCATTGCATATATTGGGATATCTTTATTAGCCTCTCCAGCTTCGCCTTTTCTTATTCTCTTCATAGCCTCATGACCATCGCATATGGGCATTTCAAGATCCATAAAAACTAAATTGTAACAATTATGTTTTAAAGCCTCGATTGCCTGCTCACCATTTTCTACAATGTCAAAGTCTATTCCAATTTTGCTCACGAATTTTTCAAGGAGCATTTTATTGAGCATGTTATCCTCTGCAATGAGGATTCTTTTATCAATTCCACACCTATCAATAAAAACATCAAGCTCCTGCTCGGCTGGTTTTTCTCCTTTGATGAGAGGAATAACAAATTTAAAATTGCTGCCTTTACCTAAGGTGCTTTCAACCTTAATGTCGCCATTCATTGCCTTTATAATTTGCTTTGAGATTGATAGTCCAAGGCCTGTGCCACCATATTTACGGAATGTGCTTACATCTGCCTGAGTAAAACTTTCGAATATTAGATCTAATTTATCAGGTGCTATCCCTATCCCTGAATCAGAGACAGATATCTCTATAAAGCCATCATCGGCTTTTTCTACATCGTATCCACTGCCATCGCAACAAGTTACCCTTATGCAGACGTATCCCTTTTGAGTAAATTTGATGGCATTGCCAACTAAGTTTATTAATACTTGCTTTAATCTAACAGGGGATGTTTTTATGTAAGGAGGAAGAGCCGGATCTATTTCATAGTTCAGTTCAAGGCCTCTGGTTTTTGCATGGAGCTCCATAAGATAGTAAACGCTTTCTATTATGGATTTTAGCTCAGAGTCTATGTATTCTATTTCCAATTTGCCTGCCTCTAATTTTGACAGGTCAAGAATATCGTTTATGAGATTGAGTAAATATTCTGCCGATTCTTTAATTGCATTTAATTCTTCGATTTGCTCTTCTTTATTTTCTTCTGCAAGGGATAGGTTTGCCATTCCAAGTATTGTGCTCATTGGTGTTCTTATCTCATGAGTCATTGATGCAAGGAATCTGGCCTTTGCCTGTGATGCAGCCAATGCCTTTTCCCTCTCTTCCTTGAGCTCTTCTTCGTATTTTATTCTCTCTGTTAAATCCTGAAGCATAAAAAGGGCAAGTATGGAATCGTTGACTTTAAAGGTTTCAATCCTTGCTATACATATACGCACCATACCGGATTTTGTTATTATTTTTAATTCCTTCCCTTTATGATAGCCCTGTCTGTATGTTTCTTTTGCCAATTCTATGATTTCTGTAGGGGATTCTGTTAAGAGCAGTTCGTATGGATTTTTATCTATTATTTCGCTTTTTTTGTATTCAATTAGCTCAAGCATTGCATCGTTTATATCAACAATCTTTGCTTTTTTAAAATCCACTATTGCCATTGGAGCTATACCAGAGTAGAAGGACTTGCGGAATTTATCTTCAACCTGGCGCAGAGCTTCTACTATGAGGTCATTTTCAATTGTAAGCCTGAGTAGCTTAGATAAACTTTTGTTATTTCTGTAAGCAGTGAGCCCAATTGTAAATATAAAGAGAATCAAAAGATAGCCTATGATGTTGAATTCTTTAATAGGTGATGAGATAAAAAATACAAAATATGGACCCAGAGCCAGAGAATTAAAAATGCAAAAGGAGAGAAAACTTGTAGCAAGGACGCTTACAGATCCTGAGCATATTGCACTTATAAGTAGAATTATAAAGGTCATATATGTATAGTTGCTCATTTGAGAGACAAATAGAAAAGTTGAACCTGCAGTGAGGCCAGAGAGGGTTGTTGTAAAGTAAAAGATAGCTCTCCAGAAAGATTGTTTGTCTGCTTTAAAAAATTTTTTGTGATATGCAACTGTTGCAAATAGCTTAATCCCATAGGCAGTGAGAGACAATGGCAGCCATAATTCATATACAAGCCTGGTATATGTCCATTGACCAAATTCAGCTTTATAAAAATAGGCAATAAGAAGAGCAAGAACAGTAAGAGCAACTACACTTTGATAGCCATTGATATATAATATATCCAGCTTGAGTTTTTTTAGCTTTTTAGAAATATCATTTTCCATAGAAAAATTAAAGTCCTTTTTATAAATCCTCTTCCTGTAATATCTTTAATAAATATACATCAAGAAAAACCAGAGTCGAACGTGGAAAAGTAATTTTTTTTAATTTTTGAATTAATGGATCTTTTATTGAGTATATTTTTTTATATAGCTCTTTGAAGGGGAGAGTTTTTTGTCTTTTTGCTTCAGTTTTTATAAGATTATAGACTTTATTGTGATTTTCTATAACAGCTGTTATATACCTTATGATATTTTCTGTTCCCTCTATGGGTGGATAATGCCCCTGGCATAGTATTTTTATTTTTTCTGCTTTTACAATATCAAGAATTTTTTTTCTGGATAGTGCACTTTCCCTGATATTCCCAAATTGAATATCATTGGGATTTAAAAAGTTAAGGCTATCACCTGCAAAAAAAATTTTATTTTTTTTGTCATAAAAGCATAGGTGACAGTCTGTATGGCCTGGCGTTGATATGGCAAAAAGATTATCATCTAATTCCCAGCCCATTATATTTTTGACTTTAAGGTGCAATGGCCTTTGTTCTTTATCTTTAAGGTAGGTTATGTATTTTTTCCCTGAGTATATTATTCCAATGTTTATAACTGAGTATAGGTATGAGGTTATAAATAAAATAGATCTTGCAATATAGTCAGAATAGATTTTTCTCTTTGTGAGAATATGAGGCAGTCTTTTACCAAAAAAACCAATTCTTAGTAAAAAGTCTTTTTTATCCATTTGAGCAAACATCTCAAGCATCTGCCCTGTGCTGTTTGTTCTGAGATATCTTACCTTTGAGGCGGCATTTTCATGATAGATTATTGGAGATTTTTTTGATGCAAGCCTGCCATTGTTTGCTATATGGTCGTTGTGGTAGTGGCTACACAATATTACATAGGCACTATAATTTTTTAAAATAGCCTTAATTTCTTTGAGGCGGTCTTTTTTGCATGATGTATCAATGATAAAGGCTTTATTATTTATGGCAAGAATGTAGGTATTTGCAAAGTTTGTGGCTCTTCCTTCCTTTGTTTTTTCGCAAAGGTATATCAGTCCTTTATCTTTATATTTCTCTACTAACACGCAATTCCCCCCATTCAGTTGTAAGTATTTTTGTTTTTTATTTCTGAACTGCTTGCTTTAGAGGCAGATTAAATGAGAACTCTGCCCATTCATTGAGTTTTGACTCTGCCTTTATGTGTCCTTTGTGCATCTGTATTATCTTCCATGTAGTATAAAGTCCAACACCTGTTCCTTTTCTCTTCATAAGCTCATCAGTCTCTATTCTGGAAAATTTTCTAAATAGCTTGCTCTTTGCCTCAGGAGGAAATCCAGGTCCTGTATTTTTTACAGATACATAAATATTTTCCTCATCCTTCCATGCCTTCAAGTCAATTGTGCCATTTTCATTTCCATATTTTACAGCATTGCTCATCAAGTTATTCATTACAATTTTTATTAAGTTTATATCGCACTGAAGAGTTAAATCCTGCTCTAAGTGCAGATTTATTTTTATATTCTTTTCATTTGCCTGAGGTTTTATGATGTCATATATCTCTTCTATGATGTCTTTATAAAAATTGCAATCTTGTATGTAGATTCCTATGTTATTGTTTTCAAATCGCGACAGGGTGAGATACTCAGAAACCATCTCTCTTAAGTATTTTGCCTTTTTTATCATTCTCCAGACATATTCTCTGTGCCTTTCATCCATTTTGCCAAAATATCCCTCCGCTAGAGTAGTGCCAAGAGATATTATTGAGTCAAGAGGGCTTTTTAGTTCATGGCTTACAAAGCTTAGCATTTCCATATATGAGTTTATGGCCTCTGAGAGTTTTTGTATTCTATAGGTTTTTTCCACAGCCTGGCCAATTCTTTCTATGATCATCTTTGTAATCTCAACACTCTCAAGGTTGTAGGACTGTATATCTCTTGAACTGATAAAAAGAAGACCAACAGGTCTTCCATCTACATTAAGAGGTATTGTGATACTTGAGTTTATCCCCTCCTGAATAAGAAGCTTTGTTGTGTCACTTGCAGGGTGATCTTTTAGATAGAGCATAAGATTATTTATAATTCTTATCTCTCCAGAAGCAAAGACTCTTTCTAAGGAACTGTTGTCAATATCAGCACTATACCCAGGGTTAAGATAAAGGGGTTCATAGCTTGCTTTGACATAGTAGATAGTTAGCCTTTTGCCGTCTTCTTCAAAGAAGGAAACAGCAAGTCTGTGACAGGGGATAATTATCTGCATTTTTTCAAAGAGAAAGTCTATAATTTGAGGAAGGCTTTCAATAGCAGCAATTTTCTGGTTTATGAAATCAATAGTTTTCCTGGCTTCCTCTGAAATTTTATGGCTGAGTTTATTCTGAGGTGTAAAATCTATTGGCAATCCCTGGCTTTTCATTGCACCTTCCTTATGTTTTATTCTTGACTTAAGTTTATTAATTCTTTTTAAGTTCAGTAGCTATTTCTTAAAAATTTTTATGAATAGAAATTTTTAAATTCTAACTTCAGAGTCTATGCCTGAGGTTAGATTTGAGAAGTATTACTGTTTTAATATATAAAAGTTTTCAATAACTTTATTATCAGCTGGGTAAAAATATGTATACTTAAGGAAGATTTGTTGGATATCGCTAAATTTTTCCTTTAAAATATCACATATTACTAAAAATATACAGATAAAAGCTGGTTTAAATGAAATTTAATTCTAAGACATTACGCTTTAAAATTTTGTCTGGCTTTATTATGCTTGTGCTTATTACTGGTGGGTCAGCTTTATTTATTGGATATTTTACAATTTATAGAGGGATCTTAAGTCAGGCCTTTGAGACTGTTCGCAGTGATTTAAAAACTGCAGAGTATCTCTATTATAACAGGCTTTATCAAAACCGTATGGCTGTGGGATACATGGCCACTCTTGATTATCTCAAAGATGCTGTAAAAAATAGAAAGTATGACTTTTTGTATAATAAATTTAGAGATGTAAAGGATTTTCTTGGAACAGATATAATTATTGTAACAGATAGTCGTGGCAATGTTATTCAGAGGATGAATAATAGAGATCTCCGTGGTGATAATCTGCTGGAAATTCTTGCAATAAAGCAAGCAATTGAAACAGGAAAACAAATTTCAGGCACAGGGATTCTCTCCTACGAAATAATAAAGAGAGAGGGGGAGGAAATTGCCAAAAGAGTGCCTATAAAGATTATACCAACTCCCAAAGGCAGAAAACCTCATAAAGATTTTGAAACAAGAGCACTTGTGCTTAACACAGCAACTCCTGTTTTTGACAATGGAAAGCTGATAGCAGTGATTTATGGAGCTACTATTAAGAACAACAATTTTGAGATAGTTGACCGCATCCAGAATTTATTTTTTAAAAAAGGTGAAAAGGGAGTTGAGATAGGGACTGTAACCATATTTCTTGAGGATGTAAGAATATCCACAAATGTAAAGGACAGTGTTGGCGAGAGAAGTCTTGGAACCCTTGTCTCTGAAGATGTTTATAGACAGGTCTTTGAAAAAGGACAAACGTGGATTGATCTGGCTTTTGTTGTAGATCGATTATATATTGCAGGCTATACCCCGTTATATGATACAGGAGGTCATATTGTTGGAATTTTATATGTCGGTGTGCCATATTCAAACTATTCCTGGATAAAAAGCTCTACCTTCTGGTTTATTGTTCTTATAATTTTTATTACTGCTTTTTCTGCATTTTTTATCTCTATTTATATCATCAAAAAGATTATTCATCCTATAAATGAGGTTGTGGAGGCTTCAGAAAAGCTGGCAGGTGGTGATTACAATGTGAAGCTTGGAGATTTTGACGAATATGAACTTTCCCGAATGGCTCTTGCCTTCAACAATATGATAGGAGCAATTGCCCAGAGGGATGAGAAGATAAAGATCTCTGCCGAGAGTCAGATTGCTCAGTCCGAAAAGCTTGCTTCCCTTGGAAGGCTTGCCTCAGGTATAGCTCACGAGATAAATAATCCATTAACAGGGATTTTAACATATAGCAGTATGCTTAAAGAGGAATTGGTTGATAGTGAATATGCCGCAGATCTTCAGGTGATAATTGACGAAACCCTGAGGTGTAGAAAGATTGTCCGAGGGATTCTTGATTTTGCCAGAGAGTCAAAGCCAGAAAAAAAATTATACGACATTAACGCTGAGCTTGAAAAGGCCATAAAGATAATAGAAAGGCACGTTAATTTTAGAAACATAAAGATTAACAAGAATTTTCAAGAGAATATTCCTCAGGTAAATGTTGATCTCAATCAGATGAAGTCTGTATTTAACAACCTGATGGTTAATGCTGCTGATGCTATGCCTGGCGGTGGAGAGCTCACTATTTCTACATTTTATAGTGGTGATGGATTTATTACTGTTTCTTTTAAAGATACTGGAATTGGAATCCCAGAGGAAAACTTGAACAAGATCTTTGATCCATTTTTTACAACCAAAGAGCCGGGAAAAGGAACAGGTCTTGGGCTTTCTGTTATATATGGAATAATAGAAAAACACAATGGAACCATCTCAGTCAGGAGTAAGGTGGGAGAGGGAACTGAGTTTATAATAAAATTGCCAGCAGAGGATTTTCATGAATAAAATTGCAGATATCTTGAACGAGAGAATAACCCCGGAGGGCTTTAGAGAGGCTCTGGTGAAATTAAATGGCGATTTTGATTTTTCAATTGATTCTATGATTAGCCTTGGTGAGGTCTATTGCAAGCTATATCCTGATTCTGTGGATCATTCTGATTCTGCTCAGGTGCAGGCTGGCTATAAAATTGTCCGCTTTGTAATAATTGAGCATATTATAAAAGATCTGGATGATGAATTAAAAAAAGCTTTCAGGGAAATTTTATTATCTGCCAATGCCATATCTCAAATTATCCCCGGACTTGTTAAATCCCGTGGCAAAGAAAAACTCCTTTCAATTGCCAACTCCTTGGACAAAAGAATAAAGGAACTAAAAGAGACAGTGGATACAATATCAAATGGTGTTATAAAAGAAAGATGGACTGGAGGAATAAGCGTTTTTTACAATACAATCTATATAATCAAAAAGACAATTGAAAAACTTGAAGGTTGATGTAAAGTGTTTACAGATCCAGATAATGCTAAGATTACGGCAATTATAAGCCATGAGATTAAAAATAGTCTTAATCCAATTATTGCTCTTTCTGGAATTTTGGGGAGAGATAAGGATAATAGATTTTCCAGTAAAGAGAAAGAATATTTTGAGATAATAAACAGAAACAGCAAGAAAATACTTAAGATCATTGAACAGATTTCTCTTATAAGTAAATTGAAGCATAATGTCATTAAGCCATACTTTTCATCTCTTAACCTTAATGATTTCTTTCTTCACCTTGTAGATGATAATCCTTTTGATCTTACCTTTGAGTTTTTGTCACAGAGCCCTGGTGTATTTAATTTTGATGCTACTATTTTAAAAACTATTTTTGATGATTTGATAGACTTGTATAAAATTTTTGGATATAATAAAATAAATATAAAAATTAAATTAAATGCTCAGGGCGCAGTTTTTTATGCTGCAAATTCTCATGAATTTGATGATGATTGCCTTGATGGTTTTTCTGCTTTTAATCTTAAGAGTCATAATTTTTCTGAAAATGCAGCTTTGGGTCTTTATCTACTGGATCAGATGGTGAAGGTAAGTGGTGGTAGCTTTTTTATAAAAAGCAGCTCTGGTTTTTTCTGCTGTTGTTTGGAGTTCCCTTCTCTTGATAAGGAGGTGAATTCCTTGCCTCTTTCTAAGGGGGATTCACAGGAGATTGAGCTTAGAGATTTTTTAGTTGTGGTAATTGATGATGATCTTGATAATCATATTCCAATAAAGGCGATCATTGACCATGAGTTTAATGGAAGAGGTAAAGTTTTCTTTGCCAGCACCGGGCATGATGGAATAGATCTTATCAATCAGATAAAGCCAGATATTGTTTTGCTTGATATCTCTCTGCCAGATATAAGTGGTCTTTCCCTTGTGCGCAGCATAAGAAATTTTTTTGGGGGAGAAAAAGTTGCAGTTATTGCTTTTACAGCTCATATTGCAGAACAGGAGGATATTGCAAAAGCTGGATTTAATGATATTATACACAAGCCTTTTAATATAGATGACTTTGTTGCAAGACTAAAATACTGGGTCACAAAGAATGCTTAGAATTTTTGTTATTGATGATAATGCTGATAACCTTATTGCCATGGAGGCTTTGCTTGGAGATTTTTTCCCTGAGGCAGAGGTTGTTACTTTTGATTCTCCAATCAAGGCTCTTGAGGAGATCAATAATAATTTACCTGATGTTGTGCTTGTTGATTATTATATGCCAGAGATGAATGGCAATGATTTTTGTGTTCGTATTAAAAATAATCCTGAAACTTCATTTATTCCTGTAATCCTTATCACTGCTGCAAATACAACCTCAAAGTTGCGTGCCTCTGCTCTTGAATCTGGAGCTGATGCCTTTGTTACAAAACCTATTGATGAGGTTGAGCTTGTTGCTGAGCTTAAAGCAATGATTAGAATCAAAAAGGCAGAGGATTCCCTTAAAGAGGCTAACAAAAAGCTTGCTGAACTTCTGTCAGAAAAAAGTGAGAGACTTAGAGAAAAGGAGATAAATTACCAGTCTCTTTTTAACAGCATAAACGACATTGTAATTATACACGATCTTGAAGGGATGATTCTTGAGGTAAATGAGAGAGCTTGTGAATACTTTGGTCTGAAGGATGAGGATCTTATTGGTCGATCTGTTTTAACTCTATTTAATTATCAGCGAATAACAGATATAGCCTCTAACATTATGAGCTTTTCTTCTATAGATCGAAAGATTATAGAGACAACAATAAAAAATGCAGAAGGAGAGATTGTCCCTGTTGAGGTATCAAGCAGGCTTGTTGAATATAACAATGACTATGCAATATTAAGTCTTTTTAGGGATGTTAGAGAAAAACACGATAGCACAGAGCTAAAGAGGCTTATTTCTCTGCTTATAGAAGATTCCGATGATGCTGTTGTAGGTTTAACATTGAGTGGAGAGATCGTAAGCTGGAATCACAGCGCAGAAAGAATTTTTGGATATCGAGCCGATGAGATTATAGGCTCCCTCTATTCAAAGTTAATCCCACCTCATCAACATGATTTTTTCCCTTATCTGCTGGAGCGCATAAGGCATGGAGAAAAGATAGATCACTATGAGACAGAGGGTTTGTCGAAAAATGGGGAGGTTCTGTATTTGACTCTCAAGATTGTTCCTATACGGGATTCCCTTGGTGATATAATAGGTGCTTCCATTATTGAAAGAGATGTCACTCAGGAACAGCGTGCCATAGAAAAAATTAGAAAAGGCAAGGATTTTTTAAAAAACTTAGATGAGATAAATCCTGCCTTTTATGTAGCTATAAACTCATCGGGAAATATTCTCTCAATGAACAGGGCAATGCTTTTTAGCCTTGGATATTCTTTAAGTGAGGTTGTTGGTAAAAACTATATAGATCTTCTCTTTTCAGAAAGTGATCGTCAATTGCAGCGTCAGGATTTTTTGAAAATAGTTAATAAAAAAAAGGTTGTAGTTGTAGAGACGACTTTGCTCACACGAAATGGCGAAGAGATTATGGTGGAATGGCATGGAAAGCCTGTCTTAAAGGTTAATGGTCAGGTTGATTTTATATTCTTTGTTGGTATTGATATTACAGAGCGAAAGCGTCTTGAAAAGGCTGTGATGGAGACTAATGCAGCTGAGAGATTAAAGATTGGGCAGGATCTCCATGATAGGTTAGCTCAGCATCTCGCAGGTATTACATTCAGAGGGGAACTCCTTAAATTAAAAATTGGAGATGCCATGCCTGATGTGATTTCTGATGTTGATGAAATTATCAATATGGTAAATATGGCTGTCAATAAAACTCGGGAAATAGCAAAGGAGCTCTGCCCTGTTGAAATTGGTGATGGTGGACTTTTGACTGCTGTAGAGAATCTTAAAGATGAGATTGGGGAAAATCATAATGTAAATATTCTTATACGATGGGATAAAAATCTCAATCTATCAGGCAAACTTGAGCTATCCAATCTTTATTATATCATCCGAGAATCTATCTATAATTCGATCGAAGTTAACAGGGCAAAGAATATAATTATAGCATCATCAAAAGATGGCAACCTTGGAGTTATTGAAATCATTGATGATGGGCTGAGTTTTGATTCCATAGATAAAGAAAAAAATTCTCTCTTTCAGAGTATGCTCAAATACAGATCATGGCTTATGGGTGCATCCAGTGAAATACGCAGCAATCCAGCAGGTGGAGCCATTGTTTCTTGCCGTTTTAAGTTAACAGGTGAAAGCCTACAGGAAGATGTTGCGAAGTGGCCTTCAAAGAAAAAAATAAGAGGCAAGGCAAAATATAGAGTTTTGCTTGTGGATTCCCATCCTGTGGTGCGTCAGGGACTTAGGCAAATCCTTGAGATAGAAAATGATCTTGAGGTTGTTGGAGAAACAGGAAATGCCGAGGAGGCTTTAAAGTTAATTGGTCGCTTAAGACCAGAGATTATGGTTACGGATATATCCTTAAGTGGCACAGGTGGTCTTGAACTTATAAAGGCATGTAAAGAGCGCTATCCCACTTTGCCAATACTTGTGCTTTCAATCTATGAGGAGTCTATTTATGCAGAGAGATCAATTAGAGCTGGAGCCCGTGGGTATGTTATGAAAGATGAATCTCCTGCTGTAATTGTAAATGCCATCAGAACAGTGCTGGATGGTCGTCAGTATATGAGCGATAATCTCAAAGAGAGACTTCTTGATAAGCTCTCATCCCCCTCTAAAGATGAAAAAACAGCTCTGGTGGATTCCCTTACAGATAGAGAGTTTGAGGTTTTTCAGCTCATTGGTCATGGGCTTGGGAATAAACATATTGCAGATAAACTGCATATCAGTGTAAAAACTGTTGAAAATTACCGTGAAAAGATCAAAACAAGGCTTAATATCGACTCTTCCTCTGAATTGGTGCAATTTGCCGTGCAGTGGATCCTTAGCAAAACCTCCTGAGATACCACAATTTTATAGGGGAATTCCCCCTAAGTGTAAAAAGTTTTTTCCCCTATTTACATTGACCTTCATTTAGCCTATATTCCCATCAGACATTGCTGTTACTTAGGTGGATGGAGCGGTTTTGGGTGCCGAGCACTTTTTATAAACCGTGACTCCATGGAAAACAATACTGGCTTAGGGGTTAGATATGGATTATAAGTCTGGAGTATGTAATTTCTGTGGAACCGGATGTGGAAACTACCTCAGGATTTCTGATGGCAAGATTACGGGAGTATACTCATCTCGCAATCATCCGGTTAGTAAGGGTCGGCTTTGTGTCAGGGGGTGGCATATCCATGAGTGGTTAATGACAGATCAGAGGATATCCTCTCCCATGATTAAAGTTGATGGCTCTTTTAAGAATGTGACTTATGAAGAGGCAGTTAACTTCATGATGGAAAAGCTCTCACCATACATGGGCAGCTCAGCAAAGGCTATTGGCTTTTTAGGAGCGCCAAGGTGGTCCAATGAGAATAACTATCTCTTCATGAAACTGGCACGTTCTGTTTTTAAAACAAATAATATCACACTTGATTCAGAGTCAGGGCATAGGGGAAGCCTTAATGTTTTATCTAAGGTAACCGGATTTCCGGCGATGACTGGCTCCCTTGAACAAATAGAAAAGACAAAATTTATAATGGTCATAGGCTCTGATCTCACACGGATAAATCCCATAATAGGCAGTGAGATCCACAAGGCGCAGATGGCAGGAACAAAGGTTGTAACTTTGGGAAGTAGAAAAACTCAGATGGCGAAACTTTCTAATTTGCATCTGCAATGCAGACCTGGGACATTGAAGCTCACAATAGCACTCATCGCAAAAGTTGCAATTGAAAAGGGCTACATGGATAAAAATTCTGCATCTTCTATGGCAGGTTTCAATGACTTTGCATCTTCTCTTGCAGCAATTAACATGGCAGAGGCAATTGGTTCTACAGGAATTTCTCTGGATGATATTGACTCTGTGGCTAAGGAACTCTGTGGAAGTGAATCTGCTATGGCTTTCTGGTCTACTGGCATTTCTGGAGCTGACGAAGATACTGTGAGCTATATTGCTAATCTATTTTTAATTGCAGGGAAAGTTGGAAAGGAAAATTGCGGTCTTAATTCTATCACTGGCCTTGCAAATCTTCAGGGGGGATACGATATGGGTGTTGCTCCTGATTTGCTTACAGGATTTCAAAGCTATAGTGATGGTGCAGTGAGATCTAAATTTGAAAAGGCATGGCAGGTGCAATTGCCAGCAGAAGTTGGCAATGATGTTTACCAGTTACTTGAAAATAAAAATAAGGATCTCAAAGTACTCTTTGTAGCAGAACATGACGAGGGAATTGTTAAATATGAAAAGGAAATTGCAAACCTTGATTTTGTAGTATATTTTGGCTCCTATGACAATCCCTTTGTAAATCATGCAGATGTTGTATTCCCTATTGCTGCACTGATTGAGGATGATGGGACATATACAAACACAGAGAGAAGAGTTCAGATCTCTCAAAAGAGAATTCAAGCCTTTAATGGTGTACTTAGTGTAAGGGAACTCTTTTCGATGATTGCTGCAAAGTCTGGGGTTAAATGGAGCTATAATTCCTCTGAGGATGTTTTCAAAGAAATAGCTTCTCTCACTCCATCATACTCAGGACTTTCTTATGATAAATTAATAAACTCCACAGGAATTCAGTGGCCATGCAACAGTGAATATCCCAATGGATGCAAAAGCTTTTTGCTCAAGTCAGGAACAGCTCTCTCCTTTGCAAAGGTTTCTGGAACATTCCCTGCTGTTAATGTAAGTGAAGCCTTCCCATTTTTACTTATACCTGGAAGAGGGGAGTATTTCTGGCATCAAAATAATATCATGAAGAAGAGCTATATTCCTAAGAGAGAATACAATGCAACTCTTCTTGTCTATCCTAAGGGATTCATTGAGATAAACAGCGAAGATGCAAAGAAGCTTCAGGTGAGAGAGCACTGGACTGTGAAGATTTCTTCAGATAAGGGTTCCATGAATGTAAGCGTTAAGATTTCAGAAGATGTTAAGCCTGGAACAGCTTACGTCCCTTATTTTATCAAAGAGATGATTACAGATTTTCTCCTTGGTCATAGTGATAAAAGTGACATGGGGTTAGATGCAACTATTCCAGTTAGGATAGAGAGGGTATAGCTTATGTATCTTATAGAAAAAGAAAATGTTATGAAAATAGCCGAGGAGCTTGCAAAAAACTATGAGCTCTTTGGACCTGTTGTAGATAAAGGGACAGGGCAGGTTTTCTTTGACAGAGTGAATGATTCCTCTGAGATCAGTCTTTCTGCAGAGATCCCTGCAATTCCTCCAAAGCATGTTGTTTTTCCTCAGATTGAGAGGATAATGAAATATAAATACGATCGCAGTGCAAAAAAAGCTGAGATTGAGGCAATTCTTGATAACAGAAGTAAGGCTATTTTTGGCATAAGACCATGTGATCTCACAGGGCTTATTGTCCTTGATAGATTCTTTTTGGGGCAGGAGTTTGTTGATGAGATTTACAGGGAGCACAGAAAGAGGATGTTTATTGTTTCTCAAAACTGTATAGCTCCTTTTAAGCAATGCTTTTGTGTGTGCACAGATAGTGGTCCCTTTGCAGATGAGGGATATGATCTAAACCTTACACTCCTTGGAGATTATTATCTTGTGGAGGCTGGAAGTGATAAGGGTAAGGAATTAGTCCAGAGGCTCGGGCTGAAATCTGCAGATCCATCTTATGCTGAGATGAAGAAGAAAGCAAATGATAAGTCCATATCGCTTTTTGAAAGCATTGCTACAGATAATAAGGCATGGATTTCCAGAGTAATGAATAGAATTACTACTGGTTTTATAAAGGAAGATGTATGGGAGTATATAGGCAAGCAGTGCTTTGAATGTGGAGCCTGCACCTTTGTATGCCCTACATGCTCCTGCTTTAATGTTGAGGATCACAATAGATTTGATGGCACAACAGATAGGTTAAGGACATGGGATTCCTGTTCCTTTGAGGGATATACAAAGATGGCAGGTGATCACAATCCACGCCATCCTGTTGAGGATAGAAGAAACAAAAGATTTTTCTGCAAGCTTTCTTATTCTCAATCAAAGAAATATTTGAGGCCAGGATGTGTGGGTTGCGGCAGATGTCAGTGGGTTTGCCCTGGTGATATAGGTCTGCCAAATGTTGTCACATACATCAGAAGAGAAATAACAGAGTAGGTGATGGCTATGAATAATATAGTAGATGGCAAAATAGTAACTGTTCCTGAAATAGCAACCATAGAAGAAATTAAGGATGAGATTCAGGATGTAAAGACTTTTTATCTTAAGTTTGATAACCCAGAAGTGGAAAAAAACTTTAAGATAAAATCAGGTCAGTTTGTTATGCTTACAGTCTTTGGTGCTGGTGAATCTGCAATATCACTTCCGCCAAGCCCCGAAAATGACAGATTTCATCTCTCTGTAAGGAGAGTGGGTAAGGTAACTGACGCTTTGCATGCTCTTCAAGTTGGAGACAAAGTTGGTATAAGAGGACCTTTTGGCAATGGATTCCCCTTTGAAGAGATAAAGGGTAAAAACATAATATATGTTGCAGGTGGTATTGGACTTATACCTTTGCGCTCCTCCATTGTCCATGCTCTGCAGCATAGAAATGAGTTTGGAAGGATTATTGTTTTACTTGGAGCAAGAACTCCAAAGGATTTAATGTATCAGTATAACATTGAGGAATGGCTTAAGATCCCTGGGTTTGAGTGTTATGTAACAGTGGATCAGCCAACAGATGGATGGACAGGACATACTGGCTTTGTCAACAGCCTCATAGACAAGGCTAATATTCCTGTGGAAAATACTGTAGCTTTTGTCTGTGGTCCTCCTGTTATGTTTAATTCAGTTATAAATGACCTCATGAAGAGAGGACTTAAGGATGACTGTATAATTTCAACTCTTGAGCGACACATGAAATGCGGGATAGGCAAGTGTCAGCATTGTGCAATAGGTAGAACCCTTGTGTGCACTGATGGTCCTGTTTATACTTATAAACAGATTAAAACTTTGGGTGAAGAAATCTGATGAGCTCAATTCTGTCTGACATAAGAGAAGTGGTAAGAGATAACTGCTGCCTTGTTGGTATGGGGAATTACCTCAAAAGTGATGATGCAGTTGGTCTCTACATTATTGAGTCTGTTAAAAAAATAGCAGATAACAAAAGCGCTATCTTTAATGTTGAGGATATTATTGAAGCCTATGTTTTCAAAATTGCGGAATCTGATTTTAAAAACATCTTGATTATAGATGCGGTGAAAACAGATGCGGAAGTAGGTTCAGTAGTATTTGGAAAACTTGAAGATGAATTTGATGAGCTTGGAGGAACTCTCTCAACTCACAAATTAGCTCTTAAGATGTCTGGCAGTATTTTTAGAGAGCACAATAAGGAAACCTATTTGCTCGGAGTTGTTGTTGATAATGTTGATTTTGGCGCTGAGCTATCAACTCCTGTAAGGGAAAGCGCTGATATGTTGATAAATTTGATAATAGATGCTTTAAATTGTAATAAAGGAGTTTCTAAATGAACGTGAACATTTACGGAAACTTGTTTACCGCCATGGCTATACTTCTTGCCTCAGCAGTTATATCCTCTGTTGTTGCAGGTTCAAGAAGAAAACTTGCTGGCTGGATAAACTTTTTAATGGTAACAGTTGCTGCAATATTTCTCCTTCATATAAGTTTTGCGGTGATTTTTAAAGCTGTTCCACAAGATTCTGTATTAATTACCATGGGGCCTATTGGTATTTATTTTCTTGTGGACAGCTTTTCCGCTTTTTTTATCGCAATTGTTTCTTTCATGGCTGTCATGAGTTCCTTTTACTCAATTGAGTATATGGATCATTATCATGATTATAGCCTCAGAGGATATTACCTTAATCTGCCAATATTTATACTTGGCATGATAGCTCTTTTAACAGTTGATGATCTTACAACAGGATTTACCATCAGCTGGCAGCTTATGACAATTGCCTCTTATTTCTTGATCAAGTTTGAGTTCAGGGAAAAGGGGGTTGTCTATGGTGCAAACAAATATCTTGTTTTAATGGAAATTGCATGGGCTCTGATAGTAGGTGCAACATTCTTTGTAAGCGGTTCCTCTATGGGGGATTCTCTACACTCTGTGACATTAAAGCTTGGCAATAGCTCCCCGGCTTTTATATATGTCGTCTATGGAATGATCCTTGTAGGCTTTGGATTTAAGGCTGGTATGTTCCCCTTTGGACAACTATGGTTGCCAGATGCTCACTCCATAGCTCCATCTCCAATAAGTGCACTGCTTTCTGGAGTTATGCTTAAAACTGGTATCTATGGCATAATGCGCACATTCTTCTGGATGGTACCTCATGGAGAAAACGTTCATTTTGACGGATTTTTCTGGGGTGTTGTAATTGCTTCCTTTGGAGTTGTAACACTTTTTGTTGGAACAGTTCAGTCAATGAAACAAAGCGATGCAAAGAGACTTCTTGCCTATAGCTCCATAGGACAGCTTGGATATATAATCTTTGCATCAGGTTCAGCCCTTGTGCTTTTAAACAGTGAGAGCGATTACCTCAAGCTTCTTGCTCTTGTTGTAATAGTAGGAGCTCTATACCATGTTATAAATCATGCAGTGTTTAAGGGACTGCTCTTCCTTGTTAGCGGAAGTATATTGTATACAACCGGGACAAAGGATTTGAATAAACTTGGCGGGCTTATTAAGTTTATGCCAGTATCTGCTGTCATTGCAGGAATTGCTTCTCTCTCAATAGCAGGGGTTCCACCTTTTAGCGGATTTGCAAGCAAGTGGACAATTATATCATCAACAGTCCTTGCTGGAAGTGAAGTAATGTTTCTGGCAATATTTGGTATAATAGCACTTTTTACAAGTGCAGTAACCCTATCCTGTTATGTTAAATTTTTTGGTATGAGTTTTACATCAACTGGAACAGAATGGACTATTGGCAAGGATATAAAAGAAGTCCCTGCTATGATGTTAATTCCAAAGGTAATACTCACACTTCTGTGTATAGTTCAGGGATTGCTGCCCTTTGTATATTACAATGTAATAATCACAGTGTTTAACAATGCAAGCAGATCAACTCTTACAGCAGCCTTTGAAAATACAAAGTTAAGTGAACATATATTTTCTTCGATGAATGGTGTAGCCTTTAGCGTTCCAGGTGTTGCAGGCATAGTTTCATCTGCAGCAGTTCCTGCAGTAATTCTTGTAGTAGTGCTAATTGCACTTGCTCTGGCAAAAATGCTGCGAGACTCTGGCGATTCTAAGGAAAGGGAAGTGCCTACATGGCTATGCGGATATGCAGAACTCAATAATCTAAATAGATATCCAGATAAGAGTATGTTCTCATCATTGAAAGACTTCCTGTGGTGGACAGGGGGGAATGTTAAAAAGTGATGAAACTAAAATAAGGTGAGAGGTTAGACATGAACTCATTGGAAAAACTTTTAAAAGTGTTGAAAGATAAATTTGGCCAGAATATAACAGGGCATGAGATCCCTCTACCTACAAGGCTTTTTGTGGACATAAAAGCTAATAGTGTCCGGGAAATAGCACGAGAGGTAGTAGCTCAAGGTGGAAGGTATTTGGTTGGCATAGGCTATGATAATATTGCTCGCGATGGCAATATCGGCATGATACACGCCTTTGGCTTTGATAGAGATAATTTCATAGTTCATTTGAGGGCAGCTGTGCCTGCAAGTAATCCTGTGATGCCTTCAATTACACCAGATATTCCAGGGGCAGGCTGGTCAGAAAGGGAATATCAGGATTTGCTTGGATTAAAATTTGAAGGTCATCCAAAACCAAAAAGACTTGTGGTTGCAGATGATTGGCCCTCTGACATATATCCCCTTAGGAAGGAAGTCCCATATAATTTAGTTCCTCCTTCTGCAGAGGATGTTGCATACCAGCTTGACGAATGCCCAGAAGGCTGTTCTGTAATCCCAGTGGGGCCATTCCACACAGCTTTGCATGAGCCTGAGCATTTTGCAGTATATGTAGATGGTGAGACCATAAAGGGTTGTGATTATCGCGGATTTATGACTCACAGAGGTATAGAAAAGCTCTGCGAATCTCAGGTAAGCTATAATGAAATACCATTTATTGCAGAAAGAATTTGCGGTATATGTGGTTCAGTTCATGCGACAGCATACTCTCAGGCAGTTGAAATGGCAGGGGGAATTCCTGTCCCTGAGAGAGCAAAATATATAAGAAGCCTTCTCCTTGAAATAGAGAGACTCCATTCGCATCTTCTGTGGCTTGGTGTTGCAGGTCACCTCATAGGCTTTGATACAGTTTTTATGCAGTCCTGGCGAGTCAGAGAGCACATAATGTGGCTTAGCGAAAGGATTACAGGAAACAGAAAGACCTATGGGATGATCATAGTAGGCGGGGTCAGGAGGGATATAACTCCTGAGATTGCAGATGACATTTTGAAAGTCTGTTCAAAGGTAGAAGAGGAAGTAAAAATAATACATAAATCAATTATTGGTGATACAGCTTTGCACAAGAGGACAAAGGGAGTCGGCTATCTTTCAAAAGAAGATGCAATTAAATGGAGTCTTGTTGGTCCTGTTGCAAGAGCTCGCGGCATTGATATCGATGTCAGAAGAGATCACCCTTATGCGGCCTACAGCGACCTCCATTTTAACGTCCCTGTAGTTGATACCTGTGACGTATGGGGGACGCTGGTGGTCCGTGTTTTAGAGATCTATGAATCCTTGAGCCTTATCCGTCAGATACTTGATAAAATGCCAAAGGGAGAGCTTTTGACTACCCTTGATGAAGAGATACCAGCGCTCAAACATGGTATATCAGTTGTGGAGGCTCCACGTGGTGAGTCTGTGCACTTTGTCATAACAGGGGAGGAAAACAGACCCGACAGATGGAGAGTCCGTGCCCCGACGTATCCAAATCTTCAGGCTGTGCCAGAGATGTTGCTTGGGGATCAGTTTGCTGATTTTCCAATAATTGTGGGTAGTCTTGACCCATGCTTTTCCTGCACAGACAGGGTTGAGGTTGTTAATATAAGATCAGGACAAAAGAGAGTTCTCTCTAAGTCTGAGATAGAATTTATATCAAGAGGCAACAGGTAAGGAAGGTAAACTATGGATATGATCTATATACTTGTCAATATAATTGTTTTCCTTGCTTTTGCACCACTTTTTGAAGGTATAGTGCGAAAGCTAACAGCAAAGGTTCAGTCAAGGCAGGGGCCACCAATTGTTCAGCCATATTATGATTTGATTAAGCTCCTTGGCAAAGAGAATCTTGTTGTGGACAATTGGGCTTTTAAAATTGCTCCACTGTTTTCCTTTGCAGCTATCGTTTCTGTAATTTGCTTTATTCCCTTTGGGTATAAATCAAATTTTTTGACCAATTATGCTGATGTAATAACTGTTATATATCTGCTTACAATGGGAGGAGTCTCTATTTTGCTTGGAGCTCTTTCCAGCAGAAATACATACGCCATGATGGGTGCAAGCAGGGAAATGGTCACAATGATTATGGTTGAGCCTGTTCTGGCAATGACCTTCTTTGTTGGCGCAGTTAAGGTAAAGAGCCTTGCTATTGACTCAACAATATTTAGCGTAATGAATACAGGATATTCCTGGGCTGTGGTGTTAATGCTTGTTCTCTATCTCATGGCTTTGCAAGCCTTTGTTGGCAAGCAGCCCTTTGATATAGCGGAGGCAGAGCAGGAGATATTGGAGGGACCTTTTATTGAGTATAGTGGTCCAAATTATGCTCTCTTTAAATATGCTATGATGCTAAAGCAGATGTTTTATGCAGCCCTCTTTGTTATGGTATTTGTCCCATTCTTTAATACAGGGATATATATCGTCAACATTGCGGTGCAGCTTGTGCTAATTGCTCTTGTCTATGTGGTTATAGCTCTTGTTGGTGCAACCAACCCGAGGCTTAGAATAGATCAGGCTGTTAAGTATTATTCTGTGCTCATAATCCTTTCTCTGGGTGCAGTAGGTCTCTCAGTATATGGGATATAAATGGAGGTTTATATGTGGCTTTTAAGTAAAATAAAACAGGTGATTATGGTTTCAAAACCAGGTGTTGTTACTTTGAAGTATCCCTTTGAGCCAAGACCTGCACCAAAAGACTTTAGAGGTGCACCTTACTGGGATCATGAAAAGTGCATTGGTTGTGGAGGATGTGCAAATCATTGCCCTGCAAGGACAATACTTGTGAGAGATATATGCCAGGAAATACGCCTTATGGTTTATGATGGCTCAAGATGCACTTATTGTGGGAGGTGCGCAGATGTATGCCCTGAGAAGGCCATAACAATGACAGATAGATATGAACTGGCAACAGATGATAGAGCTGATCTTAATGAGACAATGGAGCTTTTTATGCTCACATGTCAGAGATGTGGAAGATGCTATGACATGGAAAACAAAAACATGATAGATAGGATGGATCTGCAGGGTTATAGATATGATAATATCGAGGCACGAGCCTTTATCAGAAAAACAACTGATAGGTTTGACCCTGAGATGCTTGCGAAAACAAAAAATTATAAAAGACCATCAAAGATAGGAGAATAGGCATGCTGGCAAATCTTTCAAAGAAACTGTTTGGAAAGTCATTGTGGATTTACCACTGCAACACAGGAGCCTGCAATGGCTGTGATATAGAGATTCTCAACGTCCTTACCCCGTATTATGATGTTGAGAGGTTTGGGATGAAGCTTGTAGCCTCTCCCAGGCATGCAGATGTTATGTTGCTTTCAGGGGCAGTAACAAGGCCAACACTCCCGTTGGTTAAAAAAGCCTATGATGCTTTACCAGAGCCAAAGCTTGTTTTTGGAGTAGGTTCATGCGCAACAGGAGGTGGATGCTGGTTTGACTCATATAACGTCACAGGAGGTGCATCTGGAGTTGTCCCTGTAAATTATTTTATTCCAGGGTGCCCTCCACGGCCTGAGGCTATAATATATGCTGTTGCCCTTGCCCTTGGACTTGTGGATAAGAAAGTAGCAGCAACAGAGCTCAAGCAGATGGAATTCCCTATAGATGTATATGAAAGAAATCAGGCCTGGGAAAACCGAAATTCTATTTATGAATTACTCAAGGATTAAAAGGGGGGAGTATGGCAAAGAAAATACTTCTTGTTGATGATGATAAGGATCTTGTTGCAACTTTATCTCAGGCTTTGAAGATGAATAATTTTGAGGTTGTTGAGGCCTATAGTGCAGCAGAGGGATTAAAAAAGCTTTTGAGTGAAAAACCAGATCTGCTTATACTGGACGTAATGATGGAAAACGACACTGCTGGTTTTGAGGCAGTGTATCAGATAAGAAATAAAAGGGAAAATTCAAAATTTAAAGAAGTTAAAGATGTCCCTATTATAATGCTTACAGCTATAAACCAGGTGACAAATTCAAGATTTTCCCTAAATTCTGAACAGAGTTTTTTACCAGGAGTTAACGATTTTCTTACAAAGCCCATTGATATTGATGAGCTTATAGAGAAGATCAACAGGTGCATATAAGCCAAAAAATTTTATTTTAGTTGAAAAGATCGGTCTTTTGATTGATCTTTTCAACTAAATCTTTTAGATGTGAGAATTAATAACCGGTTTGAAGGATAAAAAAATGAGTAAAAATATTTTAATCATCGATGACGAAGACATTGTCCTTAAGAGTTGCCTCAGGATTTTAAAAAATGAGGATTATGAAATTGACACAGCTTATTCTGGAGAAGAGGGACTATCAAAGATTGCAAATAAAAAATACGATCTTGTAATTACAGATTTAATGATGCCAGGAATGAGCGGGATGGATGTTTTGCGAACAATAAAAGAGAAAAAGCTTGATTTAACTGTGGTAATTTTTACCGGTTATGCCACGGCAGAGACAGCAAGGGAAGCTCTCAAAATGGGAGCCTTTGACTATATACCAAAGCCTTTTACCCCTGATGAATTTCGAGATGTTGTTCACAATGCAATGAAGTCAAGAGAGGATAGTGACACGACAATGCTTGACCTCATGGCAATAGTTTCTCATGAGTTAAAAAGCCCTGTGGCAGTGGTACACACCACAGCTCAGACACTTGCAAAGGGATATTTTGGTAACCTTGAACCAAAGCAAAAGGAAATACTTGAGACAATAATTCGAAACTGTCAGTATCTTGAGGATATAATAAGAAGCTATATAGATCTGTCAAAGATGGAGTTGGATGATCTGGAATCCTTTAAACAGGAGATCGACTTAAAGGATATTGTAAACTCTGTGACAGAAATTCCAGAGTATGCCTCAAATCTTAAAAAGATGCCAATAAATAAGACATTTGAAGGGGAGACAGTAGTCAATGGGGATCCAAATCTACTTCAAATTGTTGTTACCAATCTGGTGAATAATGCTATCAAATACGGTAAAGAAGGCACAGAGATAAAAGTTAGATTATATAACCAAGGAAATGATGTTGTGTTTTCAATTTACAACGAAGGGGTAGGAATTTCAAAAGAGGATATTGAAACAAAGCTCTTTAGTAAATTTGGAAGATTAAAGCAAAAAGGCACAGAGGGCATAAAAGGCTCAGGCCTTGGACTTTATATATGCAAGAAGATAGTGGAAAAACATAATGGTAAAATATGGGTTGATTCTGTTGTTGGAGAATATGTCAATTTCTTCTTTGCAATTCCAAAACGCTTGTAGCAGTGATGAGGTGGTTTCTTGCAGGAAACCACCTCTTTTAGATTATATAGCCATTCCAATGGCAAAACCACTTTTAGTTGCATCAAATACTCTTCCTGGTCTATTTACATCTCCAGCAAGATAAACCTCAGGTGCAATATGACGCCTTAAACACTCTTCATACAGAGTGCGATCTGATTTATAACCTGCAGCAATTATTACTAAATCAGCAGGAATATCTATGGATTTAAATCTGTTCTTTATCTTTGGCGCAAAGGGATTTGGAATGTTTTCTGGAAGTATTGGCGACCATGTATTGTATGGATCAGGAACGCTCTTGTGAGTATTTATATCAAGTGCCACATGAGAGGGGGTTATCTCTGTAACAGTTGAGCAGTTTAAGAGTTTTACTCCTGCTTTTTCAAGGTAATGAATCATATATCCTCTGTTTGCAGTGAATGCCTCTTTCATTATGTATGGGGAAATTTCAACTACTGTAACTTCGCCAATACCCAGTTCATATTTAAGGAAATGAGCTGTTTCGCAACCAACTGTACCTCCTCCTATGATAAGGGCATTGGATTTACCTGAAGCCTTAGAAGGATTAAGTAGAATATCTGTGGCTTTATAAACATGGGGCATATCTATTCCCCTGATATCCGGGGTAATAGGCTTTGCTCCTGTTGCAATAACAATGGCATCAAATTGTCCGCTCTTAAGAGATGTTGCAGTGATAGTTTTGCCAAATTCAACCTTGAGAGAAAATTCTTTTGATACAGATGAGAGCCTGTTGTTGAGATAATTAACATAATTATATACATCAAATTTAATCTTTGGCTTTGAACCAGGGATTAAAAGTCCTCCTGCTGTTTTTCCACTGTCAAAGATAATTACATCATGACCACGCTCTGCAGCAGTGCATGCACATATAACACCAGCAGGGCCAGCACCAATTACTGCGATCCTTTTCTTTATGATAGCTTTTGAAATATTGGGGAATATATCCTCAAAGCCAGTGCGAGGATTCACTCCACATTGAGGATGACCTCCATCAATAAATTCTTTGAAGCATCCTTCGTGATCACCTATACAGGGGATTATCTCTTTAACTTTACCTGCATAGGCCTTGTTTGGCCAGTGGGGATCAGCAAGTAGAGGCCTGCCAAGCATAATCATATCGCAAAGCCCTTTTTGAAGAGCCTTTTCAGCAATATCGGGGTATCCGAGTTTTCCAACAGCAGCAACAATTACATCCTGGCCGGTATTTGTTTTTATACCCTTTTCTCTGAAGTGATTTCTCACAAGCTCTGATACAGAGAGAAAGCATCCAGGAGGCATGGCATCAGGGGGATGAGGAAGCCACCAGTTGTCATAACAGCCTAAATCTACGTCAAAGATGTCAACTCCTGCATAAACTAAATTTTCCATATATTCAAGAGCCATTGCAACGCTTCTCTCATTGCGAAATTTTTTTAGGGCACTGATATTTTTCATTCTATCTTCATAAGTAGCATTGAGCATAAGCGAAAGATCTATCCTATACATCACAGGAAATGAATTTCCACATCGCTTTCTGATTTCCTTTACAAGTTTAATCCCAAAGCTCTGCCAGTCTTTGTATGGGCCAAAGGTCCTTCTATTAAATGCAGGATTGGTCATCTGCTCAAGGAGATAACCCTCGTGACCATGGAGATAAACTCCATCAGCAAGCATGGCCTTAACATCAGCAGCAGCCTGACCGCAGTTTTTTACAATTCTATTCAGTTCAAGAAAAGACAGAGGCCTGCATGGAATTTGCTTAATATAGAAGTTATTATTCCATGAAGCAGATACTGGGAGCTTGTGTTTTTTTACCAGACACTCAGGGGAACCAACTCGTCCAAGACCGGGTGTAAGCTGAACAAAAAAAAGGGAACCAAAGGAATGGATAGCCTCAGATAGGTCTCTCCAGCCAGCCAGATTAGTTCTTGAACGATCAATTCGTGGAAAAATGGAAAGCTCACCAGCTTCTGTAACAGAGGGGTCTATGCCATGACTTATCGGTATAAGCCCGGAGGTAATAAGTCCAACTCCACCTTTTGCACGTTCTACAAAATAGCTGATCATTTTAGCAGAAGGTCTACCTGTTTCATCAGCCATGGATATGTTTCCCATGGGAGCCATGATGATTCTGTTTTTTGAAGTGACAGAGTTTATTTTTATTGGCTCAAATAGTGCACTGTAGGGATAAAGATCTTTCTCCATCATGGCGCCTTGAAGTGTTCCCTTATCAAGAAACCAATCGCCAAAGTATTGTTCCCATTTTTTTAAGGTGAGCTCATATTGCTTGAGTTGATATTTCATTGAGACCTCCGGTGCCTTAGAATTGGCAAGTTGCTATAGCCTTGTGCAACAAAAGCCATAGATTATACCTGCAAAGAATTAGACAGTTAAGCTTATTTATTAAGTGATTTTATATTATGTAAAAAGAAAGGTCAAGTCAAATATGTAGAGAAGGAAATTTTAGGATATTTAGCAACTACTCCCACATCTTATCCCAGATGATTTTTAGATTTTCTTTCCATTTTTTGTTTTCAAAAAGTTTAGCTCTCCATTCTTTTCCTGCAGAGATTTCAGATTCCAGAATTTTTAATCCTGCCTCATAATCAAATTCTTTCCACATAGCTCCTGCCTTAAAGATGAATTCGCAGTTTCGTGATTTAAAGAGATATTGCAGACCTCTCTTGAAATCAAAAATCTTCCAGTGAGCACCAGCATAGAATATAAACTCAGCATCATTTGTCTTAAACAAATATTCAAGGCCCTTTGAAAAATTAAAAACCCTCCATTCTTTCCCTGCATAATATATGTATCTGCCACTTTTAAGTTCACCCAGCGCATCAAGCCCTTTTTCATAGTCATAGCCAGACCAGAATCTACCAGATCTGTAAATATATTCAGGGGATTTATTTTTTATAAAGAAATCAAGGCCTCTGTCAAAATCAAAATGTTTCCAGAAAATTCCAGATTTATGGACAAATTCAAGATCGCACAGTTCCATCAGACGTTTGAGCCCTCTGTGAAAGTCAAATTCAGGCCAGTATCTTCCTGCAAGATGAATTGCCTCAGCATCATTTGAGGATAGTAATTCATCCATATAATCTCTTCTTATACGTGGATCGTTTTTCCCATGGGAGTATATTTCCATAGCAGAAAGTTTTTTTTCATCCATTTAAAGTTCACCTTTGTATTTTAACCTTCGTTCTTTTTTTGGGGTGGTTATT
Source organism: Spirochaetes bacterium ADurb.Bin218 (assembly GCA_002069965.1). GTDB lineage: Bacteria > Spirochaetota > UBA4802 > UBA4802 > UBA5550 > UBA5550. The sequence continues at coordinate 9,389 of MWCI01000016.1, read as the reverse complement.
TTTATCGCCTTTCCAAAAGGTGGGGTAAAGGGATCACTTCTGTTTTCGCTTATGAGCCACAGAGTGTTTTGATATTTTTTGAGTCTGTCGATGTCGTATATATAGCCGTCCGTTATGATAATTAAAAGTTCGTTGTGGTTTGTCATATAGTTGTTAAATAGTGAAGAGAAATAGGTTGTGCCACTGCTTCCTGTTTTTATGTACTTCCAGTCACCTTTTTTATACTGATAAGGTTTTGACAGAGTTTCTGTTTTAACAAAGCGATCGCCTTTCTTTTCAGGGACAAAGATTGTCTCATCAATGCAGAGAAGATAGACCTTGAATTTTTTAAGAAGGTTTTCGATTATACCAAAGGCTGATTCAATATCAGAAGGGTTTGTAACCATTGAACCGGAGACATCAACAACTACTGTTATGGCCTCTTTGTCTTTAAAGGTTCTTCCAGGGGAGTAGATTCCTTGTGCAAAATATCTTTTATTAAATTTACGGCTTGTATACTCCCATTCATTTGATTGAGCAGTTAGATCAACTATGCTTTTTAGTCTTTCCTGCCATGTCAGATCTGTTTTTTGAGGCTGTGAAATCAGAGATGAGACTTCTTGAAAAATTCTTTCTTCTCTGCAAAAGTCATCTCTTTCGGCAATTGTCATAAAGTGATTAATCTTTGAATCCATGACATTGAGATCTGTTTTTCTGTTTATAATATGAACGCCAGTTGGCATTGTTTCACCATCCTCTCTTTCAAAAAATAGGCCATCCATATCTTTTATTTTTGTAAATTTTTCCTTAGGAGCAGTGTTATAGGATAGATCAAGGGAATTGAGAGAATTGCTCAACTGGTCTATAAAGGAATTGCTATCAATTTTTATTCCAATGCCAAATTGCTCATATTGATTTCTTATTTTTTTTAATTCCTCAGCAGGCTTTGATCTTAGCCATTTATAAACATCTTCCCATGTAGGGTCAAGTGTTTTGGTTTCACTAAAAAAATCATCAGGAATTGTTGGAAGCCCAGCAGGGAGGTTTATTTCTGGAGTGTCATGGAGATAAAGGCTTTTTTTAGAAAAGAAGGTTTTTTTATTTTCTATTATGTATGAGTTTATTACCATATCCTGCGCAACATTCTGAAGGTAAATGTCCCCATCCTCATTTCCTCTGTGATTATGATTTAGAACAACGTGCAGCATCTCGTGGACAAGGAGTCCTATGATCTGCTCATCAGGAAGTTTGAGTATAAATTCTGGATTAAAAAAAAGCGTTAAACGAGAATGGTATATTGTAATTGCAATAGTAGGCAGATTTTTATCTGGGAAAAATTCAGTTCCCTGATAAAAGTAAGAGACAAATCTACTCATCTTCCAGAGAGATGAAAGTATGGCTTCAAGCTTTGTGAGAGCTTTTTCTTCCATTAGACAAGGAGATCTCCATATCTTGATTTAAGCTCATTTTGTATTGAAGCATCCTCTATTCTTTTTATAGCCTCAGGAATAATGGAAAAGATCCCACATTCTTTCACAAGGAGGAAGAAGTAGGCCATTCGGATATCGCCCCTTGAGTAACCTATGAATTTTAAAATATTGCCTATTACTAGTAAATCATCTGAGTCAAAGTTTCCTGATTTTAGCAAAGCCCTTTCATTCAGTATTTCAATAGTTCCATTTAAAGCCCAGAGAATATCTTCTGCTGGAATTTTTCTCTCTTTTAAGAGAGTGAGCTTGTCTTCATTTCCCATTACTATATCCTCAGAGCTTAAGAGCCTTGGGGAAAGTAGCTGCATAAAGAAATCAGTTCCTGCGACGTTACCAACAAGGGAGTATATAAGTTTTTCAAGGGTGGAGTCCTTTTTATTTTGAAGAAAATTCTTAAGATCCTCATGGCTTTTCAGGTTATATCCATGGAGAAGGGCACTGGAAACCTGATGCCAGCCTCTCGGGTTGGGATTAACATTTTTTTCATCCCACAGTCTTTCAGGGAATGTAGAGATATATTGTATCACAGAGGGGTGTATGTTATTGTCCGCTGCCCATGAGAGCCAGTCCTCAGCAGAGGGCTTTAGATGGAATATTGCAAGCCTGCCATCAAGAGCAGAGTCATCAAACTCAGTTATAGTGGTATCGTCTTCTTCCCCTAAGTTACCTGCAAGTATTATAGATGTTTTTTCAGGCAATAGGTGTTCTCCACAGCGTTTTTCAGTGATAATTTGAAATAGGGTTTGTATTACAGTGGGGTGAGCTCTGTTAGATTCATCTAAAAACCAGAGAATTCCATCATAGCCCTCAGGGATTTTTTCTGGAGGGATAAATTTTGGTCTAAAATAGATCATCTGTTTATTATTGTGATCTGGCACAGGATAACCACCAAGGTCAACGTTTTCTTTAAAGGCAAGCCTTGTATCTATGAAGTAAAAGTTTTCTTCCTCTGCAATTTTTTTGACAACAGCAGATTTTCCAACTCCAGGATGTCCAAGTATTTTAATAGCAAAATTAAGGTTGTGAGAACCTCTTATGTATTTTTTTACTATTTCTGTCATTTCTCGAACTGTGATCTCTGATGCAGATTTTTTCACTTTTCACCTCGCAAATTCAAAATCCTATGGTCATTAATATTGACTATTTGCTTATGTCCATAAAATTTTTTAGATAATTTTCATCCTTGCAAGAGCATGCTCTTTCTATGCCAGAGCTTTGGCATATTTTTTTCTTGACAAAAAGCATCTGAATTTAAGAGTTATTTTAAAATTTTAAAATAAAGGATGTGATTTAATGACAAGCCCTTTGGAAGTAGATGTAAACGGCGACATCGAGAAAGCGTTTAAAAATCTCAAAAAGAAAATGGCTTTTGAAGGTATCTTTAAGGAGTTGAAAAGAAGGAGATATTATGAAAAGCCAAGTGAAGAGAAGAAACGCAAAAGGGAAGAAGCTGAAAGACGTAGAATCAAAAAGATGAGACGTATGCAGATGCAGTCTTCCCGCGGCAAAAAAGCAGGCCGTATGGTTAAGGAATAAACTTCTTTGCAACTTGTCATCAAGAGGCTGTCTTATGGCAGCCTTTTTTAGTGCAACATGGAATTCTCTTTAATATATTTATTGACATAGTAAAAGTAAAATTTCATTTTGATATTGCCATTAAGAGACATAATATATAAATTATAAGAAATATAGCTATTATATGGGGTTGCTTTGATGAAGCTTTCTGATTGTAAAAAGTGTAAACATCACGTTGAGTTAAGGAATTATCAGGTTCTTTGTAATTATGGGGGCTCTTTAAGCTCTATGGCTACAGCTATTGATGAAAAAGCAGGTGATTATAAAGTTCTGGCTTGTCCTCTTGATAACAAGAAGTGACAGCTTTAATATATATCAGTGGCTAAATATTGCCTTATTATCTTGTAAGATTTTAGTTTTGTGCCAAAGTAGCTTTCTATGTAGTTATGGAGAGAGTCAAAGAGTGGTATAATTTCTCCATTTTGAAACTGCGATATTTTTATATTCACAAATTTTTTATCAAGGGCTTGCTGCAAAAAGATAACAGCCTTTCCGCTAATGCTGTTATCATCACAGAGGCACTTTGTGCATGAAAGTTTTAAATTGGCTCTATTTAAAAAAAATTCTTCACCTGTTGATGCTCCACACCATGAGCATGCTCTTAATTCTGGAAGGATCCCTTGGATCATTAAATATCTTACCATGAAAAAGATTAAAAAGTGCAGATGATTTTCTGTTTTTGAGAGAGTATAAAGCCCGTAGGCTACTAAATTGTAAAGGCTTGTGTTTGCATCAGAAGTTGCAGTGGTGGAGTCAATTAAGTCAACTATGTAATAGAGAGAGCTTATGGTCTTTTCGTTTTTTCGAAATTGAGAGTTGTCAAAGAATATAGAAAATTCCGATACAGTGTTGATTGATAGAGAATCCCTTGAGTAATACACTAAGTCAAGGAATGTGCCAGGTTCTGATGCGCTTTTAGGCCTTTTGAGTGATTTTTTTAATCCCTTGAATATAAACTTTTCTTTACCACAGTCCTCGGTTAATATGCTGCATACATAGTCAGCCTCGCCTGATATATTGCGTGAGAGAACTATTCCCTTAGTCTTTTTTTGTGCCATCTTCTTTTTTGGATTTAGATATAGTGACAGTTAGTCGTTCTATCTTTGTGCCAGATATTTCTTTTATGCGAAAGGTCAGGTTGTCAAATTTAATTGACTCATCCTTTTGGGGAACTCTACCAAAGAGATCAAAGACAAAGCCACCAATTGTATCAAAATCTTCAGTTGTAATAGAAAGACCTGTTTCTCTGTTGAAATCAGATATAAGCATCCTTGAATCTACCTCAAAGGTATTTGGACCTATTCTTTCGCATTCAGGCTTTTCAACCTCGTCATACTCATCGTTTATGTCTCCTACAATAACTTCAAGGATATCTTCCATTGTAACAATTCCTCCGACTCCACCATATTCATCAACTACAATTGCCAGATGGAGCTTTTTTATTTTAAAATCCCTCAAAAGTTCATCAAGAGGCATTGTTTCTGGAATAAATAGAGGCTCGTGGAGCAATTTTTTGACGCTGAATTTTTTGCCTGGGTCTGTTAGAAATTTTATTAAGTCCTTTACGTATAAAATACCTATAATATTATCTATGGTCTCCTCGTAAACAGGCATCCTTGAGTGACCTGCCTCAAGAATCAATTTAACAAGAGATTTAAGGTCTATTCCTGATTCAATGGCAACTACATCTACTCTCGGAATCATTATGTCCTTTGCATTGAGTTCAGAAAGCATCATAACTCCGCGGATCATGTCCTTTCTTGGAGTGTCAAGTTGGTTATATGCCTCTGTATCAAAGCATCCTGGCTCATGTCCTAATTTTTTTTTGATATTACTTAGAATTGATTTGATAATCGAATTTGCCTGATCGGGGTTTTCGGATGTCATTTTTTACAGCATTACCTCTAAATTAACTAATTTTTACCATCTTAAAATCTATTTAAAATCTCTTTATCTTACTGTCAAGGAAATAATCAACATTAAAAAAGTCGAATTTTTTCTTGTTTTTCTACTTGTAAAAATTTTTTATTCTTGCTAATTTTAAACATGTTTTTTAAAAAATCAACAATTTATAGATAAATATACAATGCCGGTTGTTGTTAGCAATCTTTGCTTTTGCTTTTATTTTTTAATAAGATAGGCTTTGTGGCTTAATCTTTTAAACTAAAGAACGACAATTTCAGGATATAAATCCTGATATTATATTTTTGTGTAATAACAATCAAAAGGAGCAATCTAATGAAAATTTTAGCTTTAAATTGTGGAAGCTCTTCTTTGAAATACCAGCTCTATGACTGGGAAAAAAAGGAGGTTGTTGCTGTAGGTATCGTTGAGAGGATTGGCATTGAGGGATCTTTTATCAAGCATGAAGTGCCTGCAAAAGACAAAGAAATCAAAACAGAAGCTTCAATTCCAGATCATAAAGTTGGTATCAAGTTAGTTCTTGATGCTCTTACTAAAGGAGAAGGTGCGGTTATCGCTGATATGAAGGAGATCTCTGCTGTTGGTCACAGGGTTGTTCATGGTGGAGAGAAATTCAATCACAGCGTTCTCATCGACGATAGAGTAATAGCAGCAATTAAAGAGGTTTCTCACCTGGCACCTCTTCACAATCCAGCTAACCTTATTGGTATTGAAGCAGCTATGGAGGCTCTTCCAGGATGTCCACAGGTGGCAATTTTTGATACAGCTTTCCATCAAACAATGCCTCAATATGCCTATATGTATGCAGTTCCTTATGAGTGGTATGAAAAGTTTTCTGTAAGAAGATATGGTTTCCACGGAACAAGTCATCTTTATGTATCCAAAAGAGCAGCAGATCTTCTTGGTAAGCCTGCAAAGGATTGCAACATCATCACAATGCACATAGGTAATGGTGTTTCCTGTACAGCTATCAAGAATGGCGTGAGTGTAGATACAACTATGGGTCTTACACCTCTTGAGGGCGCAATAATGGGAACAAGATGCGGAGATATTGACCCTGCAATTCCTATGTTTATGCAAAATGAACTTGGTGTTGGTCCAAAGGAAATGGATACACTTCTCAACAAGAAATCAGGACTCCTTGGAATTACAGGTCAGTATACAGATAGAAGAGACATTCTTGCAAATGCTGAGGCTGGCGATAAGAGATGTAAGCTTGCTGTTGATATGGAATGCTACAAGCTCCGCAAAATACTTGGTGCTTATGCAGCAGCTCTTGGTCATGTAGATGCAATAGTTTTCACAGCAGGTGTTGGTGAGAATGCTGGTGAAATCAGGCAGAGAGTTTTAGAGGGACTTGATTGCCTTGGAATCGAAATCGATAAAGCTAAAAATCTTAATACAAGAGCAAAAAATGGAGAGACTCTGATTTCTACTCCAGCTTCCAAGATTAAGGTTTTTGTAATACCAACAAATGAAGAGCTTGTATTTGTAGAGGATGTTGTTGGTATACTTAACAAAACCTATGATGATCACATGGTTTATCAATATTCATTCCTTAAAAAGTAAACTTATATAGAGATATAGATTTTTAAAATACTCCACCTTTTTGGTGGGGTATTTTTTTGTGTTATATTTATATAAATTCCTTAAAATTTTGCCCCCTTGAGAATAGTTCTTGACCAAAGATTTTTAAGATATAAAAATAACTTATAAGTATGCATAAATTTAGCAATAGACGGTAGAATTATAATGAAAAGGTATTGTTTTTCGATTATTATTGTTTTAATTCTTTCTGTTTTCCTATATGCAGGTGAATTGGATAATATATGTGCATACCCTGTTCCTTTTAATCCAAAGAAACATTCCAGACTGACAATTGGATATCCCTCAGGATTTGCTGGTGGGGCTAATTATAATGTGAAGGTGGAAATTTTTGATATAAATGGCGATTTGGTTATAAAGAAAAATTCATCGTCATTCCCTCTTTACTGGAACGGAAGAAACTCTACTGGAAGGCATGTAAAGCCTGGCCTATATATTTTGAAAGTTGTTGCTGAAAATGACAACACCTACTGGAAAAAAAATATCAGAATATTGGTGAACTATTGAGATGAAAAGATCCAGAAGTTTCCTTGTTGTAATTTTTTTGCTTACCTTTTGCCTTAGGGAAGTGTCAGTTATGGCAGAGAATGCAGGCAGCAGGGGATCCTATAGCCGAGCAGGATGGGCTGGGGCAAGGTATACTGCTGCTGGAATGACAGGGGAGGTTCTATCGGATGATGTTTTTGCCATATACTGGAATCCAGCAGGACTCAGTGAATTAAAAACAAAAAAGCGACTTACAGAAACTGAAATAAGAGAAAAAGCCTCATCAGGAAATGTTGATGAAATTACAGAAGAGGATTTGCTCAATTTTTCTGATAATACCTATGATCCATTTTTTGTTGATGTTGGTGTTTCTTATACCTCTCTGGATATAGAAAGAGATGCTGGATTTGGAGGGGTTGCTTTTAATTTTTATGGTGGAGTTTTAGGCGCTGGATGTTTTTTAATAACTTCTGGAAATATTGAAACAAGAGATGAAAATGGAACTCTTATAGATAATAAAGAAAGATATACAGGCACTGTGGGTTATCTTTCCTATGCTTTTCCAGTAAATATTATATCCTTTGGCTTAAATGTTAAGTCTTACTACGAGGCGATAGGAGAGTATACATACTATGGCTTTGGTGCGGATGCTGGAGCTATTGTTTATCTTCTGCCTTTTATTCGCATGGGTATAATGATTAGAGATGGCGTTGGCTTTCTATCGCCACAAAAGGAGGAATATTCAGAGGAATCATACGATTTTTTTAAACCAGAAATAAAAGTGGCTTTTGCTCTTCTTACAGATGCGGGAGTGCGAGTTGCTCTAAGTGGTTCTCGTAAACTTGAGCAGGATAATTTTGATTATGGAGCAGGTGTTGAGTTTGATCTTTCTAAGAATTTGATGTTAAGTGCAGGATTAAATGATGGTTACTTTTCTTGTGGTTTCACTTTGAAGCTATTTAAAATGGATATTTCCTATGCTTTAAATTTTGATAAGATTGACTATGGCTATAACAATACAATTTCTTTAACGGTATTTTTCTGATGGATTTTAGAAAGACTTTAATAATGGGCATTCTCAATGTTACTCCAGACTCTTTTTATGATGGAGGCAGATACCTTTCACGAGAAAAGGCCTTAACACATGCTATTGAGATGTATAAAGATGGTGCTGATATAATAGATATAGGAGGAGAATCTACAAGACCGGGCTCTTTGCCAGTGAGCCTTGATGAGGAACTTGAGCGCGTTGTTCCGGTGATTGAATCTATAGCAAGAGAAATCCCTGTGACCATATCTATAGATACAACTAAGTCTGAAGTGGCCAAAGCTGCATGCAAAGCAGGAGCAACAATTATAAACGATATAAGTGGTATGACCTTTGATCCAGAGATTGCAGATGTTGCTGCAGAAAATGGAGCCTATCTTGTTATATCTCACATACAGGGGACTCCACAGAATATGCAAAATTCTCCTATTTATAATGATTTGATAAAAGATATTCTTGATTTTTTAGACACAAATATTAAAAATGCACTCAATAAAGGAGTCTCTAAGGGGAAAATCATAATTGACCCTGGTATTGGTTTTGGAAAAACCCTTGAGCAGAATTATATTATAATTAATGAATTAAAGAGATTTGCTGAAAGTGGTTTCCCTGTGCTTGTCGGGCTTTCAAGGAAGTCTCTCATTGGCAGGTTGTATGAGTCCGATGAAGATAGATTGCCTGCAACCATAGCCTTAAATGCAGTTGCAGTATTAAATGGAGCCAGTATAATTCGCGTTCATGATGTTAAAGCTCATATACTTGCTATAAAAAGCATTGATTTTTTGAAAAAGGTCCGGATTTAACTTATGGAAGGATTGGTGACAAATTTTATTACATGGATAAGTTCTTTCTGGGATTATTTCCGGAACGTTATTGATATTCTTATTGTTGCTTATATTTTTTACTGGTCCTATAATTTCCTTACAAACACAAAGGCTGTTCAGCTTATTAAAGGTGTTATTGTAATTTTTATAATTGCAGTTATTTCTGGTTTTCTTCAACTGGAGACTTTAAATTGGCTTATTCGCAATCTTACTTCATATATTGTTATAACAGTCATTATATTGTTTCAGCCAGAGTTGCGCAGGCTCATTACGAGATTTGGGCAGAGAAATTGGCTTGTAAATGATTCTGCCAAAGATCCCTTTCAACTGGATGAGCTTGTTAATGCCGTTTTTGCAATGGCAGAGGAAAAGGTTGGTTCTTTGATTGTAATTGAGAGGAGTACAGGGCTTCGTAGCTTTGTGGAATCTGGAGTTGTTATAGATGCAGCTATAACCGAG
>MWCI01000015.1 GCA_002069965.1 Spirochaetes bacterium ADurb.Bin218 | reverse complement strand
AAGCTTATGTGTATCACTGGATATTTTTTGTCCCAATCCCAGTTATCCTGAAGATATAGTCCTTCAAAGAGTTCTCTTTTACCTGAAAATGCCTGGTGCAGGGTATCCAGAAATAATGACTTTCCAAACCTCCGTGGTCGGCTTAAAAAAAAGTATTTCCCTGAATCGGATAGCTTTTTCACAAATGGAGTCTTATCTGCATAGTAATAATTCTCGGTTCGTATCTCTACAAAGCTCTGTATGCCTATGGGCAGCTTTTTCATTTATCTTTTCCTGCTTTGATTTTATTTTTAATAATTCTGTTAGTAATATCTCTCAGCTTAGAGCTTTTGTCCAGAATTTTTTATGCTCTTTTTATGGGAAGAATCCCTCTGTCATTACAAGCTGTCATCCTTTGCGAAAGCCTTGCCCTGAGCCTGCCGAAGGGGAAAAATCTCAAATAGGGTACGGCGAGATCCTTCGTCGTCCCGAAAGAGTCGGGACTCCTCAGGATGACATAGCGGTGGGTCTGTCATCCTGAGCGCAGCGAAGAATCTCTCTGTCATCCTGAGGAGCGCACGGGAGGGCGGATCCCCTATAATAAACAGCCTGATTCTTAGATTCTTCGGAACCTCCTCCCTCACAATGACATAAAAGAAAACACTCCTCAAGATGAAGAGCAAGGTTAATCACAGTGCACACAGAGGTAAAAGTATTGCAAATAAACTCTTAATTCTCTGAATGCTCTCTGATGAAAGATTTGACCATTATGTCCTCCTCCATGGCTCTACTGGGATAGTAAAAATAATATTTAGTGAAAATTTTTTTAAAAAACAGTTGACGATTTGCAAGTATTTAAGTATTATATTAAATAATTAAAAACTTAAAATTTGTGAGGTGTTATAATGTCAAAGGCGGGAAAAATTTTTGCTTTGCTGCCATTATTTTTTTATGGGGCATTGCTTTTTATTCCATATCAAGTCCATTCGCAAGAAATCGAGAGGCGTGATTTTGACTCAATATGGGCTCATGTCAAATCCAATTCTCCTGCAATTAAAAGTGCATCTCTTGAATCAGAGGCTGCAACTGTTATGAAAGATAGATATAGCAGACACTGGTTACCAATGATTTATGGCGATGCAAAATTTTTCATAACAGATGATCCTGCTTTGAATTTTATGTCAGTTCTTTCTCAAAGGAAAATTGGCAATGAGGATTTTTCACCTGATAGGCTCAATCATCCAGGTAAAAACAGCTATAAGCAGGCTTCTGTGGGAGTGAACCTTCCTCTATACGAGGGTGGTGCTGGTTATTACACTGCAAAGAGCTTTGATTCTATTGCAAAGAGTAAAAGCTATGGCAGGGCTGTTATTGTTTTAAGTGAAAAAAGCAAAACAATGGCAGCCTATGGCAGACTTATAGCTCTTACAAAAGCTGCCAATGAACTGGCTGATTTAAAAAAGAGCGTTACTGGGATTTTGTCAGGTTATGAATCTGCTTTAAAAAATAATCCTGTTGAGTATTCTGGAATATTGGGCCTTAAGGCGCTTTCCAATCGTATTGACGCCATGATCACAGAAAACGATGCGAAGATAAAATATCTAAGAGATTATCTTCAAAATACCTCTGCAGGGAATTTGCCAGATCTATGGACAGCCTCAGATAGCGATGTCATCACTTTTGGAGGTCGCTATGTATCTGACAAAAACACAGCCATAAAAGAATCCTATCAGCTTAAGGCTTTAAAGGCCTATGCAGAAAGTTTAAAACATAAGGCAGAGGCACAAAAGAGCGTTTATCTCCCAAAGATTGGTTTATTTTCTGAGGCTAATGTATACAGCGGGAACAGGGCTACTGCTGATTCCTATAGTGCTGGATTTTATATTCAGATGAATATCCTATCTCCTGTTGAATATGGCTCTGTGCGGCAGGCTGAATTTGAAAGTGATGCTGCTTTTTTTAAACTAAAAAATGAAGCTATCAAAGAAAAAACTGATATCGAAAGATTAAGAAATTTTGAAGCAACTCTCAGAGAAAATATAAAAATTTTAAATGAGAGCCTCAAAATTATGGATGAACAGCTGAGGAATATAAAAAGGCTCTTTGCAAATGGCTCTGTAAAGGCATTTCAGCTTTCTGATGTCATAGCTGCCAAGGGTGATCTCCTTCAGAATTTGGCAAAGGCTGAAGAGGAATATGCAGAGGTAATATCTGGAATTTATTTTTATACAGCAAATATAGAGGAGGCCTCCAATGAATAATGAAATAAAAAAAGGATTTGCTGGCAATCTTGCAGAACGATTTATTAAGTCACGACTCACTGTAATTATTGCAGCAGCAAGTATTTTGCTTGGGATCTTTGCGGTTATTCTCACTCCCAAAGAAGAGGAACCGCAGATCTCTGTCCCAATGATTGACGTGGAGATATTTGCTCCGGGATATGAATCTCAGGAGGTGGAGCGTAAAGTCACTGAACCTGTTGAGCGAGCTGTATGGGGTCTGGATGGCGTGGAATACGTTTACTCTGTAAGTCGTCCCCATGGGAGCCTTGTGACTGTTCGCTTTAAGGTTGGAGAGCCACTGGAGCCATCTCTTGTCAAGGTCCACAACAAACTCATGGAAATTAAAGGTATGTTGCCAGAGGGAGTTTCTCAGCCAAGGGTTAAGTCCTATACTATAGATGATGTTCCCTTTTTGATTTTAACTTTCAGTTCGCAAAGTAGAGATGATTACTCGCTGAGAAGTCTTGTTGCTCCCCTTGCACGAGAGCTTTCCAGCACCCCTGATCTTTCTAATATAGAGATGCTTGGAGGAAGAAAGCGTTCACTTCGTGTTATTGTAAATCCAGATAAGCTTTCTGCAAATGGTGTTTCTTTGATTGAGATCGCCAGAGCTTTAAAAGTAAATGACGCAAGCTCCCCTGCTGGCAAAAACTGGGACAATAAGACTGTGATGGATGTTGAGGTTGGAGGAAGGCTGAAGGGGGTTGAAGATGTTGAAAATATTTCGATTGGCCTTAGGGCAGGAAGAGTTGTAAAGATAAAAGATGTAGCATCTGTCCAGGAAGGTCCTGAGGAAAGAACAAAGGTCTCTTATCTTCTTGAAAAGGATAAGGGAAGTGCCAATGCTGTATCAATTGTCTTTGCTAAAAGAAAAGGAACCAATGTTGTTGTATTAAGTCGAGAGTTAGTCGAAAGAGCGCGCATTTTTTCTGCTAATCTCCCTCAGGATATTAAACTTTCTGTTATGAGGGACTACGGATATACTGCTGGAGAAAAATCCAATGAGCTAATTGAGCATCTTTTAATTGCAACTTTATCTGTTGCAGCTCTTATAGCTATCTTTATGGGACTCCGCGCTTCCCTTGTTGTTTCAATTGCAATTCCTGTGACCCTTGCTCTTACTCTGGCTATTTATTACTTTATGGGATACACTCTCAACAGAGTAACCCTTTTTGCTTTGATTTTTTCAATTGGTATTCTTGTGGACGATGCCATTGTGGTTGTTGAAAATATTGAGCGCCATTTGCACTCAGACAAAAAATTGAGTCTTGTTAAGGCGACAATAAATGCAGTATCTGAGGTTGGTAATCCGACAATACTTGCAACCTTTACTGTAATAGCTGCTATATTGCCTATGGCCTTTGTCCGTGGACTTATGGGGCCATACATGAAGCCAATACCTGTTGGTGCTTCTCTTGCAATGCTCCTTTCCCTGCTTGTGGCTTTTATTGTAACGCCATGGGCAAGTGCCAAGCTTTTAAAAAAGGAAAGGCATGGCGATGACCATGGCCATAAAAAGAGTAAGCTTGATCAGATCTATATTAAGGTTGTAAGTTCTCTTGTGTCACGGAAACACTCTGCCTTTAAATTTGCCGGACTTACTGTGTTCTTGCTTATATTAGCCATGACTCTGTTTTTGTTCAAGGCTGTTAAAGTAAAGATGCTTCCCTTTGACAATAAGAATGAGTTTCAGATAACTCTTGATTATCCTCCAACTACCACTCTTGAACAGAGCAGTGAATGGTCAAAGGAGCTTGCCTCTATTTTGCTAAAAAATGAGAATGTTCTTAAAGTCCAGATCTTTGCAGGAGAACCGGCGCCTTTTTCTTTCTCCGGGATGGTAAAGCATACCTTTATGCGTAGAAGCGATTATATGAATGATCTTCAAGTATTGCTCACCAATAAGGATGAAAGAAAAAAATCAAGTCATGAGATTATAGAAGAGCTAAGACCTGTGATTGTTGATTTTGCAAAGAAGAAAAATGCTGTATCAAAGATTTTAGAAATTCCTCCTGGACCTCCAGTTATGGCTACTCTTGTTGCAGAGGTTTATGGCCCTGACAAAAATGTCAGACAGGCTGTTGCCAGGGAAATCTATGATGTATTTTCAAAAGAGTCCTCTGTAGTAGATCTTGATTATTCATGGCGACCAATGAGACCACGCCAGGTCTATGAATTCAATCAGTACCTTGCGGGGCTTTATGGGGTGAGTTCAACTCAGGCTGTGCTAACTGGTGGACTTGTATTCTCAGAAACTCCTGTGGTGTCCCTTGCTGATGTAGGCTGGCCAGAGGAGATCAACGTCAACCTCTCTGTGATGCAAAGTGTAAGATCTTCTAATAATCCCTTTGCAGGAGAGATGGTGCCAACTTTTGAAAGTGGCTTTGCATATATAAATCAGGTTATAAATAAGCCTGTTCAAAAAGAAACGGTTGCTTTATACAGAAAAAATTTAAAGCCTGTTGAATATGTTATGAGCGAACTATCTGGCAAGGATGAGGCTCCTGTTTATGGGATTCTTAAGCTTGCTCCAAAGATTAACTATCCAATACAAACAGCTGAGGTTCCGTGGAATACAACAAAGCCTGTGGTTAAGTGGGATGGCGAGTGGTTTATAACCTATGAGGTCTTTAGAGATCTTGGAATCTCATTTGCTGTTGTCCTTGTGCTTATATACATTCTCGTTGTTGGATGGTTCAGGAGCTATATCGTTCCGGTGGTAATTATGGCTCCAATCCCAATAAGCCTCATTGGCATACTTCCAGGTCATGCCATTGTGGGATCCTATTTTACTGCAACATCAATGATTGGATTTATTGCAGGTGCAGGTATTATTGTAAGAAATTCCATAATACTTGTGGATTTCATTGAACAGGAGATTAAACGAGGTGTTGCTCTGAGGGATGCTGTTATCAATGCTGGTGTAATAAGATTTAGACCAATGCTCTTAACTGCTGCTGCAGTGGTTGTTGGAAGCTTTGTTATGCTTTTTGATCCAATATTTCAGGGACTTGCTGTGAGCCTGATGTTTGGGGAGATTGCTGCAACGCTGCTTTCCCGTTTTGCAGTTCCTGCTTTATATTATTGGATTGCAGGAAGAAAGAGAGTAAAACAGATTTTATCTGAGGTTCAAGCTACAGCTACAGCCTCGTAATTTTTGAGTTTATTTAAAAATTCAGATTAGACTGCTTCGCCTTTATTTTGCAATGAATAAATTTTTCACTGCAAAGGCGGTAGCAGTCTTTTTTATAGTTAAAGCAGTGGCAAAGATCTTATACTTAAAAATTTTTAAATGCCTCGATCCCTTCTGCAATTATTAAAATTTTTGTGCTTGATCAATTAAAAAACAATATTCATCTTATTTTTTTAACAGTAATTATTCTTAAGTATAATTTTTAGTGTAAAATCAAGAAAATATGTCTCGCTTCAGACAAAATGGGGTAATAGAGTATTTTTTATTTTAAAAAAGTTAAGGAATAAATACTATTTTTTTAATTTAACAATTTAACATTTGAAGTGATTTGACTTTTTATCATTACAAATTATAAACCAGATAAAATTAAAGGTTAAAATTATGCCGCAGGAAAGTTTTTACTGTGTTGCTTATTGTTGTTGTAAAAGTTATAGATATAAAGATCTAAGCGATTACTTTATCCATAACCAGAAGGCTCTTTTTTATAAAGATGTTTTGCATCTTCAAAAAGAGAAAGGTGATATTTTTATTTTTAGCTACGGAGTGGTAATCTTCTGGAATATATCCCGCGATCAGAGTCTTCGCACGATGGATGATCTAAAACGCTTTGAAGATGGCAGCCATGAGATTCCTCTTGTTGATGAGTTTACTTTTTCTGAAAATTCTTCTGCTATGAAAATTCATGAGGATCACATTTTCCTTGAAAGTTCTGATGTTCTTGAAAAAATTGCAGTCTCTCACGGCATTGCTCAATCGCTTAAACTTTCTGAGCTTGAGGGCTACGCATGGGAGACAATAGAGGCTGTATCTCATATCCCGCGAAATATCGCCGACAGTGGGAAAACTAAACTCAGCAGAAAGGAACTGGCAAAGATTCGCGGCAAGCTCTTTCTTGTTGATATGGACATAAATTTGAATTATGATTTACTGGACACCCCTGAGTTCTTTTGGGAATATCCAGAGGTGGAGAATATATATCAAAAAACAGTAAAGTATCTTGATGTAAAGCCAAGAATAGAAATTCTTGATAAAAAGCTTGGGCTAATAAGAGAGCTTTTTAATATGCTTGCCGATGAGCAAAATCATAATCACTCAGCGGTTCTTGAATGGATTATAATCTGGCTCATCGCAATTGAGATCATTATATTTATAATCAAGGAGCTTTTAAAGTTTTAGAGTCATTGGATGGTGAAAGGGCATCTGTTGTGGCAGGGATTATTTTACGAAACCATTGAAAGTTTTGCGTTGCTCTACATTTTAGCATATTATAAAAATTTTTATCCCGGTAAAAATATATACCACACCCCATTTGCAATGCAGATTTTGACAATATATTTGCTCTGTGTCCTGGTGAATTCATCCACTGATTGACAAGGCTTTCTGCCAGAGCAAGATAAGTATGATTTTTTATAATCTCTCCATTTGGAGTATAGCTAAAGGCTCCTTCAGAAGTATTTCGTGGATAAAGAGGTACTCCGGCATTATATCTTATACCAAAGGTTTCAGCAATATTTTCCGCAATATATGGATTTGTCACTCCTGCAAGCTTTGCTCTGTCTGCTGGTTCATATTTTTCTCGATTGTATGGATTTTTATGTGAAAAGAAATTATTTTCCACCATTGACCTTGAATGATCCCATGCTGTCATCTCAAGCTCCTTAGAAAACTCCAGAGCTGGAAGGCCATTTTTAACTCTTGTTTCATTGGTTACAAAAAATATTGCAGCATGTGCCAGTGGATAGTCAATATTATCTGGGTCTATAATTTGTTGAAATAGCGGATTTTGCCTAAAGTTTGTATGATCTGTTTTTTCATAGTCTGAATATTTCCATTCAGCAAAACATAGACTATAGGATAAAATTAAAAAGAGAAATATTTTTAGTCTCATTTTACCATCTCTTCTATAATTTCTTTTACGCTTTTTACTTCTTTGATAAGAGCACTCACCTGGCCTGCACCTGCAGGGACAAGGCTAAAATCTGCGCTGTTCCATGCTCTATTTGCATTTGCAAGTTTAAATTCTTTTTTAATGTCAAAGGCTGGATCATTAAGTCTTTCTTTTAGTTGAGGTGTTATAATAGCTCTCATCATCATATTGTCAACAGGAAGGAGGGCTGTTTCTCCATCAGAGCAATTAACAATTTGCTTCTTCCATTCAGGATGTATGCCACTTTCATGAGTTGCCATGAACCTTGTGCCAATTTGAACTCCGCTGGCTCCCAGAGCAAAGGCTGCCTTGTATCCTCGCGAGTCAGCAATTCCTCCTGCAGCAACAACAGGCACTTTAACATTGTCTGCAATAAGTGGAACAAGCACCATGGTAGATGATTCGGAACCTGTTGATCTCAATCCCCCAGCCTCAGATCCTGCAGCAACAATTCCATCAGCACCAGCCTGCTCTGCTGAAATAGCATGTTTAAGTGAAAGCACAACATGAAGGCCTTTTATACCATTTGCATGGAGTTGAGGATAAATCTGACCTGGAAAACCTACAGATGTGGTAACTGTTTTTATTCCAGATTCTGCAAGTATTGGAATAATTTTTTCATTTAATGGATTTATTATCATTATATTTGCGCCAAAGGGCTTACTCGTTCTTTTTTTGACTTCAAGTATAAGCCTTTTTACTTCTTCTATATCATTCATAAATCCGAGGGCAAGCATCCCATATCCGCCAGCCTCACTAATGGCAGCAATGAGATCCGGAGTGTTAATTGCTCCTATTGGGCCCTGTATTATTGGATATTTGCTTCCAAGCATTTCAGATATGTTTGACATATAAGCCTCTTTAATTTTTTGATGATAAACAAAAAAACAAAGAGGCGATTAAAAATCAAGTTTAATTCTTGACTTAATTATAAAGTATGTTTTATGATTTTTTCATTCTCTTCAGAGCTAAACTTTTATGGAAAGCCAACAGGAAAGATTAAAAAATATCTGTAACTATATCGATACCATTGTCCGTAGCGATGTTACTGTTTTTTCTATACAGATGAAGGCCTTGAAGCAAAATATTGAACGCTCCCTTTTACGCAACAGGGAGATTACCCCTGAGATTGAATTTTTGATTAAGCATCTATGAATGTCCTGATACTTCGCATAATAAAAATTGCTGTGTTTTTTTTGGTTTATTACCTTGCCTCCAAGATTATCTATACCCGCCTTAAAAATTTTATAAAGTGTGAATCTATCTTTGATCCTGAGATTGTAGCAATCTCTGTAATTATAGCAGCTTTATTCACAGGAATTGCGTCCATGATTTTAAAGATTTTTTTAAAATAGTCAAAGTTCACTTGTTAAACTCTTCTTTTTTTATTATATTAATAAGTGAGGAGGTGTTTTATGGAAGTGCAAAATATTTCCGGAACAGATCTTGTGGTGAGCCATTTTTCAGCTGACAGACCTCAGCCAGTGGAAAGACAGGAGTCTCAACCTGCAGAGGAAAAACGAAGACCTCCGGAGGAAAATAAAGGCACAAAGATAGATACCCTTGCATAATCAGATGCCTTTATAACCACTTTCTGCAATAAAACGAGGCAACCTACCGGTGGATGAGCTTTGGTATATTATGTGGAGATTATTTTTCGCCCTGGTCAGTGCCACGTAAAAAAGACGTCTTTCCTCTTCAATATCGCTTCCTTTGTCTGGTATTATTTTGTCATTCACTCCTGCAATTATAACTATGTCAAATTCAAGTCCCTTAGATGAGTGCATTGTCATAAATTTAACGTTATCATTACATTTTACATTTTTCTCTATAAATTCTCCCTGGAAGTTGTTTCTATACAATACAGCAATCTCAGCAGAGCTTCCATAATCTGAAATTATCTTTTTTATAATGTCAATCTCCTCAAGGGCATTCTCGCATTTATGAAATGACACAACACCTCCCTTCCCTCTGTGAGATTTTATTTTTTTCTTTGTCTGATTTTTGTTGTGTCTGATAAACTTGTTTGAGATGGAAACTATTTCTTTTTTTGATCTGTAGTTTGTCACAAGCATAAAAATTTTTGCCTCTGGCAGGAATTTTTTTATGTTAATAAAATAAGACACATGAGCTCCCCTGAACTTATATATGGATTGAAAATCATCCCCTACCATAAAAAGATTTTTTCCTTTTTCAGGTAACATTATATTTATGAGCTCAAAGTTATTGTGAGAGGTATCCTGAAACTCATCTACAAATATATAGTTGAATCTATCAATTAACTCCTGCCTTATGGCTTGATTTTCCTTAAGAAGGGCTATTGTGTCATTTACCATGTCTTCAAATTCAATGAGATTATTTCTTTTTTTGTATTCAAGAATTTCAAATCTCAATAGGGAGATCTCATCAAAGAGGGATGTTTTTTTTAATCTCTCTGTCATGTAATCATTTAGATTGTCCAGGGAATCGGCAATCTGCAAAAGTGCATCAATAGGAATCCCTTTAAACTTTGCCTTTCTTTCCATTGCAAGATCTGTAGCAAGCTTATTCTTTTCATCTTCCTGTAAAAGTTTTGGGAAGCTTTCAAACCCCTTGAATCTCAGATATTCATCACTATATTGCCTGAGCGCAGAAAGACAAAAGGCATGAAATGTCCCAGAAAATCCGATGTTACATTTGCACCCCATTCTCTTTTCTACTCTTTCTCTAATTTCCTGAGCTGCTTTTCTGCTAAAGGTAAGCAGCAAAATCTTTTCCGGTGATGTAAGACCTGCATTTATGCAATTAACTATTTTTTCTATCATTGTTGTTGTCTTGCCAGTTCCTGCTCCTGCAATTACAAGGGAAATCCCTCTCTCTGCCTGAGCTGCTTTTTTTTGTTCACTGCTAATTTCCATAACTCACCTTTTTCTCTTTATTGCTTAAACGAATTTTATTTATGCTTTGATAAATTTTTCTTGTAAAAAGCGCAGCCTCTGTCTTTTTGAGATAAAGATTATAACTATCATAGAGGTTGTTTATGGGTTTTTTTGTTGCACAGGGGATGAAAGAGTATAAAGAAATTGCCTCAAAGAACAATGGCAAAGTGGCAATAATATTGCAGACCAGAAATGGTAAAAAATCCCCGGCTGTTGAGCTTGCAATACTTGCCTCTTCACCAAGGGAGTTTTCTATTAAAATGAATGAGCTTAAATACTTTGAAAAGGCCTTTAAGGAAAAGTTTGAAAAGCAAGATACCTTTACTTATTGCAGGTTCTTCCCTCTAAATGAAAAATTTGACTTTGTTGATGATGATTATATTGCTGTAGATGGACGAAATATTAAAATTAAAAAAGTTCCCTATTACACAGGGTTGCTGGATAAGTGATTGCTGTTAACCAATCCTTATACAGTATATCCCTGCAACTATTAGCAAGATGCCTGCGATTTTTAAGAAAGAAATGGGCTGCACCTTGTATCCTATAAGTCCAAAGTGATCAAGAATTAAAGAGGCAATCATCTGGCCTGCAAGTATTAAGGCTACCAGGGACAAAGCTCCAACCTTGTTTGCAATTACTATACACGATGCAACATAGAATGCACCAAGACATCCTCCAATCCATATCCACCATGGAGCTCCACTAAAGGCTGTCATTGGTGGCAAAGGGGTTCTTGTAACAAGGCCATAAATTATCAATGTAGCACTTCCTGCTAAAAAGGAAATTATAGAGGCGATAACAGGAGACCCGGTGTATATATTAAGCTTGGCATTTATCCCAGCCTGAGTGGGCACAGATGCTCCTGCAATTATTCCTATAAGTAAATACAACATTGTGTATTTCATTACCTTTCCTCTCTAAAATAGGAATCTCCAAGATTTGCTGGAGGAAGTCCAGATATTGATTTTCTTGCTGATACCACTATTAGTATTATAATAGTTACAAGATATGGAAGCATATCTATGAGATATTGTGATATATAAAAGCTATATTTTTGAAGTCTAAATCCAATTATGTCAAGCCCTCCAAAGAGAAATGCCCCCACAAGGACTCTGTAGGGATTCCACTTGCAAAAAATTACAAGTGCAACAGCAATCCATCCCCTTCCTGCAGTGACGTTTTCTTGCCATGAAGGGATATAAACAAGGGAAAGATAAGCGCCAGCAAGGCCGCAGAGGACTCCTCCTATTATGATGTGAATATATTTGTATAGAGAGACTTTGATTCCTGCAGCATCTGCTGCTGCTGTATTTTCTCCAACTGCCCGCAGGTTAAGGCCAATCTGGGTATTATATAGATACAGCCCTGCTAAAATTGTTGCAATATATCCTCCATATACTAAAATTCCTTGATTAAAAAAAACCTGCCCAAGAACTGGTATATGAGATAACAATGGCAGAGGGAAATCTGCAAAGGCAAGCTTAATATTATCAGGAACAACCTCCCCCATAAGATTTTTACCCATAAAGCTTGAAAAGCCTGTTCCGAAAATTGTGAGTGTAAGTCCTGTTACAACCTGATTTGCTCTGAGAGAAACAGTAAGGAGAGCATAAATCAGGGCAGCTATACCTCCTGCAATCATTGCACCTCCTAAGGATAACCATGGATTTTGTGTTATAAGTGCAACTTTAAATCCCACAACAGCGCCAATCAGCATCATTCCTTCAACCCCAAGATTGAGATTGCCTGCTTTTTCTGTTATCACCTCACCCAGTATTGCATATAAAAGAGGAGTGCCGGCAACAACTGCAGCTGTAAAAAAAGATGCATCCATAAATTAAGCCTCCGGGATATTTTGCTTTACAAAAGAAATTTTGTAACGAATAAAAAACTCGCTTCCAAGGACAAAGAATAAAATTGCCCCCTGCAAAATTTGTGCTGCCGATTGGGGAATCTGAAAAGCCATTTGAATAAAAGTCCCCCCCTGAATCATCGATGCAAAGAGTATGCAAACAATAGGTATAACAGGAGCTTTTAAATAAGAAAGCCAGCTTGTTATTATTGCAGTGTAACCCACACCGCGCGTAATTTCTACAGAGAGAGTTCTATTTACACCTGATGCCTCAATCATTCCAGAGAGTCCACATATGCTACCACTTGCAAATATAGTCAGTATTATAATTTTATTTACATTCATTCCTGCATATCTTCCAGTATTTTCACTTCCTCCAACTACCTCTATTTCATATCCTGGCTGAGTATAGTTTATGAAAATATGAGAAAGAATAACTAAAATTATAGCAATCACCCATCCAGCGTGTAGCCCAAAAATATCAGGTAAAACTGCATTTTGAGAAAAATTCGGAATCTTTGGAAACCCAAGAGCAGCAGGATCCTTCCATGGGCCATATTGTAAGTAAGTTATAAATTTAAGAGCAATGTAGTTCATCATTAATGTAAATATGGTCTCGTTGGTTTTCCATCTGGCCTTAAAATATGCAGGTATTAAGCCCCATATCCCACCACTGATCATTGCAGTAAAAGCCATCAGGGGAAGTAATATTATAGCAGGCAATTGTGGAAAATTAAGAGCAATAAAGGCAGCACCCATTGCTCCCATCATAATCTGACCCTCTGCGCCAATATTCCAGAATTTAAGTCTAAAAGCAAGGGATATTCCAATGGATGTTATAATCAAAGGAACAGATTTTCGTAATGTCTCAAGTAATCTATATCCTGTGCCAAAGGCTCCATCCATCATTGAGATATACACAGATATTGGATTATGGCCAAGAATCATAATAAAAAAAGAAACAGTAACAAGAGCAAAAACTACAGCCAGAGTTCTGATTAAAGTTGCTTCTCTTTTTGAGCAGTCACTCCTTGCAGACATCTTTATCATTGCAACACCTCTGTGGCTTTTTCTCCAAGCATCATAAGCCCGATCTCCTCTTTTGTGGCATCTTCTGCATTTACAGTGCCTATTATTTTCCCTTCAAACATAACCATTATTCTATCGCAAAGAGAAAGCAGTATATTTAAATCTTCACCAACATATAAAATTCCTATTCCCTTTTCCTTTTGTCTATTGAGCTCATCGTAAATTAAATGGGCAGAGCCAATGTCAAGACCTCTTGTGGGATATGCAGTCACAAGGAAATCGGGATTTGAATCAATTTCTCTTCCAAGTAAAATCTTCTGGATATTGCCCCCAGATAGCTTATTTACTGGATGATAGATATCAGGTGTCTGGACATTGAGCATCTTTATAATGTGTTCAGCTCGTTTTTCACCTACAGTTCTGTCAAGGAATATGCCATTTTGCATATAGTAGTCTTTTAAAATTACGTTGTCAACAATGCTCATAGTTGGCACAAGCCCCATGCCGAGCCTATCCTCTGGAATAAAGCTAATGCGAAGACCCTTTTCAAAAATTGCCCGGGGGGTGAGTCTTGCAATATTTTCTCCCTTAAAAATAATCTCCCCACGCTTTCTTCGTTCAATGCCTTGAATGGATTCACATAATTCCTTCTGGCCACTTCCCGCTATGCCTGCTATTCCAAGGATTTCTCCAGAATAAACCTTAAAAGACACATCATCTAATTTTTTAATGCCCTCTCTATCTATGAGTGATAGATTCCTCACCTCAAGAACAACTTCCTGCGATTTAACAGGAGGCCTTTCTATAGAGAGAGTAACTTTTTTGCCCACCATCATGCTTGTAAGTTCCATAGGAGTTGTTTCTTTTGTGTTAACCGTGTCTATAACCCTGCCGTGGCGCAAAACGCAGACTCTGTCACTTATCTCCATTACCTCCTGGAGTTTATGAGTTATGAGTATAATTGAACATCCCTGTTCTTTCATTCTTATAAGAATGTCAAAGAGCCTTTCAGATTCCTGAGGTGTTAAAACAGCAGTAGGCTCATCAAGTATTAAAATATCAGCTCCTCTATAAAGGACCTTTAAAATTTCCACTGTCTGCTTTTCTCCAACAGACATGTCACGGACTAATTTTTCTGGATCTATTTTAAATCCATATTTTGAGCAAATATCATCGATTTTTTTTCTAATATTCTTTTTATTTAAAATAAAGGAATGTTCCTGACCTATTGCTATATTTTCCAGAGCTGTCATAACCTCTATGAGTTTGAAGTGCTGGTGTATCATCCCAATACCCGCAGCTATTGAATCTGCAGGAGAAGAAAGCCTTAACTTCTGCCCATGGACATAGATCTCACCTATGTCTGGACTATAGACTCCAGAAAGCATATTAACCAGAGTGCTTTTCCCTGCACCATTTTCACCAAGGAGTGCAAAGATCTCACCATATTTCACAGAAAATGAAATTTTATCATTGGCCTTAACATCTCCAAAGGATTTAGAGATATTGACCATTTTTACAGCTATTGAATCCTTAATAGCAATCCCCCTATAAAAATAAAATTATCGCTGCACCTTAAAAGATGCAAAGATGCAGCGATGCCTTTATAAATTTATCTAAACTTATTTACCCTTAATTGTTCCAACAACGCCTTCAACAAACCAGTTGCATGAAAGCTGTTCTTCATCGGACATTACAGCACCAGCAGGGACGCGGACTTTGCCCTTTTGATCTTTAATTGGACCAGAGAAAACATTAAATGTCCCAGCAAGGATCTTTTTCTTTATCTCCTCAACCTTTGCCTCTGCACCATCTGGAGCATTTTTTGTCAAAGGAGCAAGTCTAACTATGTCAGCATTCATGCCTTCCCAGTAGCTTTCTGGTTTCCATGTTCCTGCCATAACTTTTTTTACCTGATCAACATAGTATGGTCCCCAATTCCATATAGGAGCTGTCATGTATGCCTTTGGAGCCATCTTTGACATATCAGAGTTGTAACCTATGGAGAAAACACCTCTTTCCTCTGCAGCCTGCTGAGGACCAGCTGTATCTTGATGCTGAGCAATAACATCGCACTTTTCATCAAGCAAAGCCTTTGCAGCTTCTTTTTCCCTTGCAGGGTCATACCATGTATGAGTCCATCTCACATGAACCTCTGCCTTTGGATTAACAGAACGCACGCCCAGAGTAAAGGCATTTATTCCCCTTATAACCTCAGGAATTTCAAAGGCAGCGACATAGCCAATCTTGTTAGTTTTTGTCTTCATACCTGCAACTATACCGGAGAGATATCTTGGCTGCTCAATCCGTCCAAAGTAGTTGCCCATATTTGGGCCCATCTTGTATCCAGAGCAATGGATAAATTTAACATTGGGATATTCTTTAGCAATCTCTTCAATGTAGTCCATATAGCCAAAGCTTGTTGCTGCAATAATAGTAGCTCCCTGATCAATCATGTTACGAACTACTTCTTTAACCTCTGCACCCTCTGGCACAGATTCTTTAAAGATTGTTCTGATGCCGGTTTCTTGCTCAACATACTTTCTGCCCTGTTCGTGAGCATAAGTCCAGCCACCATCACCAATTGGCCCTACATAAATAAAGCCCATTACAACCTCTTTGCCATCAGCTGACTTTGGAGATTTTTTCCCGCAGCTTGAGAAAGCTATGGCAAGAGAGAGAACCAAAGTAAAAATAATTGTAAGCTTTTTCATTGTCTCATCCTCTTTATTTTTTTTACGCTTTAATCTTTAAAGCGTATTTCATTCTGTGATATTTTTTCTATAATTGCAAGGGATTCAATTCTATAACCCAATCCTCTTAAAATAGAGCCACCATTTTGGAAGCCCTTTTCGATTATTATTCCAATGCCATCAACTTTTGCACCACATTGCTCAACAATTGAGATCAGTCCCCTTGTTGCACTTCCATGGGCAAGGAAGTCATCAATAATGAGAACCCTATCACCCTTTGATATAAGGCCATCGGATATAAAAATATTGTAGTCTTTATCTTTGGTAAAGGAGTGGACCCTTGCAGATAAAAAAGAGCCCATTGTAGAAGGCTTTGCCTTTTTGGCAAAAATTACAGGAATTTTCAGCTTAAGCCCTGTAAGAACAGCAGGAGCTATCCCTGAAGATTCAACAGTGACTATTTTGTTAAAACTCTTATCGCTAAAGCGATTGCAGAATTCAGAGGCGATCTCTTCCATAAGTATAGGATCTATTTTATGGTTTAAAAAAGAATCCACCTTTATTATGCTATCAGAAATGATAATACCTTCGTCTATGATACGTTTTTTTAGAATTTCCATAAAAACCCGAAGAATTTAATTATTATAAAAATTATTGAAAGCCTTTGCAATTTAAAGGATAAGATATTGACCAGAGTCTATAAAGTCAATTAAAAAGCATATATAATTTATATACATAAAGTGATTGATAAAAATGCAGTTATATTTTTAGTAGCAAAAAATTAGATCATCTATGGAATTATTCAAAAAAATAGCTATATTTCAGTAATAATTCTATATCTTTTATTGTGATAAATAAAGCGGGAAAGGTTATGAAACGAATAAGACAGGGGGAAGGTTTTATAGGAGTTTATCACCATAAAGGCGATAAGTTTATTCTTTATCCTCTTTTTAGATACGACTCAGGCCCTATTGAAATAAATCCCATACCAGAGGCAGAGGAGGCTGACATTGTCAGAGTGTGGTCTGAGAATGGAGATACCTTTGCCTCATTGTTTCATAAAAAAGAAACGCTTTTGTATAGATATTTTATGGAATTAAACTCCTTGAGAATAAACCCATTTTTTCCTCAGGAGGTCCTTGAGGAGGTAAAGGTAATACTTGAAAATCCAGGGATTGATGACTCACAACTTCTTGATTATACAGATCTGCCCTTTGTTACTATTGATAATGAAGGCTCAAGGGATCTTGACCAGGCAATATATGTAGAGGATTATGAATCTGGATTTAAAATTTATTATGCAATTGCAGATGCCTCTTACTATATCAAACCAGGCTCTGCTCTTTTTACAGAGGCTTTGCGGAGAGGTGCAAGCTATTATTTCCCAGATTACTCTGTTCCAATGCTTCCAAGGGAGCTTTCAGAAGGGATAATATCTTTGAACCCTATGGAGCCAAGGCGCTGTCTTATGTTTTTAATGGAGGTAGACCAAAAAGGTATTGTTGTAAAAACAGATATTTTTAGAGCAAAAATAATAAGTAGAGCAAAGCTTTCTTATCCAGAGGTGCAAAGATTTTATGATGGAGAGGAAACATCTTTTTTAGATGCACCTTTTTCTCAGTCCCTTTTTGCCTTAGAGAAAGTTGGCGCCCTACTTGCAGAGAGAGGAGATGACAGAGGAATAATCTCATACCAAAGACATGAAAATGAAATCCATATTTCAGAGGATGGCACATCCCTTGTTGTAAAAGGCAACTCACGGAACAATGCAAGCAGATGGAATGAGCAGATCTCTATTTTGTGCAATCTGGAGGGAGCAAAAATTTTGTCCGATGTTTTTAATTCCATGCACATACAGCCAATCTTTAGAGTTCATGATGCTCCAACTGAGGAAAGCCTCAAACACCTTGAGCTTGTGATAGCTGATTTTATAAAGATACACAACCTTGACGAGACTGTATTTTCCTGGAAAAGAGAAGAAAGCCTCTCTTCTTATTTAAAAAGGCTCCATGCCTCAGGAGAATCAAAGCGCATAATAGATGCCATTGAAAGACAAATCCTTATAAGCAATAATAAATCTTACTTTACAGACATGCCTGGAAGCCACTTTGCTCTTGGAGCAAAATTTTATGGTAGATTTTCTTCTCCAATGAGAGAGATAGTTGGAATATTTACTCACAAGGAACTAACTGAAAAGCTTGGGATGCAAAAACCTTTACCAGATGAAGAGGATATAGAATTAAGGAAGAAGGTAATCCTTGCCTCCAATAGAAGCAAGGATATTCAAAAAGAAATAGATAATTTTGTAAACTCCCTTGTGATAGAGTCTTTATTTAAAGAGGATTTGATGACATCAGCCTCTGCTCGGAGAGTTCACAAAGGGACAATCCTTGGAATGAAGGACTCTAAACTCTATGTTTTGCTTGATGATCCAGCCATTGAGATCAAAATATACATGGAGGATATAGAAAGGTTTTTTTGCCAAAAATTCATTTTTAAATCTTATGAAATGGTAGATGATGAAAATAATCCTTCCATAAGAATTAAAGCAGGATCCCTCATATCTTTTCGACTTCATTCCTTTGATAAAGATTACAAGTGGAGATTTACAGATTTTTCACTATAGCATAATCCCATTGTCTGCTTGAAATTATAGCGCTATATCAATAGTGACCAGAGCCTTTGTCATTGTGAGAATATTTTACTCCTATGTAATCCTGAAGAGCGCAGAGCTTTTTATTTTAAAAGAAGTTAAGGAATAAATACTGATATAAAATTTAATTTTTAGAGGCACATAAAAGTTTTTGGATTTATTCTCAAAATAATGCCTCTTATATTCAAAAAATATAGACAAAAGTTCTGCAAATGCTAAAACTTTACCCATAAATAGTTTAATTTGATTATAGATAGAAAAATTACTTCAAGATTAAATAAAGGTATATATGCAAGAAGGCTCTCTTTACATAATAGCATCCCCCATAGGAAATCCAGAGGATATGACAATCCGTTCTCTACACATTCTTCAAAATGTAATAGATATTGTTTACTGTGAAGACACAAGAGAAACAGGGAAAATATTATCCTTTCATAATATAAAAAAACCTCTCCGATCTTTACACATGCACTCCGATGAAAAAAAAATTATCGAACTCATAAATGAGATAAAATCTGGCAAAAACGTTGGTTACATGACAGACTCAGGAACTCCTTCACTTTCGGATCCTGGGAGCAAGGTAGTTGCAATTGCAAGATCCAGTGGCATAAATATTATACCTATTCCTGGTGTTTCAGCACTTGCAACACTTGTCTCTGTATCTGGCTTTCCAGAAAAACGCATACTCTTTGCAGGTTTTTTAAGTAAAAAGCCAGGCAAACGGCTAAAGGAGCTAAAATCTCTATCTGAAACAGAGGCAATTATCATTATATACGAATCTCCCCATAGAATTAAAAAAACCCTTTCTGACATAAAAACAGCATTCCCTGGTAGAGAAATTTGTATTGGTAGAGAAATGACAAAAAAATTTGAAGAATTCCTTTGCTTCAATAGCAAGGACATGGAAAGCATTCTTACTAATTTAACAGAAAAAGGTGAATTCTCCATAGCAATTTTAAATAAAGAAATCAAAGGCTGGGATGATGAAGAATGAAAGTAAAACTTTTATTCTTTTTTGTTTTATTAATTGACAACTAAATTATAATGATAATTTTTTATTTTCTCTGCAGGTGTTGCAATTTCATTACCTGCAATCAGAAATCACCACTCCACAAAAAAGGAGATAATTTTAAACAAAAGTGAGTGCTAAAATGTCACAAAAACTTGCCAAACTCATAGAAGAAGACAAAGAATATCTGTTTCAAAATTATGGAGACCGATTGCCCGTTGCCTTTATCAAAGGTGATGGTTCCTATCTTTATGATCAGGATAACAAAAAATATGTAGATTTACTTTCTGGCATAGCTGTCTCTTCTCTTGGTCATATGTTTCCTTCTTACCAGAAGGCATTACATATGCAGATTGACAGAATAATTCACTCATCAAACTGGTTTTTAAATCCAGAACAAATAGAAGCAGCTAAGCTTATATCAGAAACTGCATTCCCTGGCAAAACCCTTTTTGTAAATAGCGGGACAGAGGCCAATGAGGCTGCCATAAAGCTTGCAAGGAGACATGGTCTGAGCTTTCACAAAAAAAAATTTAATATAGTGACCTTTACAGGCTCTTTTCATGGAAGAACATTTGGTTCCATGTCCGCAACTGCTCAGTCAAAAATACACGATGGCTTTGGACCCCTTGTCCCTGGATTTATTTATGCGCCTTATAATGATAAAAAGGCTTTCCGGAAAATAATGAAAAACTCAAAATATATAGCTGCTGTAATGCTTGAACTCATTCAAGGAGAAGGTGGAATTAACGTTGCAGATCAGGACTTTGTCCGTGAGGTCTTCGATATATGCAATCACAATGGAGTGCTCACAATAATAGATGAAGTTCAAACCGGTATTGGAAGAACTGGTAAAGCCTTTGTCCACCAGCATTATTCCATAACCCCGGATATCTTGACACTTGCAAAAGGCCTTGCTGGCGGTGTCCCAATTGGTGCAATGCATGCAAAAAAATTCTTATCGGACTATTTACCAAAGGGAACTCACGGAACTACATTTGGTGGCAATCATCTTGCCTGTGCTGCTGCAATAGCTGTTTTAAAAGAAATTAAAAAGAAACAGTTCTCTGCTCATGTATGTGAGGCCTCTGAATATATTTTTGACAGACTCAAAAAAATAAAACAAAAAACTAATTATGTAAAAAACATCAGAGGCATGGGACTTCTTATAGGAATTGAGCTACCGGAGGAAGGCTACTCCATTGTCAGAGAGGCCCTTGAAAACTATCTTGTAATTAACTGCACAGCAGGCAATGTTATACGAATTATGCCTTCTCTAACCATTGACATGAAGGCGCTGGAAGAGGGAATGAATATTCTTGAAAAAATAATTTTAAAAAGAGGAGAGGTTTATGAAAATACCTCAGCTAAATAGTAATGACTTTTTAACACTTGCTGATTTCTCTAAAAAGGAAATATTTGATCTCTTTGAATTCTCTGCAAAACTGAAAAGGGATGTCAAAAAAGGAAAGTTTAGCAAAATTCTTGAAAATAAAACCCTTGCAATGATTTTTGAAAAAAACTCAACGCGCACAAGGGTTTCCTTTGAAACCGGGATGCTTCAGCTTGGAGGACATGCTTTATTTTTAAGCAGCAGTGAAATCCAACTTGGCAGAGGCGAAACCATTGCTGATACCGCAAGAGTTCTTTCAAGATACAACGACGGTATAATGATACGAACCTTTGGACATGACAAGGTAGAAGAGCTTGCAAAATGGGCAGATATCCCTGTTATCAATGGACTTTCGGATTCATTTCATCCCTGTCAGGCTCTTGCAGACTACTTTACAATCTATGAAAGGGAAAAAGATATTACCTCCATTAAACTCACATATATTGGCGACGGGAACAATGTTGCAAACTCCCTTTTAATTGGCGCAGCCATAATTGGATGCGAAATTGCCATAGCCTCTCCAAAGGGATTTGAGCCAGAGTACTCTATAGTAGAAAAGGCCTATAAGATTGCTACTCAATCCAATGCGAAGATAACCATAACCAATAATATTGATATGGCTGTTGATGGAGCTGACTATCTTTACACAGATGTATGGGTCAGCATGGGTCAGGAAAAGGACTCACTCAAAAAACGAAAAGCCTTTGCAAAATACAGAATTGATAACAACCTCATAAAAAAGACTGGCAAAGATGCCAAGGTTCTTCATTGTCTCCCTGCACACAGAGGCGAAGAAATAACTGATGAGGTTATGGACGGACCTAACTCAATTGTATTTGACGAGGCAGAAAACAGACTTCACTGCCAGAAGGCAATTATGTGCGCCTTAATGGCCAGAAAATAATTTTTTAAGGAGAAATTATGAAAATCAAGAAAGTGGTTCTTGCTTATTCAGGTGGACTTGATACTTCTGTGATTCTAAAGTGGCTCAAAGAAACTTACAGGTGTGAGGTAATTGCATACTCTGCAAATATTGGCCAGGAAGAGGAACTTGATGGTCTTGAGGCAAAGGCCATCAAAACAGGAGCATCAAAATGCTATATTGAGGATCTCACTGAAGATTTTGTAAAAAATTATATATTTCAAGCTATTAAAGCCAATGCTATCTATGAGGATAGATATCTTCTTGGCACATCTCTGGCTCGGCCAGTAATAGCAAAAAAACAGGTGGAGATTGCAAGACTTGAAGGCGCTGATGCTCTTTGCCATGGAGCAACAGGCAAAGGAAATGATCAGGTGAGATTTGAGATGGCCTTTAAGGCTCTCGCTCCAGATCTAAAGATAATTGCCCCATGGAGGGAGTGGGAACTTGATTCACGTTCAAAGCTCTTTGACTACGCAGAAAAACATGGCATTGCGCTACCTGTTACAAAGGATAAACCCTATAGCATGGATCGTAACATACTCCACATATCTTATGAAGGAGGAATTCTGGAAGACCCATACAGAGAGCCAGATGAGGATATGTTTATTCTCACCAAATCCCCTGAGGCAGCACCTGATAAGCCTACATACATTGAGATAGAGTTTAAAAAAGGTGAGCCTGTGGCAATCAATGGCAAGAAGATGAAACCAGTTGCCCTTATGAAAACTTTAAATAAAATTGCAGGTGAAAATGGCATTGGAAGAATTGATATAGTAGAAAACAGACTTGTTGGAATTAAATCCCGTGGGGTATACGAAACACCTGCTGGCACTGTTTTAATGACAGCTCACAGAGATCTTGAGTCTATAACACTTGATAGAGATACTCAGCATTTTAAAGACAACCTTGCCAATGAATATGCAAGGCTTATTTATAATGGGCTATGGTTTACCAGAAAGCGTGAGGCTCTGGATGCTCTAATTAACAAAACTCAAGAATATGTAAGTGGAGTGGTAAAACTCAAGCTTTATAAGGGTAACTGCATAGTTGTTGGCCGTAAATCTGACTATACTCTCTATGAGCCAGATATTGCAACATTTGATGCGAGTGCTCTTTACGATCAAAAAGATGCCACTGGATTCCTTAACCTCTATGGATTGCCAATCAAAGTCGAAGCAACGCTTAGAAAAGATAAAAAATAAAAATAACCCACTCAGCCAGATTTCTTTCTGGCTGAGTCACTGCTATTAAATTTGACTTGCAATTATTTCCATTTCAGGATCACCTTAAACAATGCTTAAATTACGGAGAAATCTTTATGAAAAAGTTTATAGCTATAATTCCACTTATACTATTCCTATATTCCTGCAACACAGGGGGTGACACTGAAGGAAAAGAATTCTTTGCAAAACTCAACAGTCAGAAAATTACATCCCATGAGCTTAAAAGCGATATCTTAGAAAGCGAAATAGCAAGTGGTGAAATTATTTACGTCCCAGTATATTCCAGTATATATTTTAGAGATGATACCAAGGTATATAACCTCACAGTAACTCTGAGCATAAGAAACATAGATCCTATTAACGAAATATTTATCAGGGAAATCAATTACAATAACTCAAAAGGTGAAAATGTGAAAAAATTCTTAAAAATGCCTGTTAGAGTCAAGCCACTGGAAACACTGGATCTTGTAATTGCAGAGGATGATACCACTGGCGGGATTGGGGCAAACTTTATAGTTCAATGGATCTCAAAAACAAATGCTATCTCACCAATTGTAGAGGCTGTGATGATAAGCATCAGGCAGGGTGTTGGACTATCATTTACTGAAAATGGCAGAGTGATAAAAAAAATAAAGTAATTGATGAAAAGATTTAGCTTCATCTCTGTAACCTTGCTTTTCATATTCACTGTGGAGTTATTGCCTGCAGATAAAATTCTCAAGATAGAACATTCTGGCCTTATTAATACTCAAGAGGAAACAGTTCGCTGCAAACTTCAAAATAAAGAAGGCTGCGAATTTAGTGAACAGAAGTGGCTTGAAGAAAAAGACGCGCTGATGGATCTTGATATATTTGCAGGAGTTGATCTTACAATAGAAAAATGCCCCGATGGCACAAACCTCAAATATTGCTATAAAGAACTACCCTATTTTATAATATTTCCTGCCATGAAAAGGACCGACCAGGATGGTCTTCTTATTGGGCCAGGTGTAACTTTTACAAATATAGCGGGTCTTGGCATAAGGGAAGAGCTATTGAGCAGATATACAGTAATTCCTGATTTTATGAAGGCAAAGGAATTTACAAGCTACACAAAGATCCCTGAATTAAAAAAATTGCCCTTATCGCTGGAGCTTACAATAAACTACTTTGAATCTTACAACTCTCTTAAAATCTATAACGAGCAGTCTCTTTATAATGAGTTAAACTCTTTTGTTAAAATAAACAAAACATTCAAGTTGATTGTTTCATCCTCAGCCTTTTTTGTAAAGCACGACAATGAGCACCCTTTTTTTACACCACCTCAGGTTGATGTCCCAATGTTTTATGGAAAAGGCAAATGGGATTATTTACCATCCTTAGGTGCAGGCTTTGCAATAGATACAAGGGAAAGAGAAATGAATCCCCACAGAGGTTTTTATAATGAATACAAGGCCTCTCTTTATGGTAAGCCTCTGGGAGGGGATAGTGATTTTAAGGAGTATGTTTTCGATTTCAGAGGATATATCCCTGCCGGGAAAAGCCATATCTTTCACGGGAATATCCTTGCACGCTACAGACCAGGGGATGTCCCTGGATATGAACTATATCATGCAGGAGGAGTAAACTCCCTGAGAGTTTATGAGCCTGACCCATCTATGGCAGCCCAGCATGAAGCTCTGTGGACCTTTGAATATAGATATGAACTGTTTACAAACAGACAAATTTCCTTATGGGGCTTCAATGGATACTATGGATTACAAATTGTAACTGGGATGGACAATTGCCTTCACTGGATGAAAAATGATAGCTTCAGGGAAGGAACATACTACAACTCTTTTTATGGAGGCATTCATATACTTGTCCCCTTTCTTGAGAGAATAAGAATAGAGATGGGACTGAGCGGCTTTGAAAATGACAGGTACTCCTTTAAATTTGGAGCCAACGCAGGTTGGTATGAAAAGTGCTATACCCAGAGAAGACGAGTTCGATAAAATCAAACATTTCTTGACGTAATAATTGAAATTTTATTTAATAGCTATAGCTGGTTTGTTAAAACTCCTTAAAATATATATAGCAAAAGGGATGCCCCATGAAAGAGCTTATTGGACAGATCAACTCCACTTACTGCAAAAGAACTCAGGATCTCTCCATGCAAAGAGATCTATGGATAAAACTTTCCAATCAGTTCCGTCCGGAAATATCTCAATATAGGACGACTCGGCCATCTGTGCTTATAGTTAGAGAAACAGGAGACCTTGGCCTTGCAGTACTATGGATAGTCCAGACAGCACTTGTTCGTCCAATAATCAAAGACATATCTCTTAACAGTCAGCTATCATCTAAACTTTCAGAGATGATTACAGGAATCAATAACAATTCAATAATTGCCCTTGCTCATTCAGAAGACCCAAAAAACCCTGTAACATTTACTGAAAGCGATTGCATCCTCTCTTTGAAAGGAGAAAAAAAATTCATCACAGCTGGCAAGAATGCTGACATAATAATGGCCACTTCAAGAAAAGAGAAAGAAGAAAAAGTTAGCTCAATTATATTCATATCCAGATCAGATATTGAAACTAATCTTGAGGATCTCAACCTTAAAATATTTAAAAGCGTTAATCATTCAAAGCTAAGACTTGATAATTTCAATACCTCAAGAGAGTTTATTCCAGACATAAAACCTGAGCTGCTCAGGAGAAGTTTAAAAAGATGGGGAATAATAGAAAGAGCTTTAATCTGCGAATCCTTTATATCTTTTCTTATCTATGTTAACAGACTCTTTGCCTCAAAAGAAATTTCTGTTGTTACAGATAACGAACTGAGCTCCATGCTGGAAATTCAATCTGCCTCTGCATCCAAGCAAATAAATGAAGCAGTATATGGAGAAAGAGTAGAAACGGTAAATCTAAACTTAGAGAGAATTTTAAATTCTGCAGAAAAATTCAAATCAAAATATATGGAAAACTACGACAGATTCATTGAGAGTGAACATCTGCGGCTGGCGGACCTCTCTCTATTTGATAGCCTCAGGTAATCTGTCTAAACTTAAAAAGGAGAAACTATGTTTGCCAGTGTTGAAGAAACAATCAAAAAGCTTGAGGAGCAGAAATATATAGCATCAAAGGAAATAGCCACAACTGTTTACCTTGCGCTAAAGCTTGAAAAGCCAGTTTTAGTAGAAGGCCCTGCTGGTGTAGGTAAAACTGAGCTTGCAAAATGTATTGCCTCAGCACTAAATATTGAGCTAATAAGAATGCAATGCTATGAAGGCCTGGATGAATCCAAAGCCTTATATGAATGGGAATATGCAAAGCAGTTGCTTTATACTCAAATTCTAAAGGATAAATTATCAGAAATAATGGGTAGCGAAAGCTCTCTTTCTGGCGCGGTGAGCAAATTAACTGCAGCAGAGGATGTTTTCTTCTCAGAAAAATTTTTGATACCACGGCCAATTCTTAAGTCTATCACAAAAAATGAAAGATCTGTTTTGCTTATAGACGAGATTGATAAGTCCGACTCAGAGTTTGAGGCCTTTTTGCTTGAGGTTTTATCTGATTTCCAGGTAACCATACCAGAGATAGG
The DNA here is from genome assembly GCA_002069965.1 of Spirochaetes bacterium ADurb.Bin218. Classification (GTDB taxonomy): domain Bacteria; phylum Spirochaetota; class UBA4802; order UBA4802; family UBA5550; genus UBA5550. The sequence goes on along the minus strand of MWCI01000015.1, from coordinate 31,453 downwards.
GACCTTTAAAACCGATGTAAAACCCTTTGTAATACTTACATCAAACAGCGCCAGGGAAATGTCAGATGCCCTAAAGAGGCGATGTCTACATCTCTATATTGATTATCCAACAATAGAACTGGAAGAAAAAATAGTAGGTCTAAAGGTTCCGGAAAGTGGTGAGAGGTTAACACGCCAGGTGGTTGAAACAGTACACAGAATCAGAAAACTTCAGCTTAAAAAAGAACCAAGCATAAGTGAAACTCTGGATTGGGCAAAGGCTCTTGTGATCCTTGGATATGAAGATCTCGATCCAAAAATAGCAACAGAGACCTTAAATTTTATACTCAAATACGAAAAGGATATTGAGCTTGCAATGAAACACTCAAAGGATATTTTTTTGAATTAAATTTATGGAAAAGCAACCTTACATAAACCGCAAGCTTTTTGATTTTATCGAAGTTTTACGAGATGCTGATATTGTCATCTCAGCTGATGAGGTCTTATCCCTTTTTACCGCACTGCCAGAAATAGACATAGCAGACAAAGTCTCATTTCGTCAGGCACTAAAAACAACTCTTGTTAAAGACTATACAGATATTCCTGTGTTTGATAAATGTTTTAATGAGTTTTTTTCTGGTAGGGAAAAATTATTTGATAATATTGATGTAAGCGCAGTTGCATCTCTTATTGCCAATAGTAATCCTCACCTTATTGAGGAACTAAACGATCTCCTTGATCAATTCCTTGACAGCCTTGGGGATCTGGTTATGGAAAGAAGCTCTGAGGAACTTCTCAATATGTTCTTAGAGGAATTGCTCCCTTCCTCTTCTGGAGGAGCAGGTGGAATGAGCATATTTAAAAGCAACAATTCCATTGCCTCTTCATTTCAAAGTATGGCAGAAGAAGACGGACAGGAGAATTTACGCCAGGGAATTGATGAGCTTTTAAGAGGAATGTTATCTCTTAAAAAGACAAAAAGAAGCATAGGAAAAGAATTAAAAAACAGAGAAGACTACCTCCTCAACAGATACATCTACCAGCTTACACCGGATGAAATAAAAGAAATGAGAGAGCTTGTAAAAAGATTTGGTCAGAAGCTAAAAAATAGAATATCTCTTAGAAAAAAACGAGTAAAACACGGCGGTATAGATATAAAACGAACATTCAGGACAAACCTTCAATATGGCGGAGTTCCCTTTAAACTCTTTTATAAAAACAAGAAAATTGACAGGCCTCAATTGGTAATTATGTGTGATGTTTCCCGCTCTGTAAATCAATACTCAAGATTTATGCTACTTTTGACCTATAGCCTTCAGAGTCTTTTTTCAAAGGTAAGAACCTTTGCTTTTATAAGCAATATGGTAGAAATAACTGATCTCTTCAGGGAGATGGATCCAGAAAGAGCAATAAACTCCATGTTTTCTGATGAAAATTTCACCTATGGCTGGGGCAGTAATTATGGCAGATGTTTTAATCAGTTTGTTGCCGAATACAGCGATGCTCTTACACGCAAGACCTCTGTGCTTGTACTTGGAGACGCCAGAAACAATGATAACGACCCCGGCATTGAATCCTTCAAAAAAATAAAAGAAAGGTGCAGAAACCTATTCTGGCTTAATCCAGATAAAAAACATCTATGGGACTGGAGCGATAGCATAGCCTCTTTATATGGAGCATATTGCACTGAAATGAAAGAGGTTAATAATTTTCTTGATCTTTCAGAGTTTATTGACAAATTGTTTGTTGACATATAAAAAACTTTTTGCAAAACTATTCTTTGACACTTAATTTAAATTGAAATTTTTTATCATTTTAATAATATTATCTTGTTTTGAATAGTACTAAGATGGTATAATTGATAGTAAGAACTGGAGGAATTCTGTGAATATAGAATTCAAAGACTTAGGAGAGCACAAAATAATAAGCGTTACAGGTGAGGTTGATCTGTATAATGTTAGTGAGCTAAAAAAGGCCCTCTTTAGTGTAACAGATGGTCAGTATAAAAGCGTTGTAGTAGACATGAAAAACGTAAATTATATGGATAGTTCCGGAATAGGTGCTCTTGTTGCTGGTATGAAAAAGATGAAAGCTCACAATGGGAAATTTGCTCTTATGAACATCCACGATGATGTGTTAAATATCCTTAAGCTTGCAACACTTGATAAATTCTTTACTATTTATGAATCAGAAAATGAATTGATATAGCTTAACTTACTCTTTTAAAACAAACCAGAGTCATATCGTCATGGGGAGGAGCGCTATCGCGAAATTTCTCTACACTATCAACTAACAAAAGAACAAAATCATTTGCATTGAGATGATTATTTTCCAATAAGAGCTTTCTCACTCTCTGAAGACCAAATTCCTCTTTTTCAGGATTACGCATTTCTGTTATACCATCAGTGTAAAGCACAACCATATCGCCAGGATTCAACTTAACCCTCGCCTGTTTATACTCAACATCCTCCATAATCCCTATTGGAACACCATCCAGGGAAGTCCTTGTGCATTCCCCAAGAGAGGCTCTATAACAAAAAAGAGGACCATGGCCTGCATTGGAAAAGGAAAGCTCTGCGGTTCTTCTGTCATAGATCATAAAAAATAAAGTGGCAAATTTATCAATTGCAAAATCAGCGCTTAAGGAGTCATTTATCGCGCGAACGACTCGTGCGCAATCAACATCCTTGCGCTTGATATAAGTTGTAAAAACAGTTCTAATCATCACCATTACAAGAGATGCTGGAACACCTTTACCAGAAACATCACTAATCAAGACACCAACACGATTCTCATCAATATCAATATAGTCAAAATAGTCCCCCCCCACTCCTTTTGCAGCCTTTGTATAGCCCTTAATTTGAATTCCTCCTTTATTATAAAATCCCATGGGATTTAATCCCTCCTGAATATCCCGGGCTATTTCAAGCTGCTCATTCATAATCCTTGTTTCAATTTCCTTTTCCTTGGCCTCTTTAATCATCTCTGTCATCAAATTAAATTCTTCGGCAAGCTGACCGAGTTCATCTGAGGTTTGTATCTCAATTCTGTAATCAAGATTTCCCTTACCTATTATAGATGCACCCTGACTGAGCTTTTTTATTGGTCGAATTATTATTGCAGATAAAATTATAGCACCAAGAACAGCCACTGCCAGAAATATAAAGAATATATAAATTATATAGCGCTTGATCTTATCTATTTCCTGACGAATTATATCATCACCCATCCCTATTATGACAACACCAACCTTTGTTTTGCCATCTTTGCGGCTATAAACAATCTTTGAAAAATCAAATATCTCAGAATTGCTTTCTTTATCCTTAAAAGAGACAATATCGATTGAATCAGGAATAGTTCTGGAATCCAGATTGCGGGCAACACCATCATTAAGCAATTCACGAAGAGGAATCTCTTTGTAATCACCACCTATTCTATTAAAGCCAAATACAACCTCATTTTTATTGTTCAAAACATAAACATACCTAAAAAAATTGATCTTCTTAAGCTCATCAACAGCATCTGATAAAGTTAAATCATCATATCCTATGAGCTGCTGGGTGGTATTGCTAAGATGGACAACCTCTCTGTTTACAAAATTAAAGATCTGCTCTCTTAAAATTGCACTCTCTCTATAAACAATAAAAAGCGCAATTGTAAGTATAATAGCACATACAAGCACAATTATTGCCAGTGAAAACTTTAATGTAATACCAAAGCGTATTTTTTTCTTTGGCTTCAGGAGGTTTTCACTAAATTTTTCTTCTCTGTTATCAGCCATATCTATTTACCTAAAAGGACCAGACACTTCCTTATGTTATTTTTAGCCTTTTCATGATTTGGATCTATAGCCAGAACCTTTCTCCACTCAGCTATAGCTCTTTTAAAATCGTTGTTTGAATAGTAATTAATCCCACTATAATAATATTGCCTCACCAGCTTTTCCTGTTCAGGTGTAAGTTTAGCTGTCCCAGCCTTTTCTGTTGATGAACCAATCCTCAGTTGAGCCTCAATCTTGTTTACACTGACCACAGCTTTAACATTATCAGGATCCTTTGATACAACCCAGCGGAGTTCAGCCAGAGCCTTTCTCATATTTTCTTCTCCGCCCTTTTTATAATATGCAATTCCTAAATTAAATCTCCGTTCAATCTCATTTATATCTACAGGTGAGAGGGATGCTGTTCCACTAAATCTTTCACCCTTTTCTGCCTTTGCAACTAAATTTTTTATATCAGGATAAGATGGATCTATTGACATTGCAAGCTGAAATTTTCTATAAGCCCCTCTATAATCCCTTTTTTTTAATAATTCCTCTCCATCAGAAACTAAACGATTAAGCATCACCTCTCTCTGATCTGGTTTTAGCTGCAATTCGCAGCGAAAATTATATTCATTTGCAATTTTATTTGCAGGGAAGAGTTGTAAAATCTGTTCCCATTTTTCCTTTGATTCTTTATATTTGCCAGAGTCATAGAGTTTACGACCAGATTCAATAAGGGAATTAACAAAGGCGAAATAAGATGAATTTTCATCCACAATCTCTTCTTCTACAAGCCTTTGAGCATCCTTTGCTCTCTGTATATATAAAGGAGCTAACTTATTTAGTGGATCCAGTGTAAGAGTCTTTTCAAAGGCAGAGATCGCATCCTGATATCTGGACTCTGCAAGAGCAATAAGGCCACTTTGGAAGCTCTCATCAATCAAACGCAATTTTTTATCCCTTTCTCTCTTTTCGAACTCCTTCTTCATTTCCGGAATAGAAGATAAACGCTGTTTTGTATCCTTGTAATCTGGAATAAGAGTAAGGACATTTTCAAAATCATCAACAGCATCATCAAACCTGGACTCCTTCAGATTCTTAATACCTGAAAGATAAAAATTTTCAGCCTCCTTTAATCTCTGTTCATAGCGCTTGCGCTCATTCAATTTATCATCTATTTTTTCAATGTAATCCTTAGCTGCTGAGTTCTCAGGATCAAGCTGCAAAACATTCATAAAGTCCTGCCGCGCCAGCTTCAATTCATTCTTTGAAAATAGATCAACCCCAGAGGCCATGTATTTCTTAATATTTTCATATCTTATTACGTTTTCTATTGCAAGTAGAGCTTGCCTCTTGCCCTCAATGGCCTCACTGTGCTCAGGAAAGAGTTTTAAAACAGCTTCCCAGTTTTCAAGAGCATCTTTATATCTTTCCTCTTCCATAGCCTTTTTCGCAAGGGCCACAAATCCAGAAATCTTTTCACGCAGTTCTATACTTGTCTTAAGACGTTTTTCCTCTGAGGTAATAACCTGCTCAAGGCGCTGCATATCCTCACGGAGCAATTGTAACTCAGAATCAAGGGAGTCAATTCTATAGGCAGTAATAAAACTTGAAAAGGCTACCTCTGCATAACTTTTACTTGTTAGTAAGTTTTTCAAAGCCTCATCATCTGATAAATTCTTTGAAATATTCTGGACAAGTTCCTTCTTGGCAAGCTTGTAATTATATTTAGCCCTCTCAAGCTCAAGATCCTTTTTTTGCTTCATCTCATAGAGAAACTCAACTTTTTTCTGGACATCAATATTATCTGGATCTATGTCCAGAATATTAAGCCAGAGAGCAACAGCCTTAGAAAAGTCCTTTTTCTTAAAGTACTCCTCAGCCTCCCTATCCATTTCTGCAACACTCTGTGTATACACATATCCAGAGCCCAGCACTATAAAAAAAGAAAATGCAGTTGCAAAAATTAATAATTTTCTAAAAAGACTCATCCCTACTTGCTCTCTTTAAATTTAAGACTTCCCAAAAGAAAAAAGTTTAACAAAATAACTAAAATTTTTTTGTATAAGATAATAAAATTTATTGATCAAAGCAATACCATATTTATACTTTGTATCACAGCTTAGTTCTTACGCGGGTGTAATTCAGTGGTAGAATGTCAGCTTCCCAAGCTGAACGTCGCCGGTTCGAGCCCGGTCACCCGCTCATCAAAATCATCTATAAAAAAGCTTCTTTACCCAGAAATCCAGCCTGGTGAAAAATTTTCTATACATTGCAGAAAAACATGCCACCATAAAAACAGAGGCAATAGCTACAGGATACTGCAGAAGTCGTTTTTTCAAAGCAAAATACAACCCATCATAAGGAGAGGTTTCTGCAGGCAATATCACAGAAAAACTTTTATAGGCAGCCTCACTCCATCGATATTTTTTTACTCCCCCTGAAATTGTAAAATATCTGCACTTTACGCCAATGGTAAAATCCCCATTGCTTAAACCTGATAGCTCAATTAGATCTCCTTTATGATTTACCTTTTCCGCAGGGACTATTTTTACCCTTCCTAAGGTGACAGAATATCCATCAACATTTTGCGAGGGAATATTTTTTGGCCTTAATATACATTTCACTGAAGATTTAGCTATTATAGAAGCAAAATCAAAGGGGACAAGTATATCCACCGTTGGAATAAAAAACACAGAAGGTCTCTTTGTCTTTATTTCACTATCAAGATCTATGTTCGCAATATTCTTGAGGTATTCCTGATCAGTTTTAATATCTCTGCCGACCATAAATGAATAGGTAGTAACCCTGCTGATCTGATTGGTTTTGCTTATAGAGGCAATATTAAAAAAGTAAATGCCCTCCTGCAAATCTTTGAACTCAATCTCAAAATCATTTATAAATGAAGAGGGCTTTACAGGACTATCCTTAGACAAGCTATAGACAAAGCCCTTGAGTCGTCTTGTGTCATTTACAGCCCAACGAAACACTGCATCCTTGGCAGTGGAATTCACATTTTCTGGATGAGTTGAAGAAATGACAACAGGAATAGAAAGAGGATTTGAGCTCACCATCAACTTATAGTGGACAGTTCTGCTCATATTACCTGCACCATCAATTGCCCTTATATGAAAATATGTAACTCCATCATCAAGTCCTGTGACCAAGGTGCTTGTGACATCATAGCGCAAGTTTTGAATGGAAGGATTTGTCTCTGGATTTCTGTCTATTAAGGTAGCATATCCTGCAATACCAGAGGGATCTGAAGGTTTTTTCCAGTAAATATTTGCTGCAGTCTCTCTGCTCCATGAATCTTCTTTATGAGTTGTTGAATAAACCTCAGGGGGATCAACTTGAATATCCGCTGAGTTTGCAGCCACATAATTCCCCTCATTCCAGAATATTAAGGGCCTTTTCCCGGAAGAAATTAAAAATGGATTTCTTCCTGATTTATTTTTTATAGAAAACTTTCTCTCTTCAAAAAACTCTCTGTTTTTCGTATCATATTTTCTGTAAAAGATTTGAGGCGATTTTTCGCGGAGATCATGCCAGGCTATTAAAAGATCATTCTCCACACCTGAGGTGATTGTTGGGGAATAACAGTTTGCATTTGTCTGTGACACCTTCAATGGAACCTCATCCCATCTCTTACCAAGGTTATAACCTCTCAGAAGCTTTACAGCCCAGTTTTTTTCAGAGTTATTTACATAAACAAGAAAAATAATATCATCAAATATCTCAATAGATGGAAACTGGCTACTCCCATTTCCAGAGGGAATCTTTTCGGGATCTTCCCAACTTTTGCCATAATTTTCTGATTTCACCATATAAAGGCTATCTGAATAATCCTCTTCCTTAACCTGGCATATCAAAATAGCATTATTCTTATAGAATTTCACATCAGGGAAAAAGGAACCCCTGACCTTTGACTTAAATGATGCCACAGACTCTGGCCTTAAAAAGACATCGCCATCTCTGATTGAATGAAATATTGTAAATAGATTTTCCGAATAGGCCATAAAAAATAGATGAAGCCTATCAAGCTCATCAAACCTTATAAAAGGCAATAGCGAACTTTTAAGTCCTGTATCCACTGCAATAGGCTTTGTCCATGTCCCTCCCAGATCCAGAGACTTTGAGGAGAATATGACCCCTTCGGCGTTTTCATCTGACAAAACATTCCACACAACACAAATCTCCCCTTTTCTTGAGATAGCAACCTTAGGGGATGATTCTATTGAGCTGGTGAGATCACATATTGTCTGCTGAATAAAAGAATTGCCTCCATCAAAAGATAGAGAAATAAAAATATATTTTTTGCCTCCCTTTTCACCTTCATAAACCACTGCAACAAGATTGCCTCTTGCATCAGCAGATGGAGCAGAGTAAGAGCCTTTTATATCAGAGATTATCTTTGAATTTTCCCATCCTATTGGATCAGTTAAAGCCTGATCACTGGAAAAAAATATTACAATTCCAATTATAAATATAAAAGATAGAAGCAACCCTAAAATCACTATTATGATTTTTTTGATTCTTCTGCTCAGTGACGATATTAGCCTACTCAGGTTTTTCATAGCTCACTATTGGTAATAATTTGCTTCATAATTTAATTATCGAAATAATTTAAAAGTTTATCAAACCTTTTATTTATCAAAAATAATCCCTCTCTTTATTAAGGAATTTCTTAGGAGAATAGGTATATAAAAAATTTTAATTGCACCATTTTATGAAGATTGTATAATATGACACAAATTTCACTCTCTCAAAAAACTCAAGACAAAAAGGACTGAAGATGAATTTAAGCGATATCATAAAAAACGATAAAGATAGACTCTTCATAGTTGACACAGAATGCTTTATCATCTTTACAGGAAGCTCTCTTGATGATGACAAACCATTCATACGCCTCGGTACATGGGAAGATCTCCCTGTGGAAATAATTCCCCTCATAGAAAATATCATCATTACAGAGAAGATTCTTGGGAATCCTGCTGTGGAGCAATTCAACATCAATATTCGGGAAGTCTCTTCAAACAGATATATTGGCAGTGAATCGGTCCTGAAAAGATTTGTAGAATATCAAAGAAATTTTGGTCTTGATTTGACAAATGTTTCCCTTGTGAATGTAGAGAAAGATATACCAGAGCTTTCGGATAAAAAAAATCTATCGGACAAACATCAGTTCATAGGAGTATTTTATAATGATGGGAATGTAAAAATACTGCACCAGGGAGCAGACATTTTTGATTTAAAAAACATTTATGAAAACAATCTAAATATTGCCTCCATAATGGAAAAAATATCACAAAATAATAAAAACTCGCAACGATACAATGGAAAGGGGATTGTAGTAACAGATAAAAATCCTTTATTTTACTCAAAGGGATACTTTACAGCCTTTCAGTTTCCAAGAGATTGTTTTCACTACCTATCAAATCTGGAAATAGATCCAGCAAAAATCAGGGAAATCCTCCTACCAATGCAAAATATATTGCAGCTATCCCCTCTGCTAAAATTTAAAAACGAACGAAGCGGCAAAATTCGGCTCTTTTCCACTGATGAAGAAAAGATTGAATTGATAAAAAGGCTTTTCAAAAACGCAACTGTTCAATATCAAAAATTTACTGACATGAATTACAAAACAGGAGAGGGCATCACAATATCATCATATAACGGAACACCCAATATTGCCCTGAGTTTCAAAAGCGATAACTCTGAAAGAGAACTAATTATTCATTTTTTAAAATCTCCTTCAAGGATTAAAAATATTTTAAAAGAACAATCAGATGGAGTAATTATATCCTATACAGCATACGAGCAGTCAGCTCTTCTTTTTAAATCAGTACAAAAACCTATCATTATTTTAAATGATGGTAACCCAAACATAAAAAAAATTATAAATTCAGGATTTATTATACTCCATGACGGAATTCAATATGAATTTAAGAGCTATTCATCTGAAACTGAATTACTGAATTCCGTTGATCTCAAAGAGGAATTATTGGAATTATTAAAAAACAATAATGGTGATGAAATTAAAAAATCCTTTGAGTCAGAAATCAACAATTTAGACCCAATCTCAAAAATAAATTATATATCCCTTCTTAAAATGAAAGCAGATAGCACAAAAGATAGAAAACTCTATGGAGTATTAAAGTCTATCATACAGGAAAACTACATCTCCGTTGATAGATTATTCAATAAATTAGATCAAAACCTTTATGTGGAGCTATCGTTTATAAATAATTCAGCCTATGAGATCATCAGAAAAAATAACTCTTCTGCATCAGAGATATTCATAGATTATTATAACACTGAAAGCCTACAAAAAACCCTTTTAAACAAAGAACAAAAAACATTAGCTAATAGAATTCTTGCAGATAGAGAAAGGCTGATGAAGCTCATAGCTCTATTCTATGAGGATAAACAGGAACTATCATCATACGGGACTATGAAAAAAGAGCTTAAGCTACTGGAAAAGGCTATAAAAGATCGAAAAGAGGTCTATAATATAGAAATCTTTGATGAGGACAATTCTATAAAAGGTAAAAGAGTAAGAGTTAGAAAAAAAGACGAAAAATCCTCTCTTAGCCAATCTAAGGATGGAGAGAGCAAAAGCTTTAAAACCCTGGCATTTATTATTTTAATACTCATTATAATTGCCTTTGTCATTTTCAAATTGTTAACTTACAAACCAAAGTTTAATAATATTTTAAGCAGCAGTGATATTAAAGAAACAAAAAACGAAAACATAGTGCTCACAGTGAAACGCGTCACAGAGGAAGAAAAAGATCTTTTGAAAAAACATAATGCAACAATTACAGATTATGATATATTTAGATATGCCAATGATGTTGCCATAAAAAATGGCTATTCCAGTCTTTCCATGTCAACTATAAAGACAAAAAATCCAAACTGGATATACCCATCAAATGTATTCATCATGCTTGATGGAGAAAAGGTTATTGTGCAAAAGGGGGATACACTATGGGATCTATCCCATGCAAAACTTGAAAAGATGAATGCTGATTTTTTCAAGATAATCGAAGAAATTGAAAAAACCCCTGCGGGCACTGAAAAGGCTAAGGCCTTAATTACAGAGGCAGAAAAATATTCATATACATCTTTTCAAAAAAAGATCATTGAAAAATTAAGATCTAATAAATAAATTATGAAATCTAAAGATGACATTAACTACTATGTTGAACCTGTTGAAATTGAAATTTATCTGAAAAAAGCGGGGATTGTCAGAACAATAATTAAAGATCTTAAAATTGAGCTAATAGATGTAGAACCCCATAACGAAAAGAGTAAGGAGATCTTTGATTTTTTTAAATCAATAAATGAGCCAATAGATCTCATGGAGGTACAAAATAACTTTCCTCAATATATACGCAGTATATATGAATCCTATTATAAAAACATGGAGCTATACGAAAAACTAAGCATGCATTTTAAAAGTGGCCTTTCTGGAATAAATGAGGCATGGAGAAATGCACTCTACCTGACAGAGCTTCTCCATAAATATGAGCCTACAGTTGCATCAACAGAAATACTTGGCAACTTTACAACATACAATCTTAATTATATAATACGCAAGCTTAACTCTCTTGGGGAAAACTTTCTACTTGAAGATTCCACAGTTCGCTACCTGATTAAAAGACGAAATGAGGCCTATAAAGATAGGCCTCGAAATCGAGAATTTGAAAAATTAGTAGAGCTATGGGAATACAGTGTAAAACAAAGAAATTAATAAAACACCCAATAGATTATATCAAGAGCGATCAGCAGAAAAAAAATTATCATCCATATTATAAAAACTTTAGTTAGTAAGTCTCTCATTTTCCTCTCACTTGTTAACAGAGGAATTTTCAGCAGGTTTATCCTCTTTCTTTTCTCCTTGAGTTTCAATGGTTTTGACATCATCTTCAACTACATTGTTTTTCTTTGCAGAGCTTAAAGAGTCTATAACCTTCGCATCCCCCTGAACGCTCTCCAGCATAGATTTCCCATTAAACAACATATAATTATCATTGTGATGCTTGAGCAAACTCTCATAGTTAAGCCTCTGCCTGGCCTCCTCACCTGTATGATCTAATGAAGACAGAGTCTTTAAAGTTGCTGTTATGAGCTTAAAGTTATAATTATCAACATAGCCTCTTATTATTGGCTCTGCCTTATCGAACTCTCCATTGAGCAAATATCTTGCAACTCTCTGTTCCTTTCTAAATCTAACACTCCTTTCAACCTTACCTTCAAAGGGGATTTCCTTAATTACCTTCTCTTGCTGGCTTTTATCTGTTGAGGCATTAGCTGCCTGATTACCTTCAGCTGAAAATTCCTTTTCATAGTCCTCATAAGTTTTGTCCAATTCCTTAATAAAGTCCTGCTCATTTTTATCTACAAATCTCTTAAAAAACAATGAGCCATTTTCATTTTCTGACTTAAAAAGCTGGTTATAAATTTTAAATTTAATAGCATGAGGCTGACCTGTGTATATAGCTATAAAGCCATACCTTTTAGCACGCCTTGCCATATTAATAGCATCAACATATTTATAAAGTTTATATGAGTATAGTTTGGGGTGTGAGGCCTCTCCTACTGTATAATGAGTTCTTGCAAGAGTTCTATCTCTGTAACCCAATGTCAGGTATTGCCGTGCAGCAGCATCCTTTGATTTTATTATTTCAGGAGCTATGTTATCCAGTATATTTTTTGAATCCTCAAGATAATAGTCAGTCAAAATTTTTTCATAGAGTGCAACCATATCTTTCTGAGAATCATAAACACTATCAAAGGCTCTTTTATAATCACCCTGAAGATAGGCAATCTCCCCATTAAAATGCTTTTGATAAATATTAAAAAGCTCCTCTTTTTTGTCTGGAGCAAAATTTGTCACTCCATAATCTATAAATGCAATGAAATCACTATTTTCTTTTAAAATCCTCTCAACATAGGTCTGATCAATTGCACCATAAGAAAAGCTAAAAATAGTTGAAAAAACAAAGATAATTGCCATGAAAAAAATTTTCTTTCTCATATTTCTCCTCTGCTTAAGTTATCTTAAGGAGTTTTCAAATCCCATAAAAGACACAGGTATAAAAAAATGCTATATATAATTTATCGACTCCCTTAGTTTAAAACAAAAGAACTTTATTGTAAATCAAAATTTGACAAAAAAATCCCAGTAATTATTCCTAAATATAATTTTTAGTGTAAAATCAAGAAAATATTATCCCCGAAGCCAGAGGTTTCGGGGGTAATAGAGTAATTTTAGTTTAAAGGAAGTTAAAGAATAAATACTGAAAAAATCCTCAAAATTATACGAATTAATATTGACATGATTGCTTAAAATGCTACAATCAAGAAACGTATAAAACTTTATGTAAAAAATATATAAGGAGTCCGTAATGGATAGGGCAATCATTGATTTTATGCGAGAATACCATCTGCTGGTGAGGAATTTTATTGTGATTGCCAGCGTAATTGTCGGTTTTGTGTGTGTTTCTGGTTGTATCAGGTTTGGCATTGCAATTTACAGAAGAAAAAAAGGCATATATCCGCCTGCAACAAGCCAGATGGAACATTGATTTTGCAAAACCGCTTGAGTTACTCTTGCATTTTATAACAGGTCTCAAAATCGTCTTAGTGCTGCAAATTAGCTTTTTTGCTTTTATTGCATTCTCTGCAGAAACAGGAATCTATGAGATTCCTGTTTCTGATTATGTAACTGGCAGATTTAATCCAGAAAAACATCCCCTATTTGTTAATTTAAGTAATACAGATATACCAGTGGCACGTAAAAATCTCTACCTCAGAAAAGAAGCTGCACTTGCTCTTTCAAAAATGTTGCAGGACTTTAGAAAGGAATACCCAAAAATTAAAATTTATGTTGTCAGCGCAACAAGGAACTTTTATAGCCAGAAAAATATCTGGGAAGAAAAATGGAATGGCAAAAGAACTATCGCAGGTATTGAAAATATAAAAGCAATGAAAGGAGATATGGGAAAAGCAAAGGCAATCTTACAATTTTCTTCAATGCCTGGGACTTCCCGTCATCACTGGGGCACTGATATTGATATAAATTCACTCACCAATGAATACTATGAAAAGGGCGATGGTCTTATAATATATTCATGGCTTTCCAAAAATGCACAGAGGTATGGTTACTGCCAGCCATATACCTCAGGGAGGACTGGTGGCTACAGCGAGGAAAAATGGCACTGGAGTTATATACCTCTTGCAAAAAATTTTCTTAATGACTGGAATAAAATTTATAAAGAGACAGAGGGTTCTTTCCTTGAAGCAATCCCCTTTGATGGCAGTGTTTACATCAAGGAATTGGCTCCTCTTTACGTAAATAATATTAATCCTGAGTGCCAATGAAAGTAGCCTGTATTTATCTCTGTAATTATAAAGACAAGAATGATTACTATATATCCCTTATGCCATCGGGTATAATATCCATAGCTTCATATCTTGAATCAAAGGGATTTGATGTTGTCCTTGCAAATCTCTCAACCTATGGGGCAAAAAAAGGTGTAGATATAATACTGAAAGAAGATCCCGATGCAATTGCAATTTCAATTTTCTCTTACAACAGAGAGGAATCCTTTAAATTTATCAAAGAGATAAAAAAGCACAATGCAGATATAAAAATCATAGCCGGCGGACAGCACCCTACATTCTTATCAGAGGAACTTCTCAAGGAATACCCAGAGATCGATTATGTTGTTAAAGGTGAGGGTGAAATTGCTGTGGAAGAAATTTTACAGCAGCATAAAAAAATAACAGCAAAGATTATATCAAGGGAGCGAATAGCTAAACTTGATGAGCTTCCCTTTGTATCTGCTTTTTCTGGCAGGATGATTGGAGTCAATCCCAATGAGCAGTTTCAATTTATAATCACTTCAAGGGGCTGCCCATCTCATTGCACATACTGTTCCTCCCCTAACTTCTGGAAACAAAAGGTAACCTTTAGATCTGCCAAAAGCATCATTGATGAGCTTATGCTATTGAGAGATAAATATGGAGTGATTTACTTTTCTATCAGAGATGATAACTTTACTCTTAATAAAAAACGAGTTATTGAATTTACCGATCTTTTAAGGAAAAGTGAACTCAACATGATGTGGGATTGTCAGGCAAGAGTTGATACAATAGATTATGAAATGCTCATGGCAATGAAATCCTGTGGGCTTGAACACATCCAATTTGGAGTTGAATCAGGGTCAGAAAAAATTCTGAGGCTTTATGATAAATCTATAACTGCTGATATGATAAAAAAGGCTGCAGAGGCTACAAGGAGAGCTGGAATCTATCTATCCTTTTATTTAATGGTTGGTATGGATGAGGAATCCGAAGATGATATTGATCTAACAATAAAACTTTTACATGAAGCACTCCCTCATGATGCGGTTATATCACCTGTTGCATATTATCCAGGAACAGAGCTTTACAATATTTCACGCAAAAAAGGAAAAGTCTCTGATGAGATATGGTTAAAAGCAAAGCCTGAGGCGGTTTATCTTAAGGATCAAAAGATCACTTTACCTCAGATAAACAAGATAATGAAAGAGCTTGCAGTTGTAAGTAAAAGGGCAAGCTACACCTTAAAGGATTTCAAAAAAATGAAAGAGGCAGAAAATGGAGGTTTCTGGATCACCCATATAATGGAAGGGGATTACTATATTTCCAGGGGACACATATCAGAGGGTCAAAAGGCTTATAAAAATTTAATAAAAAAATATCCTCAAAATATCTGGGGATACCTACGACTGGGGGATCTCCTTACAAACATATATCCTCTGGAATCAATAAAATATCTTCATCAGGCAGCAGAGATCGCTCCAGCTTATTACTGGCCATGGTTTTTAATTGCAACAGTTCAACTCAATCTCAAAAGATATAAAGATGCCTACAGCTCCGCTCAAAAAGCTCTTAAGCTCAATCCCTATGATAATGATGTTTTATCCTTGATTAAAAAACTTTCTAAATTAAAATAGATCTCCGATTATGATAATACCTTAGATGATTGGTAATGCTATGACCATAGCTGAAAACTATAAAATAATAAAAGAAAAAGTAGCAGAGGCAGCTTTAAAGAGCAACAGAGACCCTCAAAGCATTAAAATTCTTGCAGTTTCAAAAACCTTTGATGCCTCTGTTGTTCAGGAGGCTATTGACAGTGGGATAACCCTCTTTGGAGAAAATAAAGTCCAGGAGGCTAAATCTAAGATTTTGCTACTTTCTGGTAATTTTGAATTTCATATGATTGGCCATCTTCAGAGCAACAAAGCAAGAGATGCTATAAAATTGTTTTCACTCATCCATTCAGTAGACAAAAAAAGCACTGCTGAAAAATTAGATGAGGAAGCAGGCAGGATAGGTAAAATTCAGGATATCCTCATTCAAATAAAGGCCTTTGATGAGCCATCTAAAAGCGGTATAAATCCAGAAGAGGCACTTGAGCTTGCAGAGCATATCGTGACACTTAAAAATCTCAGACTAAAGGGAGTTATGAACATTGGTCCATTGTCAGAGGATTTATCTGATGCAAGAAAATCCTTTGAAATGACAAGAAGAACTCTTGAAAAAATAAACTCAAGTCTTTCACTGTCTCTAAGTGAGTTATCCATGGGAATGTCAGGGGATTATCCAATTGCCATTGAAGAGGGGGCAACCATTGTGAGAATAGGATCTGCAATTTTTGGTAACAGGAGCTATATAAAATGAATGATAATATAAAAATCGGTATAATCGGCGCAGGTAATATGGGTGGAGCCATTGCGAGAGGACTTAGCAAAACCCTTAAAAGTGAGAATATCATCATCTGTGAAAAAAACAATGAAACAGCCCTGATGCTGTCCAGTGAATTAAAAATAAGACAAAAGGCAGATATAAAAGGCCTTTCAGAGGAGTCAGATGTTGTGATTATTGCTGTAAAGCCTGCAATTGTAGAAGAGGTTTTGCAAAGCCTAAAGGACTATAGTAAAATTATTATTTCAGTAGCAGCAGGAGTCACAATCCATAAAATAGAAGAAATTGTAGGGAATAAAAAAATAATTAGAGCAATGCCCAATACCCCTGCCATTTCTGGATGTGCCATGACAGTATTATCTCTTTCCAATTCAGTAACAGAAGACGAGTCACAAATTGCTCTCTCACTCTTTGAATCTCTTGGAAGAGTAATAATCCTTGATGAAAAATATATGAATGCAGTAACAGCAATATCAGGCAGTGGACCTGCGTATGTTTTTACATTTATACAGGCCATTGCTGATGCAGGAGTCAAACTCGGCCTGACACGAAATGATTCCCTTCTCCTTGCAGGTCAGACAATCTTCGGCTCAGCTAAAATGTTTCTTGACAAAATGGAAAACCCTATTAAACTGCGAGACAATGTCACCTCTCCTGGTGGGACTACAATTGCTGCTGTGCATACTCTTGAACGATCCGGATTTAGTGGGGTTGTGATGGATGCAATAGAAGAGGCATTTAAAAGAGCAAAGGAACTGGAAAAACTTACATGATACTGCCAACAAATTACCAGCTAAAGACCTTTCGCAATTATGCTCTTGCTGGAGTGTGTGCAGTATTTGTAGTGCTTGTTATCGCAAATATTTACACCTACTTTTTCACCAAAAAAATTTATATCAACAAAAAAGCCTACTATCTCAAGGATGGATTTCCAATATTTATCTCTGAGGAGGAGTATATTAACTTTGTATCATCATACCCTTATGATCCAGGAGTAGAGTTACAAATATATAAAGTAAAGGGAGGCGAAACACTCTGGAGCATAAAGCAGTGCTACGGAATATCAATTGACACCCTCCTTGCTGCAAATCCCTATCTTGAAAGTCTTGAACTTAAACCGGGTCAAAGAATAGTTATTCCTGCAAAAAATGGAGTATTGTTCCCTTTTGATGATTACTATGATGTCAATAACATGAAAAAACTCCTTGGTTCAAAGGAAAAGGCAAAGGGCAATTACAAACCAAAGATTTATAAGATATTCTCTCCAGATGATATGCGCCTTGCCTTTTTTGAAAATTGCAGACCTGTAATCGTAAATAAAAATATCGAAAGAATATATAAATATAAAATGGCTTTTGCAGATCCTGTTGATACTGGCTTTTTTACATCAATGTTTGGAGATAGAGTTGATCCAATCTATGGGGAAGGTCTTGAGTTTCACAATGGGGTTGATATTGCAACTCATGCAGGCACTCCAATAAAGGCGGTGCGTGATGGGATGGTATTTTTCAGCGGATGGAAGGATGGCTTTGGTTACACTATAATTGTCCAGCACGATGACGGATACACCACCTTTTATGCTCACTGCTCAAGAATGTTTGTCAAAGAGGGTCAATGGGTAAAACAGGGCGAGGTTATAGGAGCAGTGGGCTCCACTGGACGCTCCACAGGAAATCATCTCCATTACACAATTTACAGGCATGGAAAAACTCTCAACCCTATTAAATATCTCTGGTAGAAAATTATTTCTTTTACCACTTATATCCTCGTTGTTGATTATTTTATCTTTTCCTCATAGATTATGGCCTTACATAGTTTTTATATCTCTCATTCCATTATTTTTATCAATAATGAGATCAAAGGATTTCAAGGAAGCCTTTTCCCTTGGCGCTATATTTGGCTCTACCTTCTCAGCCTTTTGTGCAATTCCTCTCTACCACTCTCTTAAAGTATATAATCATGGAGCCATAGCATTTCTCTTGATAGCTATAGGGGTAATATTGCCCTATGGTGCCTTCTATGGGCTTTTTTCACTGGCAGCAAAATTCTGGTTTCATAATAAAAAATTTATCTTAGCAGCGGCCCTGTGGGTAATTATTGATTATCTCAAAGAGATTCTACCATTATTTATACCCTATGGTTTTTTGGCAGATACCCTTGCTATGACACCATTCATTCAACTGGCTGATATATCAGGGGTTTATGGAGTAACTTTTATTATTCTTTATATAAATATTCTACTGACAAATTTCATAATTACTAAAAGGAGGCAACCACTCATTACAGCAGTGATTATAATGATTATATCAACTCTATATGGTATTTATATGGGCGATTATTATCGCAATATAGAAAATAGGGCTCCTCACATAAAAGCTTTTATAGTTCAGGGAAACACAGACTCCGTTGAAAGATGGAATGAGCTTACAAGTTTTGCACGATATCAAAAGTATATAAATCTTTCACAAAGGGGGGCAGATACAGATCTGCTTTTATGGCCAGAGACTGTTCTTAACTCATCTGACAGAGTTAACTTTGATATTATGGAAAGAGCATCATCGCTACTAAAAAGTAACGCTCTTTTTGTTACAGGGGGTGTAAGGCGGAATTCTCAGGATGAAAACTTTAATTCAATTTTTCTTCTCAAAGCAAGGGAGCTGAAATTCATATATGATAAAAAGATACTATTCCCATACTCAGAAACTCCTCTCTTTGGTTTTACTGCTGGAGCTTTTTACAACTCACCAGATCGCTTTGTTAAAGGCAAAACTCCATCCTCTTCAGCCATAGATGGGATAGTGTATGCTTTTTCTATCTGCTTTGAAAATTTATATCCCTCTGAGATAAGGCAGAGGATGAAATTTTCGGATATACTTATCACAGTTGCAAACGATTCATGGTTTGGAGAAACAGAGGAACCCTATATGCAGGTCTATTCCACAATATCACGAGCTGTGGAAAACCGTAGATCAATAATAAGAGCTGCAAACACAGGCATTTCTCTATGTGTAGCTCCCTCTGGTGATATTTTAACACAAAGTGAACTAAATCAAGAGGCAACACTCTCTGCAGCTCTTCCCCTTATAAAAAATAAAGGACTCTTTTCAAGAACAGGCAATATTATAATAATACTTTTCTCTCTGATTATCATTGCAGATTTAATAAAAAGAGAATTTTTAAAAACTACTTAAGATTATAATTTTTGAGCATCTCTTCTGTGGCCTTACTGATATTTTCTCTCCGCCTCACAGCTTCTGCATCTTCTCCGTAAATTCTATCTTGCAATTCCTTTATACTCTTTTCCTTTTCTTGAGCAGAGAGTTTATCATTACTTTCAATTTTGCTCAGCTCAGCCTTATAGTCATCATCTCTCTTTTTTTCAGCCTCAAGTTCTCTGTCAACCTCCTCAAGTCTATTTACAACATCCGGTGGGAAAATGTTCTTTCTGATCTCATCTACCTTTTTTGCTTTCATCTCTTCAGACATCTCTGATAGATCCTTTTCATAAATAGAAAGAGTCTCTGTGTAGGCAACATAGGGTTTGCGAGATCTTTCCACCTCAGCAGCATCATTCCCCCACATATCTTCATTGAGTTTTTTTAGTAGTTTTTCCTTTTCAGCACCATATATATTTGGATCATTGATTATTGCACTGCGTCTCACAGGGTATTCTTGCATTTTCATCATTGCACCAAAGAGCAATTCAGCATCCTTTTGCCCAAAAATTTCAATCTGC
This sequence comes from Spirochaetes bacterium ADurb.Bin218, assembly GCA_002069965.1. GTDB lineage: Bacteria > Spirochaetota > UBA4802 > UBA4802 > UBA5550 > UBA5550. The sequence continues at coordinate 11,213 of MWCI01000015.1, read as the reverse complement.
ATTTTTTTAAGCTTCCTAAGCATAGCAAGATAGTCCTCTGGGCTTGTAAGCTCGCCTGCCCTATTTATCTCATCTGCAGCAAGATTTTCATATTCAATAAATTTTTTGTATAGATCCATGAGTTTAATGACATCATTTATGTCCATCATGGATTCGAGATATCTCTGCACAGCCTCAAAATGCTCCTCAAGGGACATATCCTTAAATTTGCTTTGCAAAAATTTAAAAAACTTTAATGTATGCTTATTAATCAAATCTCCCTTGAAAATATCTTCCTTTTTTAATAAGTCAAAATTAACCCTGCTTACATAGTCCTTAACATCCCTATAGGAAATCTTATCAGGGGATGGGGCAATATATTCATCTCCCTGAACTATGGAATCTTTGGCAACATTGAGTATAATTGAAATCGCAATAAAGATAACTACAATAATCAACAATCGCCGAGGTGTTATTTTAGATGCAAAATTCATATCTCACCATGTTAAATTTAAAATTTCACAAAAAAGACCGTGACAGCATACACTGCACGGTCTTTATAAAAATGATTCAATGTCTGTTAATAGCCTTTTGCCTTTAAATCACTTACAAGATTTACATAGAAACCAGGGGCATCAAATCCAGGGGTAATTCCAAAAAACTGGTTAACTATATTTAAGTGATCAACTCCACCACACCATACAGCACCAGAGATAACTCCTCTGAAGGTTCCCCATTTAGCTGAGTTTACAGCTACAAGACCGTCATTGTCTCCTTCATAGTAGAGAGCTATTAGCCATGGTACTCCAAGAACAAGGCTATTTGAAAAGAACTTAATCTTAGATGTAGTACTTTGGTAGTAAAGGCCAGAAACATTTGGACAATTAGGATTAAATACATTATTCATATATGGCCTTGTAACCTGTATACCATTTTGCAAAGAATTAGGATTCTTGTCACCAAAAACAAATGTATAAACTATATCTAAAGCATCTCCCACCAGAGACCAGCCCTGATTTGGAACAATCTTAAAAATAAAATCAGCAACTGAGCTTCCTCTGTGAGGACCTGAGAGGCTTGTATAAGAAGCTACCTTGGAAGCAAGGCCAAGATTGCTTATTGCATATCTTGTATATAATGTTCCATGGGAATGACCAATTATATTTGCCTTGGACTTGCCGGTAACAGCAAGAATTTGCAGAAATTGTTTTTTAAAAGAAGCAGCTTTATTCTCTGTGGAATCCATTCCATTTACAGAAGTAATATATACATCTGCTCCCTCATCTTCCAGAGCATCTTCAATTCCCCACCAGTAGTCTACGATATTGACAATTTTTGCCTGTGCTCCCATACCATGGGCAAGGACAATTGGATATTTCGTATTGCACTTTGGAGAGCTACCTGATGCAAAGGCTATTACAGGTATTGATAACAGAAGTGAAGTTAAAGCTACTATAATTTTTTTCATAGATCCCCCTTATATCTTTTTGTTACTAACACTGTTCGCAGAATGTTAATACCATCCATATAATGAAAACAATATAAGTGAGCCTTTGAAAAAGGTCAAGAAAAAACCGTCCGCATGGTATATTTTTTATATTTTTTAAAAAATTTATAGTTTTTATTAAAAATACTGCACTATTCTGAAGCTATAATAAGGGCTTCTGGCAGTAGGGCACCTTCTAAATCTGAATTCTCTTCCCCTTTGAATGCCTTCACTTAAAATAGAACCACCTCTGAGAACTTTGTAGACCTCACCAAAATCCCTGTTTGTTACAGAGGGCTCATAGGCCTTATACCAATCGTAAACCCATTCCCAACATATTCCACTTTGATAGGGATTATTTTGAAGCCTCTGCTCAAGCAATTCTATGAAATCGTTTGAATCTTTCACCTCCAAGATAGGCTCAGCCGTTCTTTCCATCATGGAGGTTAGTCCAATTGAAAAGGCAAAGGCCTCCCACTGATATTCCGATGGCAACTCTGTTTTTATACCGGACTTGGCACTTAACCATTTAGCATATTCGCTTGCATCATTCCAGCTTATCTGTATGACAGGAAATTTATCTTTGCATTCATAGTAAAAAAAGTCCCTTGAATCTCCAAAGGGCTTCTTCCATGAAACTCCTGCTTTCTTTTTCCATCCACCTTCCCATATCCATCCCCAGCCTTCTTTTTCAGCCTCTGTTACATAGCATGTGTCTTCAATAAAAACCTCAAATTGCTTCACAGTGACAAGCTTTTTTGATATAAAAAAACTCAATAATTTAACTCTATGCTGAGGTGTGCAAGCCTCAAGATATTCCCTTTTAATCCTGGGTGACTTAGCTGCTGCTAAAATATTCTCAACATTTTCCAGAGGGATGCCAACAACAAATTCATCTGAATTAACATGCAAAAAATCAATGTCTTCCATAAAAATCAATCCATAAGATCAAGCAGAGTATAAGAGTCTTTACCATCCTCAGGGAATGTAGCAGGAATAAAGGAGAGTAGCAATTTAAAATCAGCAGTATTAAATCTGGATGTTATGCTATTTTTTATAACAGAACAAAGAGTAATTGCAAACTTTTTGTCCTTTCCCGGCAAAACAATTATAAAGCGACCTCTGTCGATCCTTACAAAAAAATCAGATGGGGATAATCGTTCTTTTATAAAAGCAGGAATTTCCTCAAGAAGCTTCTTTGTTTCTACTTTTCCAAAGCGCTCATAGAACCTTCTATAGTTTTTGATACTAATGGAAGCTATAGTAAGTGGAATAGTTGACTCTCTGGCTTTTTTTAGTTCAAATTCAAGCCTATTGAAAAACTCACCGAAGAGATCCTGGTAAATTCTACTTTCTGGCAAAGTTTCATCAATGTTGTGAAGATAGGGAATTAAAAACTTAACAATCCGCTGGAGCCTTATATCAACATCTTTAATCTCCACTGCTGGATTTATTTTGAATATATTTACAAAGCCCAGTAAATCATCATTCATTATAAATGGATAAGCAAGAAAAATTTCCATTTTCTCCATGCGATTTTTCCCAAAGGTCTCCGCAATCACTGATGATTCAAAAAAATCTTCCAATATAACAGATTTTTTTTTGTTAGCCAAAAAAATAGCAAAGCGATTATCTCGTTTTATAATAAAGCCACTGTCTTTCAAATCCAGCGAATTCACCTCATCGCAAAAAAATGGATAAAAATCACCTGTAACTCTATCTTTTAAAAAGACACCATAAGACTCCAATCCAAGGGAATAAAAATTTTTTTTGAGCTTTAATTTTAGATCATCTATTCCCTTAACTTCCAGAATCTCATTTTGAAAATATTCTACATCAAACAAAATTTCCTTTTCAATTCTTAAGGCCAAAAGCTCTGTATTTATCTGCTCCTCTGTGCCTTTTGATAAAAGAGCAATGGACACAGCATCTGAAAGGGACTGCAAAAAATCAATCTCCTGAGGTGTAAAGGTCTCATCGTCAATCTTCTCTCCTATTAAAATAGCACCAATTAGATCATCATTGTGAATAACAGGAACAAGAAGACGGCCATTTACAGAGGTAAATCTATAATAATCTTCTCTCAAATTCACATCATCCTTCAGGTCCTCAACATCAAGAACTCCTCTGTAGCTATTTAAAATTTCAAGTATTCCGCTGCTTACCTCCCAGAGAATCTCTTCCTCTGGAATTTTAATACCATTTGATTGAGTTATTTTCCATTTTGACGGATCTTTTTCAGAGGCTCTCAAAATTGAGACAGAGGAAACCCCCAATTGGCCCATAATCGAAAAAATAAGTGAATTATAAATATCCTCAATTGTTCCAGCCTGAAGAAACTCCTTAAGTATTTCATATAAAACAGCATAGTCATTAAATTCAGTCAAAGAGATATCTCTATCATAATCATCTTTACTATCAAGTGATTCAATATCAAGTGATTCAATAATCTCATTGCTATCATGAATAGCTTCAGCAAAGAGCTCAGCCGATTTCTCTTCAAAGTTCTGTTGAATTTTTTCTATAGTTGGAGGAGTTGCTTCTTCTATCTCTTCAGATTCCATAAGTATACTGCCTTTAATCTCAGAGTCTACAGTCTCATCATCTGCAAACCTTATACGTGGACCTTTTGTTGTCTCTTTAACTTTTTCGAGTTGATCCAATTCAAAAGCAGTTTCTGTGTTCTTCTGTTTATCTTCATTAAAAGAATCTATCTCTTCAAAGGCAATCTTCTGTGAGGCCTCAATCTGACCTGGCATAAACTCTGTCTCTGCAGGCCCTATTATTTTGTCTATAAGTGTTTCCTTCCCTGATTCATTAAGCTCTTTTTTATATTTGAGCGCTCTCTCAAGAAGACCCATATTACATACCCAGCTCTTTTAAAATTTTTACATAAAGATCAAAATACTCTGACTCTGCAAATTTGCGGATTGACTCCTCTGGTAATTTTTCCATAAGACCATCAAGATAGGAAAGCAATCGAAGGAGTTCCTTTTTCTTTGCAGGATAATCAGATACTACCTTCTCAAGCTCTTCTTTATCCTCAAGAATAATTATCCTGTCAGTTATATCTGCTATTTCTTCAACAAATTCTGCTCTATCTTCAACTGCCTCTTCGACAACCCTTTCCTCTATCTCTTTAATTTCAGAAAGTTCTTTGGTTATATCAGTTATTATATCCTCTGGGGATTCCTGATTTTCATCCAGCTCACCAGCTTCAACATCTACCTCAGGGGCAATTAAGTCATCCTCTCTAAAACCCTCTTTTTCAATCTCTTCTTCCAGGAGTTGTTTTATATCTTCAATGTCCTCCTCAAAAACTATAGCCTGCTCAGAAGATATATCCTCTTCAATGGACTTCATCTCCTCCTCGGATAGGCTATCTGCATATGGCAGAAAATAGCTCACATTCTTTTGAGACAAAAAGCCCTTATCAAAAAAACTGAGGTCAGGTGTCAAAAATTCCAGTTCAAGCTCTGTATCAGCATCTTTGTAATAATCTGCGAAGAGCTTTTCGTTTATAAACTCCAGTTCATCAGGAGCAAGACCCAAGATCTCCTGAATCTCACTGCTACTTAGAATATCCATTGTCTTAAGATAATCATCTATCTCCTGAATATAAACAGTGAAGTCATCCCGTACAATAGCATTGTCTATAAAATCTAAATCGTAGTCCTCAAAAAATTGCTCTTCTCTGAGCAGAAGTTCAATGCTATCGGGATTATAGATTTGAGTATTGTCGAGTTCATAGCTAAAAAGTTCATGAGATCCCACATCTTCCACAACAACTATATTTCCCTCAGAAATGTCAACCATTGATACAAGGCTTGCGGTGAGGGGATCTTTTCTATATGTTGTAACTACTTCATCTTTTCCACCTTGCACAAAGTCATCAATAAAAATAGCTCTATCTTTTTTCCTGAAATTATAAGCCGGAGGCAGGGGATCTTCAACATGATGAGATGTTGTTTTTAAATCATCAAAACTATCTCTAATATTTTTTTCATCAAGCCTTTGCTTCAGTTCAATTTCATCGGAGAGATCTTTTTCTTCTGAATAATCAGATAGATCTACCTCAAGAACCTCTTCATCGGCAAAAACATAGGTCTCTTCTTCCTCAAGTGCAGATTCCTCCACATCCCTCTCAATAGTTCTTTCTTCAACAGAGCTTTTTTCAATCTCAGAAAAAGATTCTACAGATTCAAGATTACTTTCTTCTACATTTTCCGGAACTGGATTTTCTATCTCTTCAGGCTTTTCCCGGGTATTTTCCTCATCAAAAAGAGTGTTATCATCAAAGGCAACAAAGACATCCTCATCCTGTATGCTCAGATCATCAGCTTTTTTTACTCCTTCATCCACATCTGTAGATTTTGCTTCAGGTTCCTGGGGAATAATGGATTTTGCCTCAGATTCTGGGATTTCTATAGGTTTCAGTTCAAAACTTTCAAGTCCCTCAATGAGATCATCCTCAGTAAGGAAAACAATGTTTTCACTGGCAATTTTTTCGGCCTCTTTAAGATCAATTTTGCCTATAATACTCAAATCAAAATCATCGGGCAAGCGACCCTTTAATTTTTGTTCAAGCTTTTCTGAAATATGTCCTTTCGTTTTTGTCTTTTCCTCTGGCATTTAATCAACCATCAATAATCATCTAATAAAGTGCACCATTTTAAATAAAATATATGATGAAACAATTACTTCTATCAATTAATTATCGGAAATTTTATTGCAAGAAAATAAAAAAAGGGAGTCAAAAAAGCTCCCTTTTTTTATTTTCTATATTCAGAGTAAATTATCTCTTAGCAACTTTAAGGCGCACTTTTAATTTATCTCGCTCAAGCTTCAGGATAAATTTCTCCTCAGAAAACTTAGGCATCTGATTCATCTGAGAATCCAGTTCTTTCATCTTTGCCTCAAGATCCTGGGCATTGAGATCGCTCTTTTTGAAAGCTCTTTCAGCAAGAACTATCAATTTATTATCCTTAATCTCAACTATCCCGCCCTCTATAACAAGATAATCAACACTCTTTGGATTATTCAACCTGATCTCACCAATTCCAAGCTTTGAGATCAATGGTGAGTGTCCATAGAGAAAACCCATCTCACCATCATAGGCCTGAACAACAGCAAATCCCACTTGACCCTCATATATAAGCCTTTCAGGAGTTAATATGCTGCAATCTATTAATCTTTCCATTGCTTATTTTCCTGTAAGTTTTTTAGCTTTCTCTACAGCTTCTTCTATTGTGCCAACCATGTAGAAAGCTTGCTCTGGAAGATCGTCATACTCTCCATTTATAACAGCTTTAAAGCTTTTAACAGTGTCTTCCAGTTTTACATATTTGCCCTGCATACCTGTAAACTGCTCAGCAACAAAGAATGGCTGTGAGAGGAACCTTTCAATCTTTCTTGCCCTTTGAACAAGAAGTTTGTCATCCTCTGAAAGCTCGTCCATACCAAGAATAGCAATGATATCCTGAAGGTCTTTATATCTCTGAAGAATTCTCTTAACCTCCATCGCAACAGAGTAATGCTCCTCACCAACATATTCTGGTGCAAGAAGTCGCGATGATGATTCAAGTGGGTCAACCGCTGGATATATTCCCTTCTCTGCTATCTGCCTTGAAAGAACTGTCTGAGCATCAAGGTGGATAAATGCTGTAGCAGGAGCAGGGTCTGTAAGGTCGTCAGCAGGAACATAAATAGCCTGAACTGATGTAATAGAACCATTTTTGGTTGAAGTAATTCTCTCCTGCAATTTACCCATCTCTGTAGCAAGAGTTGGTTGATAACCTACAGCTGAAGGCATACGTCCAAGGAGAGCAGAAACTTCAGAACCAGCCTGAGAGAATCGGAATATATTGTCGATGAAGAGAAGAACATCACTTCCAGACATATCCCTGAAATATTCACACATAGTAAGAGCAGAAAGTGCAACCCTGAGTCTTGCTCCAGGTGGCTCGTTCATCTGACCATAGCAAAGACATGCCTTGTTAATAACTCCAGACTCTGTCATTTCAAGCCAGAGGTCATTCCCTTCCCTTGTTCTCTCACCAACACCAGCAAATACTGAGTATCCACCATGTTGCTGAGCAACGTTGTTGATGAGTTCCATAATAATAACTGTTTTACCAACTCCTGCACCACCAAAAAGTCCTGTTTTACCTCCCTTGATGTATGGAGCAAGAAGGTCTATAACCTTAATTCCAGTTTCAAACTGCTCTGTCTTTGGCTCAAGGTTTTCAAACTTTGGAGGCTCTTGATGTATAGGTCTGAATTCCTTTGCATTTGCAGGACCTTTCTTATCAACTGGTTCGCCCAAAAGGTTAAAAACCCTTCCAAGAGTTTCTGGTCCAACAGGAACAGAAATCGGCGCACCTGTGTCTACAATTTTATCTCCACGCTTTATACCATCTGTAGAGGCAAGCGCAACTGCCCTGACCTTATTGCCACCAAGATGTTGCTGCACTTCACTTACGAGCTTAATCTTTTGTCCCATAACCTCAGTTTCTATGATAAGCGCGTTGTAAATTGCAGGCAACTGTCCTTCAGGAAATTCAGCATCAAGGGTCGATCCTATAACCTGTATTACTTTCCCGATATTTTGACTCATAAAACGACTCCTTAAATTACGTAAATTTCTATCAACCTTATATTATTCGAGAGCAGCTGCTCCCCCTACAATTTCAGAAATCTCAGTAGTAATCTTATCCTGTCTTGCTCTGTTATAAGAAATTGTGAGCTCCCTAATCATCTCCTTAGCTGCATCAGTTGCATTCTTCATTGCAACACGCCTTGCGAATTGCTCTGAATAAGATGATTCGAGAAAACAGGTGAATATCTTAACCTTAAGATAAAGAGGCAATATATAAGAAAATATCTCTGCTGGATTAGGCTCAAAGATATAATCCATATTTGCTGGAGGTAGAAAATCCTGATCTATCTCTACCTCTGGTGTAATTGGAAATAGCTTTATAATCTCTGGCTTTTGAGTGGCTGAACTGAAAACCTTTGTATAAGACACATAGATCTCATGGAATTCGCCACTGAGAAAGAGCTTTGCCAGCTCATCGCCAAGCCTTGCAGCCTCATCAAAATTAAACTTATCCTCAGGATTTAAAGCTGATTTGAACATTGGCTGCTTAGTAAAATTATAAAAAGCAGTAGCCTTTTTCCCAATTACATACAGCAGAACATCTTTACCTTCAGACTCAAGCTGCTCCTTAAATGAGAGTGTCTTTTCAATAACTCTGACATTGTAGCTGCCACAGAGTCCTCTGTTTCCAGCAATCTGCAGAATAAGACATCTCGAAGGCTGAGCAACTTCCCTGAAAAGGGGATGGTTCATGGTAGCAAAACCCGCATTCATGAGATTTTTAATTATCTCATTTACCTTAAGTTCATAAGGCTTGGACTGATTCAGTCGCTCCTGGAGCTTCTTCATCTTAGATGTAGCTACCATTTCCATCGTGCCAGTAATCTTTTTAGTATTACCGACCGATTTTATTCTTCGTTTGATATCTCTTGCACTAGCCACAGTTCAATCCTCAACTTTTATTTTAATGAATCGAGATACTTATCTACAAACTCTGCTGTAACCTTTGTTAATTCATCAACACTCTTTAATTCGCCTGTGTCATGCATCTCTTTTAGTATATTGCTATGAGAATCTCTCAGATACTTGAGATATTTCTCCTCAAAATCTCTTACTTTATCTACAGGCACTTTATCAACCAGACCCTGAGTTCCTGCAAATATAATAGCGACCTGTTCAGCAACATCCATTGGAGCATACTGACCCTGCTTGAGTATTTCAACAAGTCTCATACCACGATCAAGCTGCTTCTGAGTTGCTGGGTCAAGTTCTGTTCCCATCTGAGCAAAGGCCTCAAGTTCACGGAACTGAGCAAGGTCAAGACGGAGAGAACCTGCATATTTTTTCATCGCTTTAATCTGCGCATTACCACCAACTCGAGATACAGATATACCTACGTCAACAGCTGGCCTAACACCAGATGCGAAGAGGTTTGGCAACAGATAAATCTGTCCATCTGTAATCGAAATAACGTTTGTTGGAATATAAGCAGAAACCTCACCAGCCTGAGTCTCAATAATTGGAAGTGCTGTAAGGCTTCCTCCACCCATCTCATCTGAAAGCTTAGCTGCCCTTTCAAGAAGTCTTGAGTGACAATAGAAAATGTCACCAGGATAAGCTTCCCTTCCAGGAGGCCTTCTGAGAAGCAGTGAAAGTTCTCGATATGCATTTGCCTGTTTAGAAAGGTCATCATACACGCAAAGAGTAGCGCCTTTCTTCTCATACATAAAGTATTCAGCCATTGCACAACCAGCATAAGGAGCAATGTACTGAACTGGCGCAGGTGCGGATGCAGGTGCTGATACAACTATTGTATAATCCATTGCACCATACTGTTGGAGCTTTTCAACAACTGCAGCAACAGTTGAACCTTTCTGACCAATAGCGACATAGACGCAAATTACGCCTTTGCCCTTCTGGTTAATAATTGTATCAACAGCTATAGCTGTTTTACCAGTCTTTCTGTCACCAATAATAAGCTCCCTTTGTCCTCTTCCTATTGGTGTCATAGAGTCTATCGCTTTGATACCTGTCTGGAGAGGTTCTTTTACAGGTTGCCTGTCAGCTATACCTGGGGCAACAAACTCCAAGGGACGATACTTTGTGAAATTGATAGGACCTTTTCCGTCAAGAGGCTCTCCAAGAGGAGTAACAACACGGCCAAGCAATTCCTCTCCAACTGGAACTGCAAGTACCCTGTTAAGTCTCTTTACAGAATCCCCTTCTTGAATTGCGAGATAATCACCAAGAATAGCACAACCAATTGAGTCCTCCTCAAGGTTTAGTACCATTCCCTGAACTCCATTCTCGAACTCAAGCATCTCACCCGCCATTGCATTTGTAAGACCATGAATTCTGGCGATACCGTCACCAACCTGTATAACAGTACCCACCTCACTGACATCGAGTTCAGATTTATATCCCTCAATCTCCTTTTTAATTATTGACTTAATTTCTTCCGTTTTAATCTTCATAAGCCATTTCACTCCTGACTTTACTATTTAATAGATTTCGTCTTATATTCTTCAATCCCTTTGCTAAAGATCCATCTATAACAAGGTCGCCTATTTTAATAATGATACCACCTAATATCGATTCATCAACCTGCTCAGTTACTATAATTTCTTTCCCCAGTTTCTTACCGATTTCAAGTTTGATCTTGTCAAGCAAAGTAGCGTTGAGATTTGATTGAGTTATAACTGTAATTCTCTGTCTATTATTAGCTATATCATTCAATTCCACAAAGGCTTTGTAGATTTCGTGAATTAATGTCTGCCGACTGTTATCAATTAATAATTTTAACAAATTCACAACATATTCAGATATTTTACCGGCAAAGACTTTATCAATAAACCCCTTCTTGATATCTTTTGCAATACCAGGGGTATTAAGATAGTTTCTGAATATCTCATCCTCTTTGATTAATTCAGAAAGAGCCTTTAACTCCTCCTCAATCTGAGGAAGGATATTCTTATCTTTTGCTATATCAAATATAGAACTAGCATAAACTCGAGCAATATCATTAGCAGCCACTTTGATTACCTTTCTCTTTCTTTTTTTTAGTTAGAACAGTTCAGATTACTGAACTGTTCTAACTTTATTAAGAGTCTCTTCTACAAGAGCTTTCTGATCATCAGGATTAAGGTTCTT
>MWCI01000014.1 GCA_002069965.1 Spirochaetes bacterium ADurb.Bin218 | reverse complement strand
GTCCCTGTTTCAAACCAGTAATTATCAAACAATCCATTTTTGTCAAAAAACTGCAATATATCAAAGGGATTATACAACTTATCCTTTAAAAAATAATATCCATTATACCATTCCTTTATCTTTTCCAGATCCCCATTTATCTTATTTAAATACTCCTTAAAACTCTCCTCCAGATCCTTTTGTGTGTATCCACATACATTGCCATATCTCTCATCAAGAGTTATGTCTGTGAGCATATTAAGGCCACTGAATATTGAGGCTTTGGAAAACCTTGTCACACCTGTTAAAAAGGCAAAACGAATATACTCATCACTATCTTTTATAACTGAGTAAAAGGCTCGCAAAACATCCCTTGCCTCCTCTGCCTTTTTAAGGTCCTCTATGTTGTCAAGTATTGCTTTATCGTATTCATCTATAAGTATTACAACTTTTTGATTATACCTCTGGCTTGCTTTTTTTATTAACTCAGCAAAAAATTCATAAACCGCTACTTTCTCATTGCATTTAACATCTAAATCTTCCTCGTTATTCCTCAATATACCTCTTAACCTTTCTTCGATCTCCTCTTTACCATGGAGACTACCCTTAAAGCTTATCTTTATCACTGGGTAGGTCTCTTCCCAGTTCCATTTGTCATATATTGCAAGGCCTTTGAATAATTCTTTTTTCCCCTCAAATATATTGCGCAATGTGTCCAGAAAAAGGGATTTACCAAATCTCCTTGGGCGGGATAGAAATACATAGCGATAGCTTTTTACTATGTCTAAAGCTATTTCTGTCTTGTCTATGTATATATAGTCATCACTTCTTATATCCTTAAAGGTCTGTATACCTATTGGTAGCTTCTTCATCTTTTACCTCGTGACTTTACTGTAACAAAATTTTTATTTTTGTCCAGCAGTTTTTAAAATAATATCAATGACCTTTTATGAATTATCTTTGCAAATTTCATCGATGTTGATTCATTAATCTTTATATGGAATAACTATAAAATACTATCTGTTGCGCTAAAATACAGTTTGATGGATTTAAGATGATAGGTAGAACAGAAATTAATTATAGACAAATCTTTCCACATGGAAAATGTTTGCGTTAAATAAATGTAAACATTTGTCAGTGGTAACATAAAAGCATTGGCTGTAATATTCATAAACAAAAGTCAAGAGAGGATTAAATGAAGAGAGCCTTTATAACAGGAATAACAGGCCAGGATGGGGCCTATTTAGCACAGTTACTTTTAAATAAGGGGTATAAAGTCTATGGTGGTTTTAGAAGGCTGAGCACTCCAAATTTTTGGAGACTTGATGAACTTGACATAACAGATAAGGTTACCCTTGTTGAAATAGATTTACTGGATGCAGGAAATCTTGCAAGAGTATTAAGTGAGATAAGACCTGATGAGGTATATAATCTTGCGGCACAAAGCTTTGTGGCACATTCATTTAAAAATCCAGTTTTAACAGGTCATGTTACAGCCCTTGGAGTAACAAATCTCCTTGAGTCAATAAGGCTTGTGGACAAAAGCATTAAGTTTTATCAGGCGTCAACATCAGAGCTTTATGGCAAGGTTCAGGAGATTCCTCAGAAAGAGACAACTCCCTTTTATCCGCGCAGCCCCTATGCGGTTGCAAAGCTTTATGGCCACTGGATGACAATAAATTATAGAGAGTCCTATGGTATGTTTGCTTCCACTGGCATATTATTTAATCACGAGTCGCCATTGAGGGGAGTTGAGTTTGTTACACGTAAAATAACAGATGCAGTTGCAAAGATATACTGTGGTAAGCAAAAGTGCTTTGATATAGGGAACTTAGATGCAAAAAGGGATTGGGGTTATGCAAAGGAATATGTAGAGGGAATGTGGAGGATATTGCAGGCGGATCATCCAGATAACTATGTCCTTGCCACAAATGAAACTCATTCAGTGAGAGAATGGATAGAGGTATGTTTTAACTTTATTGACAGAGAAATTCACTGGGAAGGGGAAGGAGTTAACGAGAGGGGAATTGACAGTAAAACAGGGGATATTCTTGTCAATGTTAATCCAGAATATTTTAGACCAGCAGAGGTTGATCTTCTTATAGGTGATTATTCTAAGGCAAAGAAAGAACTTGGTTGGGAGCCAGAGGTTAAATATAAAGAGCTTGCGGAGATAATGCTAAAAAGAGATATTGAGAGGAATAAATGAATATTTTGCTCACAGGATCTGCAGGTTTTGTTGGAACTCATCTTAGGAGAGAACTGGAAAAGGCAGGTCATGAGGTCATTGGGATTGATGTAAAAAAAACTATGGCAAAGGATATATTATGCGATCTTTCTGATTTTCCTTTGCTCAAGGAAATACTCAGTGCACACAGACCTGATGGGATTATCCATCTTGCTGCAATATCAAGGGTTGCTTTTAGCAACTATTCTCTTCTTTATGAAACAAATATAGGGGGAACTATAAATCTACTCTCTGCAATTACTTCAGTTGATTTAAAAACAAGCTTTTTATTTGTAAGCTCAGCTCAGGTTTATGGAAGTTTTGATAGTTCGCAGAAAGGTCTCATTGATGAAACTGTTGCTATTGCTCCTGTAAATCACTATGGCGCAAGTAAGGCTTCCTGTGAACATATAGTCTCTGCCTTTTGTATGGAAAATGAAATTCCGTATGTTATAGCTCGTCCATTTAATCATACCGGCAAAGGGCAGACTGTGGACTTTGTTATCCCCAAAATAGCAGAAGCCTTTGTGACAAAGCAGGAATCACTTAAACTGGGCAATATTGATGTTGTGAGGGAATTTCTTGATGTGAGAGATGTTGTTTATGCCTATAGGCTCATGATCGAAAATTCCAAGAAACTCAGCGGAAATATTTTTAATGTTTCTTCAGGAATAGGCTATTCCATAAGAGAGATTCTTTTAATGCTTGAGACTCTTACTGGTCATAAACCCAGGATTGATATAGAGCCATCTCTCCTACGAAAAAACGAGATAAAGAGTATAGTTGGTAGCTATGAAAGACTAAAGTCCCAAACAGATTGGCGGCCTATCCACAAAATAGAAGAAACTCTCAGGTGGATGCTGGGATTGTGAAATCCTTGACAGTTTATTGTCATCTATTAGCTTTGCCCTATGAATTTTAAATTGATAAAAAAAGATAATAATTCTGCAGCAAGAGCCTGTGAGATAACCACAGGGCATAGTGTAATTAAAACCCCTGTTTTTATGCCAGTTGCAACTCGTGCTGCCATTAGAGCAATGACCCTTTCTGATTTGCAGTCAATAGGTTTTGATATAATTCTTTCCAATACCTATCATCTCTATATGAGGCCAGGGATGGATGTTATAGCTGCTGCAGGGGGTCTTCATAATTTTATGAACTATCATGGTTCCTTTTTGACAGATTCCGGTGGTTTCCAGGTGTTTTCTTTGAGCAATTTGTGCAAGGTAAGGGATGACGGTGTGGATTTTAATTCCCATCTTGATGGCTCAAAGCATTTTTTTACTCCAGAGAAGGTTCTGGATATCCAGAGAATAATTGGATCCGATATAATGATGGTTCTGGATCAGTGTAGTGATTACCCCATAGAAAAAGCACAAGCCCGTGCTGCAATGGAAAGAACAATTGATTGGGCAAAAAAATCCGCCAGATATTATAAAGAAACTTTTGATACAGAATCTCAGGCTTGCTTCGCTATTATTCAAGGGAGCGTTTATAGCGATCTAAGAAAAGAATGTGCAGAGAGGCTCGCAGAGCTTGATTTGCCAGGATATGCCATTGGCGGACTTTCTGTTGGAGAGCCAAAGGAGCTTTATAGAGAAATAACTGAGTATTTATTGCCATTTATGCCTTATGACAGACCAAGGTATATGATGGGAGTTGGTAGCCCAATGGAAATACTCTTTGCCATAAAGCAAGGGGTTGATATGTTTGATTGCGTTATGCCAACTCGAATTGCCCGCAATGGGACCTTATATACTTCTCAGGGAAGGGTAAATATAAAGGCATCACAATATGAGAAGGATTTTACCTCTCTTGACCCTCTCTGCGACTGCTATGTATGCAAAAATTTTACAAAGGCCTATCTGCGTCACATATTTAAAGCTGGGGAAATAGCCTCTCTTATATATAATACCTACCACAATCTTTATTTTATGAAGACTTTTATGGATGAAATAAGGACTTCTATTCTCTCAGATACATTTAATGAGACATATTGTAAATGGAGCAAGGTTTTTGCTTCAGAATAATTGTGTTTTTTGAAACTAAAATTACACTTTTGGCACTTAATTTTAATAAAGCTTGACAATCTTGTAAATATAGGTTTATAGTGCCTCTTATTAGCTGTTTTCTAAGGAGGAGTCATTTTTTATGGATATCAGTTCAAGAGTAAGAGGGGATGTCGTTATTCTTGACATTTCGGGGGAAATAGATCTCTATAATGCACCAGAAATAAAAGATGCAATAAATAAGTTAATTGAACAAAAAAAATATAATGTAATAATAAATTTAAAAGGTGTATCATACATTGACTCCTCCGGTATAGGTGCTCTTATTTCCAGTCTTTCTAATCTAAAAAAGTATCAGGGAGGATTGAAAATTATCAACGTATTTGCTTCTGTCAAAAAGGTTTTTGAGCTTACGAAATTGACATCTTTTTTTGAAATATATGACAGCGAAGAGGAAGCTGTCAAAGCTTTTCAATAACAAATAACTAAATTTAAAAGTAGAGGTTTTTATGAGAAAAATATTATTAGTTTTTTTAAGTGTCATTATAACCTTAGTTGCCTGTGAGAAGAAAATTCCAATAAATGAACTCACAAAGGCAAAAGATGCAATAGCTCTTGCAAAATCAGTTGATGCAGAGAAATATAGCCCTGAAGAACTTAAGGCTGCAGATGAGGCTCTGATTAAGGCCCATGAACTTATCATTAAAGATGAAAAGCTTGAGGACTCTGTGAAGAGTGCTGAACTTGCCTACACAAAGGCAATGGAGGCATATAACAGATCTGCAGTGTTGTATGCAGGTGATGCTCTTAAAAAAGCTGATGATGCAATTGCAGAGGCTGATCTTCTCTATGCAGAAAAACTTTCGCCAGAAAATTTTACTCAGGCAAAAGATTTTTACAACAGTGCTAACGAAAAGTTTGAATCAAAGGATTATGTAATGAGTCACTCTCTTGCAGAAGAGGCTTACAAAAAAGCACTTAAGGCAAAAGATGAGTCCCTTGATAACAAATATCAATTGCAGTCAAAGATCGAAGAGGTCAACCTTATACTATCCAGAGTTGAAAAATATGATTACATGGAATATGCTCCTGAAAGATATAATATGGCAAAGGACAAAGTTGAGCTTGCAGCACAGGATTATAATAGCAATAATCTGAAATCTGGCTTTGAAAATGTGGAGATAGCAAGGAGTAATGCAGAGGAGGCTTATAATTTAACACTTTCTGGAGAGGCTACAGCAAAACTTTCAGTTGCTGCTGAGGCTGTAGATGAGGCTTCAAGTTGTGATGGAGCTACTTATGCTGCTGATGATCTTGCTGCAGCAAAAGAAGCTTTAGCCAATGCAAAAAAGCTTAAGGAAAGTGGGAACTATGAAGAGTCCATTAGATATTCCTCAGAGGCAATTAAGCTCTCTAATGAGGTTATAACAGAGGGTGGTAAAGCTGCAATTGCTGCAAAGGTTAAGGCAGAGCAGGAAAAGAATCTGGCTGCAAAATCCTCAGAAAAGGATAAGACCACTGTTGATGATTCTACTTCCAAAACAGAAGAAGTTAAGAAGAAAAAGGTCTCTTCTAAAGGTGGTGTGGTTGATGAAGATGAAAACTATTACTATTACAAAGTGAAGACATGGGAAAAGTATCAGGAGTGCCTCTCCAGAATTGCTGAGGAATTTTATAAGAATGCAAAGCTGTGGACTATTATACATAAGGCAAATAGTGATAAGATTAAAAACCCGGATCTCATTCAACCAGGCTGGATTATAAAAGTGCCAAAAAGAAAATAAGGAATAAGAATAGACATTAAAAAGAGATGAATCTGAAATATAAGCAAGATAAAAAATTTGAAGAGGAAAAGCCTTCTCAGCAGGATATCCTTGATAGTGCTGAGACTGAGTTATTGAGTGAAGAAGCAGATGAAGGGGAGGATTATGATTTGCGAAATGATGATCTCTCCCGAGAAAGCTCAAAGGATTTTACTGACTCTTCAATTTCCTGGTATTTAGAACAGATTAATAAAATACCTCTACTTACAAGAGAGGAGGAAGATGCTCTTGCCAGAGCAGCTCGCGATGGGGACGAAAAGGCCAAAGAAAAATTGATTAAATCAAATTTGCGCTTTGTCGTTTCCATTGCAAAGAAGTATCAAACAAGTGGCATTTCACTCCTTGATCTAATTAATGAGGGGAATCTTGGTTTAATCAAGGCTGCAGAAAAGTTTGATCCAGATAGGGGTTTCCATTTTATTTCCTATGCTGTATGGTGGATTCGACAGTCAATAATGCTTGCTATTTCTCAGAAGGCCTCGCTTATAAGGTTGCCTCTTAATAGAACTGCAGATCTTCAAAAGATAGAAAGGGTTCACAAAAGCCTTGAAAGCAAATTGGGAAGGGAACCTTCTCCTGCAGAGATAGCCGAAGAGCTTGATATGGACAATGAGGAAATAAATCATTTGCGGAGGATTACTCAGGATTTTGTCTCCCTTGACTCAACCTTAGGTGACTCAGATGATACGGCTATAATAGATATGGTTGTTGATTCTAAAACCGATTCCCCTGATAGCTATGTTGTAGAAGAATCTCTTTCGAACTCTCTTAATGAAGTGCTTAATACTCTTACTGAGGCAGAGAGAACAATTCTTTGCATGAGATATGGTCTTAATGGATATGAGCCAATGTCTCTCCAGCAGATAGGTGATAAGTTTAATCTTTCAAAAGAGAGGATCAGACAGATAGAAAAGAAGGCTATAAGAAAATTAAGACATCCCTTAAGGAGTTCTAAACTGAAAAGTTTTATTCAGGATTAAATGGGTTATTTATGAGATATATAATTTCTGGTTTTGTTGTTGGGGCTTTAATAAGCCTCTTTCTTTTTACAGGAGAGCCTGCGACTGAAATTTATGAAACTTTTTTTAGCAAAATATCCTCTTTTGATTTTGCACAAAGTAATCCTTCTTTAAAAGAAGTGATTGTTGTCCCCTATGGGAAGATTTTTTATCTTGTTTCTCCTCAGGGGGAGCTTTTCAAAAAATTTGATTCAACACCTGATGTATATGAATTTTCTGCGAAAGGGGATTACTATATCAAATATGGATATACAGGGAAATCTATTGAGTTGAATTCCTCAAAGGGGGAAAGATTCTGGAATTTGCTCTCAAGGGAGAAGCCTCTGATCTCTTATAATGGGAAAATGATTTTTCTTTTAAATGGGGATCATAGCAAGATACGCATTATAGACATAAATGGTAATGTTTTAGGGGTTGGCGAAATTTCTGGAAGGCTTTGCACAACAATTGAATTTTCTGAGCTATCAGATTTTGGGGCCTGTGGTTTTGCAGATGGAAGCTATTGGTTTATTGACGAAAATGGCAATGTCATAAATAAAGGCAATACCCCTGCGGGTAATGTAGTTAAGGGCATGAAAGTAAGCTCCAGAGGAAAATTTGGCCTTGTTCATTATGGTAATGCTGATGCAGATTTCTTGAGAGTTGTTAATCTGGAGAAAAAAAAGTGGTCAGATACAAAATTGGGCTCTGCCCATCACATGAAGACAGCTCTTGCTATAGATGATAGAGGCTTTGCAGCATGTATTGACCTTAAAAAGTTTATTGTTGTTGATGATGACGCTGATGAGGTTTTCTCTGTAGCAATACCAGAAAAAAAAGCAGGTCAATCTTCCCTATCTCTTATAGGGAATTATTTTTTCCTCTGTTATACAAAAATGACTGGAGGATCGCAGATTTTCGTTTTTGATACAAAGGGCAGGCTTTTTTTCCAGAGGGAGTTTTCTGCTGAATCCTTTCTCAACTCTTATGTCCGTGGGGATTATGTAGTTGTAAGAGGATCTGATAGTCTTTTTTCTTATAGATTTCACTTTCCAGAGAATTAAGTATTCTCTGGAGAATTTGAGCTTTTGTGAAGTCTTCTCTTTTTATGGAACCCTGCAGTAATATTTTTGTCTTTTCAATTGCCACGGTCTGTGCCTTTTTATATTGCTCTGGCGATAGTTTGTCTTTGTGTATTTCAAGAAGTTTCATGATGGAATAAACTCTAAATCTATCCATAAGTTCAAAGGAAGCTGATAGCTGATCGCTGTGGCCTGCATATCGTGTTATGAGTTTTTCTTTAATAAGGCCTATGTATTCAAAGGGCGTTATTCTAAGCCATAAATCGTAATCTTCACAGGCTGGCAATTCTTCATCGAAATATCCATATTTATCTAAGATCTCTCTTGACATGACAACTGACGATGGGCTTATCATGCACAGATGCAGTGACTGTTCAAAAATATCGCCTTCTCTTTTGAGATGTTTTTTTTGTGGATTCACAAACCTGTCGTTTCTTATCCATATATCCTCTGTCTGATGAATAAGGATGTGAGGGTTGCTTTCAATATACTCTTTGTGGCGTGCAAGTTTTCTTTTATCCCATGTATCGTCAGAATCAAGAAAGGCAATAAAGGGGGAGTTGGAAACAGAAATACCCTTATTTCTTGCAGAGCTCACGCCTTGATTTTCCTGGAAAAAATAGGAGATTTTTCCTTTATATTGCAAAGCAATGGAGTCTGTTCCATCTGTTGAGCCATCGTCAATTATAATGAGCTCGTAATCTCTAAAAGATTGAGACAAAACAGAATCAATTGCCCTGCAGAGTTTTTGCCTTCTGTTAAATGATGGAATTATTACAGAGAAATAAGGCATTTATAGATAATAAAGCTCTTTATCGGATATTACCTCAAATCCTGCATTCTTTAAGATTTTCTCTGTATGAGCTATATCTTCAACCTGAAATACAAATACCGCCTGATTTTTTTCCCTTATGGTAAATCCATAGGCGTCTTCGATGTTAATATTTTCTTTTGCAATAGCAGAGGCAGCCTTGTGCAAGCCTCCAGGTGAATCATCAATCTTTATAGCAACTATGCTTTTAAGTGTTGCTGCAAGTCCAGCATTCTTGAGACATTCGTTACCAAACTCTGGCTTATCCAGCAATAGCTTAATTATTCCATAATCTCCTGAGTCAGAGATTGTTATCGCTCTTATGTTTATATCATTTTTGCTCAACACCTCAGTAATTCTGCTTATTTTACCTGGCTTATTTTCTGCAAAAACTGAAACTTGATGTGGCATAATGACCTCCTATATTTCTCTGTTATCTATAACCCTTTTGGCTTTGCCCTCACTTGGAGGAAGAGAACCTGGTTCCATAAATTCGATTCGTGGATTTATTGTAATTAGAGCTCGTAATTTTTCAACAATCTCCTTATTGAGCTTTTTAAGAGCCTTCATATCACCCTGGAATAGCTTGGAGTAAAGCTCCACTTGAATGTGCATTCTATCAAGGCCCTCTTCTCTATCAAGAACTATGCGGTAGTTGTTGCCCACCTCAGGTATTGTCATAAGCACTGATTCAATTTGAGATGGGAATACATTTACGCCACCCACTATGAGCATGTCATCGGTTCTGCCTTTAATTCTTTCAATTCGTCTATGAGTTCTTCCGCAAGAACAAGGCTCTGGTATTATGCGTGTGAGATCCCGTGTCCTGTATCTGATTATTGGCATGGCTTCTCTGTTTATGTGAGTAAGAACCAGTTCTCCCTCTTCTCCATCTGGAAGAGGCTCGCCAGTTTCTGGATTTATTATCTCTGCGATGTAGTAATCTTCAGCTATGTGCATTCCAGCTTTGTTTATACACTCCATCGCAACCCCCGGGCCATTCATCTCAGAGAGCCCATAGCAGTTATATGCATCCAGGCCCCATTGCTCTTCCAGCTTTTTTCTTGTGGATTCAGAATAAGGCTCTGCCCCAAAGTAAGCCTTTTTAACAGAGAGGTCATGGGGGTTGATCCCATTTTCTTTTATCACCTCAACAAGGTGAAGAGCATAGCTTGGGGTAATGTGAATCAACGTCGTCTGGAAATCCTGCATGAGTTGAAGTTGTTTTAGACTGTTACCTGTTGATGAAGGGATTACCATACATCCAAGTTTTTCTGCGCCATAATGAAGCCCCAGCCCACCAGTAAAAAGCCCATATCCCATCATATTTTGAAAAACGTCTTCCCGTCTTGCACCTGTGCTATACATTGCCCGTGCAACGAGTGTTGCCCAGTTATCAATATCTTTCATGGTATAGAATATAACAGTGGATTTGCCAGTTGTGCCAGAGGAGGCATGGATGCGAACAATCTCTGACCTTGGGACTGCAACCATTCCATCAGGATAACTCAAACGCAGATCATTTTTTGTTGTAAATGGTAGATCTTTTAAATGCTCAACAGTCTTTATTTTTGAGATGTCTATTTTTTTTTCTTGAAATAACTTGCCATAGTAAGGAGTTGTTGCAGCAGCCTCCAGAGTCTTTTTAAGCCTTTCAGATTGTAGAAGGTGAAGAGCGTTTTTTGAGATTGTTTCTATATCCTTTTGAAAATACATTTTTTACTCCAGAAATTTTTTTAAAAAGAAACCATCAATGTTTTTCTCTGTCAATAAGTTCTTTTATCCATAAGCTAAAAATATTAAGTAATTATTCTTAAATATAATTTTTAGTGTAAAATCAAGAAACTATTATCCCCTAAGCTCTTTTTTGGGTAGGAGTATTTTATCCTCAGTAGCTCTTTTTTGGAATTTTTGTATATAAAAACTTGCTTTACAAAAAAAACATAGTCAAAAGAATCGCTCAAAAAAATAATCCCGGAGGATATTTAATGAATATTCTAATTTTTGGTCCCAACGGCAGTGGTAAAGGGACTCAGGGCGCAGTTGTTCAAAAAAAATTTAACATTACTCATGTTGAGTCTGGAGCTCTTTTCAGGGAAAACATTAAGGGCGGAACAGAGCTTGGCAAAAAAGCAAAGGAGTATATTGACAGAGGAGATTTGGTTCCTGATTCAATAACCATACCTATGATCCTTGACAGGCTTAAAAAGGATGATTGTAAAAATGGCTGGCTTCTTGATGGATTTCCCCGTAATCCTGAGCAGGCTGTTGCTCTTGAAAAGGCTCTTGAGGAGGCAGGGATAGTTCTGGATTATATAATTGAGCTTTCTCTTGACAGAGAAACTGCGCGAAAGAGGATTATGGGCAGGAGATTATGCGAGAATGATAATAATCATCCCAATAATATTTATATTGATGAGATCAAGCCTGCAGAAAAAAATGGAGAGCTTGTTTGTAGGGTCTGTGGTGGCAAGCTTTCAACACGGGCAGATGATCAGGATGAGGCTGCTATTAATAAACGCCACGACATATATTATGATTCCGTAAATGGGACAATGGCTGCAGTTAATTATTTTAAAAGAATTGCTGCGCAAAAAGGTATGAAGTTTATTGAACTGGATGGAACTCCCAGTGTTAAATCAGTGACTGAAAATATGGAAAAGGCTTTGCAGTAAAGCTTCTCTTTTGCTGCTTAAGTCTTACTTTTTAAAAAATTAAATAATTTTTAATTTCAAACAAAAAAAGGCTTTCATAAAAGCCTTTTTTTGTTATAATTGCTAAAAAAAGGAGGTTCTTATGAAAATTTTTACTTATATTTTTTCAGCTTTAATTGTGTTTATCTTTTCAATATCTCTCAATGCAACCCCTGTAATAATGGGCAAGCATGCAAATATGTCTCAAGATGGCAAGCCTATCAATTGTGCATACTGCCATACGCCAGGTCTTAATATACCTCAACAAAAAGGTCAGATAAAAGATGGCAAATTAAATGGTAAAAAATATAGTGCTATAAAGGGATGTAATGGAAAGGGTTGTCATGTAAAATAGCTGTTTTTTATTGACATTGATAAAAAACTATGTTAGATGTCTTATACTGTGTAAATAGTAAAAATATATAAAGAGTGTGTGTTATGGAAAAACAATACAAAATGGCGGTTATGCTCACGTTTATACCTGCTTTTGTAAATATCTGTGTGTCACTGTGGTTTTTTCTAAGTTTTTCTAAGTATGATTTTATGGGGTATTTTGTAGGGACTCTTCTTGGAATTATTCTTTCTGTTATCTGGCTTGTTCAGGTGAAGAATTCCTTTGGTGCCCATGCCATTAAGCTTCTTAAGGTCACATATAAATGGTTTTTTGTTAAATTTATTGTTTTTCTTGTTTTTGTTTCTGCGATATATTTTATGGTGGAATTTAATGTGACCTGGTTTGTTATTTCCCTCCTTGTTGCTCTTTCCATGAGTGCTGTTATTGAACTATGGTTTTACAGAGCTATTTCCAGGGAGGGCTAAGACCTCATCATGAGATACCGGCAGGTGTAATATATGGATCTAGAAAAATTAGGAAAGCTATCCCGTGAGGAGTTGCTTGATGTAATTGAAAAATTAGGTCAGCAATATGAGATCTCCATTGATGATATGGGTGAGATAAAATCCATAGATTTTAGAACAATAGTTGAGTCAGCCTATGATATTATCTTTGTGATAAACAAAGATATGAGAATACAGTATACAAACAATGCCTGGAAGGAGACCCTTTCATCAAGGGACTCAACTCCTGGAAGACTCTATACAGATTATCTGCAGGAGATAGAACTTGAGAGGGGCAATTTTGTAGTTGAATCTGTTCTGAAGAAGGGGCAGATTTTTAGAAACGAAATTCTCAAGATATATGAAAATGGTAAGCCCTATTATTTCATGACTAACTTTTCGCCCATTAAGACAAAAAGCGGAGAGATTATTGCTCTTATTGGTATAATGAGAAATTATACTGAACAGTATTTAATGCAAAAAAAACTCAAGGAGAATGCAAAAATCCTTGAAGAGAAAGTTCAGGAGCAGATCCGTCAGGCAGAGGAATTAAGAAACCTTAGAGATTTAAATGATGAGATTATAAAAAATGCTCCCATTGGGATGTTTATGATAGATCCATCTGGTGTTGTTATAAACGAAAATCCTTCCCTGAGTAGAATTATGATGAGAGAGCCCAATACCCTTGTGGGCGTAAATATAATTAAGTATTCCGGATTTATCGAATCCGGTTTTACAGCTATGTTTGAAGAAGTGCTATTAACCAAAAAAACAGTTAAGGCAAGAGAGGTTCGATATATGCCTCTTTCAGGTGTGGCTGAGATAGTTGTCAATGCCACTTTTGACCCCATCCTGAGTAGATCCGGTGTAGTTGAAAGAGTCCTTGTAATGATTGAGGATGTTACAGAGCAGGTTCAGACCCGTCAGAGGGCAAGCAGGACAGAGAAGATGAGTGCACTGGGATTGCTGGCATCAGGTGTTGCCTCAGAGCTAAAAAGCCACATAAACAAGATGGTTATGGACCTTAACTTTGTTGATTCCAATGTTGAAGAACATAGCCCCGCTGAAGAGTATGTCGATTCTTTAAAAAAAGAATTGGAAAGGATAAAGACTATTTCTGAACAGCTTTTAGCTCTTTCTGTTATAGATGAAAGAGATAAAGAAGTCTGTGATCTCAATAAGATTGTCACTAATCATCCCATTGATGTTATTACAAATAGACTCAGCAGCGAGGGCTATAATGTTGTAATAAATCTTCCGGAAGAGGGGCCTCAGATCTTAGCATCTCCAAATCAGGTTCAGCAAATTTTAATTCAGCTTCTGGAAAATGCAGAGGATGCTGTTGACCCTGGTGGGAAAATAGAAATATCAGTTGATTCGGTTGTTACAGAGAATGATTTCTATGCAGTGCTAACAGTAAGTGACAATGGCATGGGTATACCTGAAGAAAATATAGAAAAGATTTTTCAGCCATTTTTTACAACAAAGGGTAAACACGGAACTGGACTTGGCATGATGATTGTTGCAAATATAGTGAACAATCTCGGAGGGACAATTGGTGTAAAAACTGCTCCTGGAGAAGGAACTTCTTTTAGAATGGTTTTTCCTCAAAAAAGGTAATAGAGGGAGATAAGAAATGTTAAGCAACCGTGAAGAAGTAAAAAGCATTTTTGAGAGAGACGGCTACAGAATAATTACTCCTGATGATAGAACAGGAGACTCCTTTGATCTAAAGCAGAAGAAGTCCATAAATGACGATTCCTTTGGAGCAAAAGATGTAATCAGGAGAACAGGTACTCTTGCAGTTGGCGATGTTGTAAAGATGATACCTGATGGTGAGCATGATATTCCAACTATTGTTGAATATCTCAACTGGCACATGAATAATATCAGTCAGGCTGTAATTGGGCGAGAGGATATAATCAGGCAGGCGATTTTTGCAATACTTACAGGGGAGCATATGTTATTGCTTAGCCGAACAGGTATGGCAAAATCTTATCTTGCAAGCTCAATTTTTAATATATTTGAGGGAGCACGAGTTTTTTCTTCTCAGGCTAGCAAAGATCAAACTCCGGATAACTATTTTGGGCCTTACAATATTGAAGAGTTTCGTAAAGGAAGAATAAGGCATAATATCAAGGGGTCTATCATTGAGGCTAACCTTGTTTTTTTAGATGAGTTTTTTGATGCCAGCGATGTTGTCTTGAGATCTCTTCTCTCTGTCCTTAATGAAAGGAAGTTCATAAATGGATCAGAGCAAATAGATGCTGTTGTCCATACAGCTATTGCAACTGCCAACTATATGAGGATGAATGAGGTTACAGAGGCTGTTCTTGACAGGTTTACCTATAAGGCAATTATACCAGAGGACAATAATGTTTATAATCAGTTACTCATTGATGAAACCTATACTGCAAAGAGGGGCAAGCCGGTAGATCCTGATAAGAAGATATATTTTAACCAGATACTCTTTTTAAATGAGATTATTACAAACAATCACAGGGATATTAAGGTTAATGTTCCTGATTTTATTTATTTTATGAAAAATGTCTTTATTACAAAGTATATTAGCGAAATGCGCAAAAACGACTCAAAGTTTTTTATAAGCCCAAGAAAGCAGGCAAAGCTGGGTGATTTCTTGAGAGCCTCTGCAATTATAAATAATCGCTTTGAGGTTACAATGGATGACCTTAGAGACATGCATATTGCTCTGTGTACCTTAAATAGTTTTGTTTCTATGAAAAACATGGATAAATCCGAGAAGGATTTATATCTTGATGTTTTTCAAAAGACAATGAATCACTTTAAGGCAAATGGGGCACTTGCGCAAATAGAATTTCTTTTGAATATAAGAAAAATTTTTGAAGAGATAAAAAGCGATCCAGACAAGCGTGAACAGATTTTAAAGAAAAGTTCGCTTCTTGAGGGGTTGAAAAATCTCTTGAAGATGGTTTTTGCAGGGAGACGTCGTGAAGGAGAAGAGGAAAACCTTACACTGGAATATCTAAAGAAAAGCGTTTTTGAAGTTAATTCGTCAGTTGAAGAGGTAAATGAACTGAAAAACGGCATTTTGAAAGATTACAGAGACTTGATGTAGGGTATAAAAATGTCATCTCACTTTGATGGAGAGGATTTTTTTGAGTACTGGGATGAGCTGGGGCTTTTTGATAATATACAGCTTATTTTGCCTCCTAAGTTTTTTATACTCTTTGAAATTGCACGCAATCTCTTTACCCAGAGAGAAAATGCTGATGCCCTTAATGCGATTGAAGAAATAACCAAAGAAGAGCCTCTATATATTCCAGAGAGGGAAAAGAGTATATCCATAAACCGCATAGAACACCTTGCGCCTCTCAGTGATAAGATGGAGATTGAGGCATATAAAGATATTAAGGATCTCAAACGTGCTCTTCCCCGTGAGCTTGCTCAGGATGATGATATATTTGATGCCAAGCTCTTTACAAAAACTCTCATGGTGCAAAAACACTATGAGTCAGATTCAGATCACTTTAAGCCAGTGAATACCCTGCAAAATGAAAGTGGAAGGGATGCCAATAAATTTGAGCAGATATTTTATATTCTCCTTGATACATCAAGATCCATGGATATGCACATGAGGAATTTTTATTCCAAATGTCTTGTTGCTGAATTTTTGAGGAGAAAGTTTCAGACCAATGCAAAGCTTTTTTTTAGAACCTTTGATACTCAGACTGGGGAACTTTTTAAAATTGAGAAGAAAGAGGACTTCCCAAGGCTCATAGAAAAGGTTCTTCTGGCAACAACAGGTGGGGTAAGCACAAATCTCCAGAAGGCTGTTTTCCAGGCTGTGGATGATATAAATTATTCAAAGGAAATGGCTAATGCAGAAATACTGGTTGTCACTGATGGAGTTAGCAGAATAGATCCCGAGGATATGCTGGAAAAACTCGGCAACATTAAGCTCCATATATTAAAAATTGGAGATGAAATGCCAGAACCAGATTTTTATGACATAAAGGCTGCTTTTGCAGGAGAGGGTATTGATTTTGATCCAACCTCTATAAAAATGAAGGATATAAAAAATATTCTTAAAGATCCGGATAATTCAGAAAAGCCACTTTCAACTTTTGAGAAGCGAGCATACAGGCTAATTATGGATTATTCAAATAAGATGTTTAAGGATCTTAAGAGAGTATCAAAAAATTATATAGAGGTAGGGGATCTTAAGGTAGATCATCTATATGATGTGTCTTATGAGAATCTTGAAAATATATTTCATTGGATTAAAAAGCTTGAAAGCACAAATATTAAATATTTCACAGGGGATGAAAAAGAACGGCTTTATAAGCAGACCTATTTTTTGGGACAGTATATAAAAATGCTAATGGAATATGGCAAAACAAATATGGTTGAGCTAAAAGCTCTTTATGAAAGGATTGAAAAGATTAAATCAGATCTCATGAAGGACACAGAGCTCTTCCTTATGATTACAAAATCTGGTAAATATCATGAGGATAAAAAGAAGCTTAAGCTTGATAGAAAGGAAGCTCGCAAACTAATGAAGCAGATGTCATTAAATAAGCATAAGATAACTATTGATGAGATGAAGAGAGCTCAGCTTACCTTTAGCTTTCAGATTGGAGAGGGTAGTATAGGGAAGCTTCTTCTGCTGCTTTTTATAAAGTTAGGACAGTTTTTATTGCAGATTATAAAGTCTCCCTCCTCTATTTTTAAAAAAGAGCAGGGAGAAAAATTTAGCGCCATTGAATATTATGATGGTAAGGTGAAAAAAACAATTAAGAGATAGATTTAATTTTTTATATTGCCAAGCTTTTCTTTATACCACTTAACTGTTTCTGTGAGTATCTCAATATTATCTTTTTTGGGATGCCATCCTATCAATGTTTTTATTTTCTGGCAGTCAAGATAAACACTGTGAAAGATAAAGAGTCTATGTTCCCTTGTAAAGTAGTTTACATTTGATGGCTTAAATAAAAGGGAGTAAAGCCATGCCTTAATTGGACTTATGTGCTTAACGGCAAAATCGAGTTTGCATGTTTCTTTTATTTTTACAATTTGTTCCATCTGAGTTGGAACATTATCTGAACCGATATTGAAGATCTCTCCATAGGATTTTTTCCCTGCTTTATATATCTTGTAAAAAGCCTCTGCAGCATCCTCAGGATCAAGAAGCTGAAATCTTGTATCACCATTACCAGACATATACATTACATTATCATTGCCAAGACCCATTGCAAGATAAAGTGTTATTAATATTGAGGTATTACGAACCCCAGGGCCTGCTATAAGAGATGGTCTTACAATTGTGAGATTGATATTGTGTTTTTTTGCATAGGCTGTGCACAATTGTTCTGCCTTGAGCTTATCTTTCCCATAGGGGGTGTATGGCTTTTTACGATCTTCTTCCTTGAGGGGGAAGGAATCTGTTTTACCATAAACTCCATAGGTGGAGAGAAATATGAACCTTGGTACATTTACTCTTTTTGCTGCAATCATGAGGTTAAGAGTACCGTTAATGTTTATTTTTTTCATCTTTCTTCTGCCGACCTTTTGTGAGCGGCTTTTGTCCATGAGATGAATTATTGTGTCCACTCCCTTGCAGGCACTTATGAGTTTCTTGAATGTAAAGAGATCCCCTTGAATGAATTCAACATCCTTTGGTAAGGACTCAGGCTTATACATGTCGTAGCACCTGACCTTTTCTCCATTTTGAACAAATTTTTTTAAAATAGCCTGACCTAAAAGTGAATTAGAACCGGTTATTAATATCATAAAATCCCCCTCTTTTTATTTTTAAAGGATGCTTTAAAAACAATGTGGATCTAATTATAACTTCTTATAGAATTTAAGTCAAGTTAAATAAAATTTGTATAATTATAAAGTGTTGTTATGAATACTTTATGGAGAAAGTTAATCTTTTTCTGTAATAGAAAAATTTTTAAACAGCACAAAGCCTCGTATGGAATAGACAGTGGCAAGAATTTTTCCATAAAATTTATCTTCTGTGGCTTTTATAAAAAAATTACTTAGGTTGCGGTTATCTGGCGCCAGAAAGTATTCCTGAGGAGAGCATTTTGTTTTATTTAATTTGAAATTACTATTTTTTATCACTGGATAATATATATTGCTGTTTTTTTCTGCATAGATATCGTAATCTGTTAAGGAAAAGTTTTTTAGATCTTCCTCAGAAAATACAGAAAGATGTAGATGGGATTCATTTACAATAAATCTTCCAGAGGAATATTCAACTGTCTCCCCCGGGAGCCCTATAATTCTCCCTATGATAGCGTATGGTTCTGAGGGGATTAGAATTAAATCACCATAGGTATAGAGGGGGCAGTATTTTTGTATTAAGAGAATATCGCCTTTTGCTATAAGTGGAGGGTAGTCTATGTCTGCCTTATAAAAGTAAAAAAATGAGAAATATATGACTGCTGCTGTGAAGGTTGTAATAAGAGAGATAGCTGCAAATGATAGATAAAAAATATAGCTATTATACCATTTTAGGACCTTTATTTCTCTGGCTTTTATATAAGCAATTGCAGGAGATATAAAAGAAACAAAAATTGTAAGTAACAGTGATATGATGACTGCATATTTAGCATTTACATGAGGATTAAGGTATGAATAAAATGCAGCAGAGAGAAGAATAAAACTTCTCAAAAGCAGCAATGATGCTCCTATGAAAGGAGAGCCAGTATATGTTTCACCAAGACCAATAAGTAACAAAGAGAGAATTGCTGCCTTGAGGGGTTTAGATCTTTTGTTTATAGAAGAGGTAATTATTTTTTTTGTCAAAGCTCTATCCTTGTAATTTTATATAAAAATTTTTTTATATAATATATATAATAGTTTGCTTAAATTTTTTTAGTGTAAATCTTGACCTATCAAATTTTCCACAATAGTCTTTACAGTAACTTTATAAATTTTATAATTTCAATACATTTTTACCTTGATTTTTAACAAAAAAGGATTACATGTCTCAGATAGTAAATTTGAATAGTTTTTTTAAAATCCAAAATTAGAAGTTTATTTTATGAAAAATATACCATCAACACAGCAAGACTTAAAAAATAAAAAAACCATACTCCTTGTTGAAGATGAGGTAATTATTGCTATGGCTCAGGCTGAGTTCCTCTCTTCAAATGGATATGATGTTATTCAGGTGTATAATGGACATGATGCTATGGCCATTGCTGTAAATGATGACTCCATTGATCTAATTCTTATGGATATAGATCTGGGTAACGGCACAGATGGAACTAAAGTTGCTGAGGAAATTTTAAAGAAAAGGGATATCCCTATTGTTTTTTTAACAGCCCATGCAGGTAGGGAAACTGTTAATCGGGTTAAAGACATTACCCGCTATGGATATGTTGTCAAAAATTCTGGGGAGTTTGTCTTGCTATCATCTATTGAAATGGCTTTTGAGTTATTTGAGGCTCAGAGGCAAACAAAAGAAAGGGAAATTTATCTGGATGTTACGTTGCATTCAATACTTGATGGAGTTATAGCAACAGATGAGCAAGGGAAAATCCTTAGAATGAACAGATCTGCAGAACAGCTCACTGGATGGAAACTTCATGGGGCCTATGGTAGGCCTCTTTACGATGTCTTTAGAGTTATGGATATAAAGGAGAATCAACCAGATAAAGACTCTGAACATCACATTATTAATTTTGATCCTCAGGGGGAATGGAGAAAAAAGCTTATCCTCTTTTCACGAAGTGGCGAAGTCTTCCGTATTGATAAAAGTAGTTCTCCAATACGTAATGAGAATGGTGACATAAGAGGGAGGGTGATAGTCTTTAGAGATATTACCTCTGAGTATAATTCAGCAAAACAGTTACAAGATAGCGAAGAGAAGTTGCAGATTATTATTGATGGAGTTCCTGCATATATTGCCTTTTTAGATAAAGAGGAGTCCTATGTATATGTGAACAAATCCTATGCTCAGTGGTATGGCATGGATAAAGATGATTTTTGTGGAAGAAAGATATCTGATATTGTGCCACCTGACTATCTGGAAAGAGCTTATCCCTACATTAAAAAAGCCTTAAGTGGTGAGTCTGTTGTTTATGAAAACTACATCTTTGACAAAAATGGAGACAGGCGTATACTCAGGGTTGAGTATGTCCCTCATATAAGCAGTGGTGAGATCATTGGATTTTTTTCCATGACTATAGATATAACAGAACAGAAAAGCTCTGAGGCTCAGATAGTTGAGCTCCTTAAAGAAAAGGAACTACTTCTTAAAGAGGTTCATCATAGAGTTAAAAATAACATGGGGTCAATAGCATCTTTGCTCTATTTGCAGAGAGATACCTTGCAGGATCCTGCTGCAATTGTGGCAATTCAGGATGCAAGGAACAGAGTTATAAGCATGATGAGTATTTACGAGATGCTATATAGATCTGAGGATTACAGAAGTGTGCCTGTTTTTGCCTATGTTTCAGATCTCATAGATAAGATATCTGAGAGCTATAACCCTGGTGGTTATATTAAGGTTTTGAAAGAGATTGAGGATTTTAAACTTGATTCTTCTATCTTATTCCCCTCAGGCATAATCATAAATGAGCTTCTTACCAATGCTTTTAAATATGCTTTCCCCAAGCAAGCATCAGGAACTATTCATGTAAAGATGATTAGAAAGACTGCAAGAACTGTGCAGATTTCTGTTAAGGATAATGGAGTTGGTCTCCCTGATGCCTGTGAAATGTTTGGCAAGAGTTGCTTTGGACTTTCCGTAGTGAATATGCTTGTGCAGCAACTTAAAGGTAAACTCTCCATAGTCAAAAATGGAGGTACAGAGTTTAAGATAGATTTTATGGTGTGAATTCAATTTAGCTCTCCGATATATAATCCGATGGCAAATCATATTCTGCTTTTTGAGCAAAATCACTTACGCTTTTCTTTGCCTTAATTAAAGTGCTCATTGTCCCAGGTCCTCCAATGCATCCAAAGGGGCATGCCATTCCCTCAATAAGTAGAGGTGCAGGTTTTAGCTTTCCTGATTTTACATCCTTTAAAAGTTTCAGACAAGCTGCAAGGGTGTCTGCACTTGAAAAGGGAATCTCGAAGTTTTCTTTTAACATTCTTTGAGTTTGTGCAATTATGGCAGAGGCCACTCCTCCTGCCACAGGAAAACTTCTACCGCTTTTTGAGCCCTCACAGAGAGTTTTTTCTTCGGGTAAAGATTGCAGTTCAATTCCTTCTGCAATGACAAGTGCACTGAGCTCTTCAAAGGTCATTATGTAATCAACAAGCTCTGCAACCTCTTCATCAAAGCATTCATGTTTTTTTGATATACATGGTCCGATGAATACTATTACTGAATCTTTATCCATGATTTTTATTTTTTTAGCTGTCTCCACCATTGGGGTTGAGGATTTGCTGATGTTATCTCTAAACTCAGGGAAATTCTTTTTTGCAGCCATTGCCCATGATGGGCAGCAGCTTGTGCCAATAAATCTTTTCCTATTTCCTGATTTTATGATTTCACATAATTCATGGGATATATGCAAAACATCCACATCCGCACCATAGGCAACTTCAAAAACTTCTTTGAATCCAAGCTTTTTTAGAGCAGTAACTATCTTCCCTGGAGATACATTGTCGCCCAGTTGACCTGTAAAGCTTGGAGCTATCTCTGCATATACTGATTTTCCTCCTTTTTTTGAATTTTTTAGTGCAAGGAGAATCTGGACAATTTCAGACTTTTCACCTATAGCACCAAAGGGGCATGAGACAATACATTGACCACAACTGACACATTTTTCTTGATCGATATCTGCAAATCCATATTGATCAGATCCAATCGCATTGACTCCACAGGCTGCAGAGCAGGGGCGCTCTCTGTATATAATTGCATTGTATGGACAGACCTGAGCGCATCTACCACATTTGATACATAGATCTTGATCAATGACTGCACCTGAGTCTTTTTTCTCTATGCAGTTTTTGGGGCAAACAAGTGTGCATGGATGGGCAATGCAGGCTCTGCATAAATTCGAAACCATGAATGAATCTGTTGGGCACCTTTCACATCCTATTTTTATGACGTTGACTATTGGTTTTTTAATTATCTTTTTATCTGTAAAAGCCTCATGGACATCAAAAAGAACAGGTGAGTGTTTGCCAAATTCTTGCAGATCCAGTCCAAATCCAAGGCGAACTCTTTCGCGGATAATGGCCCTTTCTGCGAAAACTGAATCTCTATAAGTTGGGACATCTCTTTGTATGACATTGTATGGAATCATTTCAACGTATTCAGGTGGTTTATCTTCCAGGATCATCTTTGCTATTTCTATAAGGGTTTTTCTTCTTATTTCCATTATATCTGTATGAAGACCGCGCATTTTTTCAAATATATTGAGTCGTTTAAGCTCTGGCATATAAACCTCCATGATATTTTGATGATTTTAATATATAGCTTTAATCTAACAGGTCAAATTTATTTTTTTATATGTATTTTTTGTCGTTGACATAGATACAATTTGGATAATCTCTGATTTTTTACACAGACATATCCCTTCTAACCTTCTTCAGGGAAAGTTTCTGTGCTTATTTTAAAAATTTTATTTTAATGGAGATCGATTATGAAAAATTTCAAGAAGGTGCTTATTGCAAACAGAGGAGAAATAGCAATAAGGATTATAAGAGCCTGTCATGAGCTTGGCATAAGAACAGTTGCCATATATTCTTATGAAGACAGATATGCTCTATTTAGAACAAAGTCAGATGAGTCCTATCTTATTGGAAAGAATAAAGGCCCGATTGAGGCTTATTTGGGAATAGATGAAATAATAGGCCTTGCTCTTAAAAAAGGAGTTGATGCAATTCATCCTGGCTATGGCTTTTTAGCAGAGAATGCGGATTTTTCTGCAAAGTGTGAAAAGTCTGGCATTACCTTTATTGGTCCAACAGCAGAAATGATAAATAACTTAGGTGATAAAATTCAGTCCAAGATTGTAGCAAAAAGTGTCAACGTTCCTACTATCCCCGGAGTGGAAAGACCAATAAAGAGTGACGAAGAGGCTATTGAATTTGCCAGGGCCTGTGGGTTTCCTATAATGCTTAAGGCCTCAGCTGGAGGCGGTGGCCGTGGTATGAGGATTGTTCGTGATGAAAAGGAACTCCTTGCAGGATTGCATAATGCTCGTAATGAGGCGCGGAAGGCCTTTGGCAATGATGATATTTTTATGGAAAAGTATCTGGATAATCCAAAGCATATAGAGGTGCAGATTCTTGGTGATAATTACGGCAATCTGGTTCATCTATATGAAAGAGATTGTTCAATTCAACGACGCCATCAGAAGGTAATAGAGTTTACTCCTGCTTTATCAATATCTGATAAACAGCGTGAGGCAATATGTGCAGATGCACTTAAGATCGCAAAGGCGGTGAATTACAGAAATGCTGGAACAGTGGAGTTCCTTGTAGATAGCAGTGGTCAACATTATTTTATTGAGATGAATCCAAGAATTCAGGTAGAGCATACCATAACAGAAATGGTTACAGGCATTGATATTGTTCAGAGCCAGATTTTAATTGCTCAAGGCTACAGACTTGATTCCGAAGAGGTTGGTATAAAATCTCAAGAGTTTATAAAGCCCCGCGGTTATGCTATACAGTGTCGTATTACAACAGAGGATCCTGCAAATAGTTTTGCTCCAGATACAGGACGTATAGATGTTTACAGAACAGGTTCTGGCCCAGGAATCAGGCTTGATGGAGGCAATGGATATACAGGTTCAGTTATAAGTCCATATTATGATTCTCTCCTTGTGAAGATTATATCCTTTTCCAGAACCTTTGAAGATGCTATAAATAAGGCCAAGAGATCAATTCGAGAGCTTGTTGTCTCTGGTGTGAAGACAAATGATGGATTTTTGCTAAATGTGTTGTCTCATCCAACCTTTGTCAGTGGTAACTGTGGGACAAATTTTATAGAGCAGACTCCAGAACTTTTTGACATTGCACCAAAGGACGATAAGGAGGTAAGGCTTTTAAAATACTTTGGTGAAAAGGCTGTTAACGAGACAAAGGGAAACACAAAAGAATACAATGTGCCCTATGTTCCTCATGTCCCAGAGCATTTTGAAAAAAATGGGACCAAACAGATTCTGGATAAAGAAGGCCCTGATGGAGTTGTTAGATGGATTAAGAGTCAGTCTAAACTTCTAATGACAGATACTTCCTTTAGAGATGCCCATCAATCTTTGATGGCAACAAGGCTTAGAACTTATGATATGCTTAAGATTTCCAGAGCAGTCTCTTATATTGCCTCGGATTTGTTTTCTGTGGAGATGTGGGGAGGTGCAACCTATGATGTTGCCTATAGATTTCTCAAAGAGGATCCATGGAAACGATTGGAGGAATTGCGTAAAAAAATTCCAAACATACTCTTTCAGATGCTTTTGCGTGGAGCCAATGCTGTAGGTTATACAAATTATCCTGATAATCTTGTAAGAGAGTTTATAAGGGAGGCTGCTGCAGCTGGCATTGATGTTTTTAGAATTTTTGATTCACTTAACTGGATTAAGGGTATGGAGGTCGCTCTTGACGAGACATTAAAAACAGGTAAAATTGCAGAGGCCTGTATATGCTATACAGGAGATATACTGGATCCAAGAAGAGACAAGTATACCCTTGAATATTATGTGAAGAAAGCAAAAGAGCTTGAGAAGATGGGCACTCATATCCTTGGCATAAAGGATATGTCTGGACTTTTAAAGCCTTATGCTGCAGAAAAGCTTATTAAAACTCTTAAGCAAGAGATAGGAATTCCTATCCATCTTCATACTCATGATACAAGTGGAAATGCAGTGGCAACAGTGCTTCTTGCTGCTGAAGCCGGGGTTGATATTGTTGATGCTTGCTTTAATAATATGTCAGGTGTTACAAGCCAGCCTGCACTTAATTCAATCGTTGCAGCGCTTAAACATACAGAAAGGGACCCTGGCTTTGATCTTGATGCTCTTCAAGAAATTGCTGATTACTGGGAAGATGTTCGTCCAATGTATTCTCAATTTGAGTCTGATCTTAAGTCTGGAACAGCAGAAGTTTATAAATACGAAATTCCAGGTGGTCAGTATTCTAACCTTAAGTCTCAGGTTGAGAGCTTTGGACTTGGTCATAAGTTTAAAGAAGTAAAAGAGATGTATATGAAAGTCAACTTTATGATGGGAGATATTGTGAAGGTAACTCCTTCATCAAAGATGGTTGGCGATCTTGCGATATTTATGGTAAAAAACGAGCTCACCCCTGAGAATATACTTGAAAAAGGGAAGGACCTGGCTTTTCCTGATTCTGTTGTATCTTATTTTGAAGGTATGATGGGACAGCCAGAAGGTGGTTTTTCAACTGATCTCCAACAGATAGTACTTAAAGGCAAAGAGCCAATTACATGCAGACCGGGAGAACTTTTGCCTCCTGTCAATTTCGAAGAGCTTGCAGCTTCTATTGAAAAGAAGCATGGATTTAAGCCAACAAAGCAGGATTTATTAAGCTTTGCTCTCTATCCGAAGGTCTTTGATGAGTACATTGCCTTTATTAAGGAATATGGAGATTTCAGTAGAATGGAAACTCCTCTATTCTTTGAAGGATTAAAAAGAGGTGTGCCTGCTGAGGTTGAGCTTGAGGATGGTAAGATCTATATTATACAGCTTGTCCAGATTGGCAAGCTTGATAACGAAGGCATGAGGCCTGTAGTTTTTGAGGTCAATGGTAACAGAAGAGAAATAAAGATTCCTGATAAAACCTATAGAGCAGAAAAGGTTGTGACCTTTACTCAAATGGCAGATCCTCAAAAGCCAGGTGAAATTGGTGCAAGCATACCAGGTAATGTCTTTAGAATTCTTGTAAAAGAGGGTGATGAGGTTAAAGAGGGTGATAGCTTGCTTATAATAGAGGCCATGAAAATGGAGACAAATGTTGTTTCTCCTATAAGAGGAACTGTTACTGAAATTTGTGTAAAGGAAGGCCAGAGGGTTAAAACTGGCGAGCTTCTTTTAAAGATTCAGTAATTGAATTAGGGAAATTATGCCAAAACCAAAATTGCATAGACAGGTTACTACTCTCTGGGACTATCCTTCCCAAAATTATGGGAAGGAAGACCAGGGAGACAAAAATTATAAGGGCGCAACTCCTTCGTATATTATATGGAATTTGCTCATGAGATATACAAAAGAAAAGGATTTAGTTGTAGATCCCATGTGTGGAAGCGGAACTACCATTGATGTATGCAGGGATACAAATAGAAGAGTTTTGGGCTATGACATCAATCCTTTTCGCAGTGACATATTCAGAGCAGATGCGCGCAAACTTCCACTGGAAGATGGAAAGGTCGATTTTGTCTTTGTTGATCCCCCCTATGGTGATAATATAGATTATTCTGATAACCCAAATTGCATAGGCAAACTGCCCGCTTATGAAGAGTCTTACTTTACAGAAATGGAAAAAGTTATAGGAGAGATCTATAGAATATTAAAGCCTGGGAAATATATGGGACTTTATGTATGTGACTATTTTGATAAAAAAAAGGGATTTGTTCCAATAGGCTTTCGTCTTTATCAGATTCTCTCTTTGCGATTTGAAACTGTGGATATAATTTCTGTAGTTCGCCACAATAAAACCCTTTCCATGGGAAATTATCGCAAGGCAGCAGACGAGGGAAACTTCTATCTGAGAGGTTTTAACTATCTATTTATAATGAAAAAGCCAAAGGTCAGGAAATAACCCCGACCTTCTTAATGCTTTTTTTAAGAGGCCTCAAGTTCCAAGGTCTCATCATTGTGTTCCATGTTTTCAAGAAATTCTGCCTGAGGATTTTTTTCTTTTGCAAGCTGCAATATGAATTTGCTTTCTGGGATAAATACAAGATTGTTGTTTTTGTCATAAAACAGCGAGTGGTATCTGTAAGTTGTGAGATCCTCTATATCCTTTGGATTTTTAAATTTTACCCAGACAGCTTTATATCCATTTATTGGAGAGAATTTGCAGTTTGCACCGAACTCATGGAGGAGTCTGTATTTGATAACATCAAACTGCAGTGTGCCAACAACACCGAGAATTCGTCTGTTGCCAGGATTTTGTAAAAAAAGCTGAGCAAGTCCTTCGTCTGTAAGTTGCATAAGACCCTTTTCCAGTTGCTTTGATTTAAAGGGATCTGTGTTTTGCACCTCACAGAAATGCTCTGGAGAAAACCTTGGCACCCCCTTATACATAAAGGCCTCTCCTTCTGTGAGAGTGTCACCTATTTTAAAAATTCCAGAGTCATATAAACCTATAACATCTCCAGGGAAGGCTTCTTCTATTATACTTTTATCCTGAGCCATAAAATTTGCAGGATTTGGAAATTTTATATCCCTGCCAAGACGGACATGATGATAGAATTTATTCCTTTCAAATTTTCCAGAGCACACTCTAAAAAAAGCAATACGGTCCCTGTGCCTGGGATCTATATTTGCATGTATTTTAAATACAAATCCACTAAATTTTTCTGTAGAAGGTTCAACAAGCCCACATGTAGCTTCTCTGGGGCCCGGGCATGGTGCAATTTCTACAAAGGTATCAAGAAGCTCCTTGACCCCAAAGTTATTTACGGCACTCCCAAAGAATACAGGAGCAATATCTCCATTTAGATAGCTCTCAAGTTTAAAGTTTTCATATATTGTGTCTATGAGTTCAATGTCATCCCTTAGTGCCATGGCCTCATTGTGGCCTATGGCTTTGTCTATATCTGGATCGCTTAGATCTTTAAATGTTGTTACCTCTTCCTCCACCACTGTTTTGCCAGATTTAAAGAAGTTGAAGGTGCTCTTGTATATGTTATATACTCCTTTAAATCTGCTCCCCATTCCTACAGGCCAGGTGAGAGGTCTTACTTTGATGTTGAGCTCTTTTTCTATCTCATCAAGGAGTTCAATAGGTTCTTTCCCTTCTCTGTCTAATTTGTTTATAAAAACTATAACAGGATAGTTTCTCATGCGGCAAACTTCCATAAGTTTTCTTGTTTGCTCTTCAACTCCTTTTACGCTGTCAATTACGAGTATAACACTGTCAACAGCAGTGAGAGTTCTATATGTATCCTCTGCAAAATCTTTGTGTCCCGGGGTATCCAGCAGATTGATAATATAGCCTTTGTAATTAAAGGACAATACAGAAGTGGAAACAGAAATTCCTCTTTGCCTTTCTATTTCCATAAAGTCTGATGTGGCAGTCTTCTTGATTTTGTTTGACTTAACAGCTCCGGCTATTTGTATTGCCCCACTGTAAAGGAGTAGCTTTTCTGTAAGAGTTGTTTTCCCAGCATCAGGGTGGCTTATTATTGCAAAAGTTTTGCGTTTTTCGATTTCTTTTTTTATGCCCATTTTTACCTTTTTAAGGATTAGTTTTATATTGTAAAAAATATTTGACCAAAGATTTTTATGTTGTTAATTTTTAGCTCTTTTAGTAGTAGCCTTTTTAAAAGGCTGTTTTATGTCAAGTAACTAATGATATTTTATTTTTTGAGAGTGTAAATTCATGAAACGAGATACACATAATATTCTCATTGTAGATGATTCCCGGATTGAGCAGACATTGCTTAAATCCGTTCTTTCAAAGAGCGGATTTACTCTCTTCTTTGCTGATACTGTTTCTGAAGCCTTGAAGCTGCTGGGGAGTGAAAATATAGGCCTTGTTCTTGTGGATTTTTTTCTTGCAGGTATAAATGATGGCACTGCTTTAGTTAACAAGATAAGGAAGTATCGAGTTGATGTGAAGATTTATGCTATTTCTGGCTCAGAGGAAACAGCTAATGCTTTGCTTGCTTCAGGTTGTGATGGAATTTTGCCAAAGGACCCTGCAGAGATTAAAAAGTTTCTGGAGGAAAACTATAAAGGAGCATCTTTTTCTTGACATATTCAATTCAAAAAATTCTATATTAGTTTTTTAAATGTATCAATTTTATATGAGGTGTTGATCTTTAATGAGAAAATCTTTTGAAAAGTTTATAGATTTGTTAAAAATTTTTGCAGTTATTGCAATAATGTATTTTTCCACTGGCTCTACTGTCAGAGTTGCCACTGAGTATTTTTTTGAGAGCAAATTTCAGTTTTTCTATTTTCTCTTAATCTGGGCTGTATCCATTTTTGCTATTATTGCTTTTGCCTTTAAAAAGAATTCTCCTTCAAAAATTATTGTTGTGACACTACTGGGTATTTCTGGATTTGCTCTGGATCTCCACTACACAATAATGGGAGATTGTCTTACTGTGGAGTCTATGTCATTTTTGTGGAGTGAAAAAAGCTATGCATCTGAGGCTTTGACCATGTACTGGCAGCTGGGACTTTGGCCACTCATTCGCTTGATTATTTTTCTTGTTGTATCTTTTATCCCATCTGGATCTGATTTTAAAATATTTTCTGGCTGGAGAAGAACTATTTCCTTTTTGTTGAGTATTCTTTTTGTCTTTGAAGTTTCTGCAAGTATTGACGGTAAAGGGATTGATGGTTTACCTGTCCATGTTTCACTTATCCCTTTCTTTGCTGCAATGACCAAGGTTACACTGGAATATAAAATTACTCCTCGGAAAGAAGTATCAATACCAGTTACCTCTCATTCAAAGATTGATAATATTATTTTGATAGTAGATGAAAGTATCAGAGGTGATTTTATCGATCTCAACTATAATAGAAAAACTACACCATATTTGCTGACTATCAAAGAAGAGATTATAAATTATGGTCTTGCGATGTCTTCGTATAATAGAAGCAATGGTAGCAATGCAATTTTGCGTATGGGTATAGGGCCAGAGGAGTTTACAGGTCCAGATGGAAGGAATCTTTTTACAAATCCATTGATATGGCAATATGCACGCAAAGCAGGATACAGAGCAATTTACCTTGATGCTCAAAAGAGCAGCTACAATGATTATATGGATGATGCAGAGGCTGCTCATATAGATACATTGCTGTGGATAAAAAGTCGTGATGGTAAAGAATCAAGCGATCATGCAGCAGCATGGAAGCTGAGAGAACTTATAAATTCACCTGGTAAAAAGTTTATTTACCTT
The DNA here is from genome assembly GCA_002069965.1 of Spirochaetes bacterium ADurb.Bin218. Lineage (GTDB taxonomy): Bacteria > Spirochaetota > UBA4802 > UBA4802 > UBA5550 > UBA5550. The sequence continues at coordinate 28,652 of MWCI01000014.1, read as the reverse complement.
GTAAAATCAGGTGCTCATTTTCATTATGAGAATACTTATCCCGATAGGGAGAGAATATTCAAACCTGTAATGGAAAAGGGATTTCCTACAAAGGATAGACAAAAGCTTGTTAATTCGTACAGAAATTCTATACGCTGGACTGTTAATGAATTCTTTAAAATTTTATTAAAGGATTTATCATTAGAAAATACAATAATAATCTATACATCAGATCATGGGCAAAACCTCTTTGATGACAGCTTTAGAGATACTATGCTGCTTCATGGAAGAAGTAAAAATTCAATACCGCAAGAGGCTATTGTGCCAATGATGATCTTTACTCATGATAAGGATCTTAAAAAAGTTTTTGCCGATATGGTTGCTGTGAATTATAACAAATGCTCTCATTATCAGATTTTCCCCACAATCCTTTATTTGATGGGATATGATAAAGAAATTGTAACGCAGAGATATTACAAAACTCTTCTTGATAAAATGACAGAACCTGTTGGCTATTGCGAAGGGAATGTAAGATACGGCAAGCATATTCTCAAAAAGGTTGATCCTGATTTCACAAAATATATAGATCCTGAACTTATGGAATATACAAAATAGCGATAGCGTATTTTTGCGGGGTTATTATGATTTTAAAAAATCTTAGAGAATTTGTTAATTCAAATAAAATTCTTTCTGCCATTTTGGGAGTTAATTTGCTTATTCATGGCATAGGGATTACATGGGGCTTGCCTAATTTTGATTCATGGGCAATTGATGCTGTTGTGCCCTCTGGTGTGCTTAAAGGCCTTGCGAAGGGTTTTTCTTTTGGTTTTGTCTATCATTATCCCATGGCTCATCTTGTTATACTTGCTATTTTGATTTTGCCAATTTTAATTATTGGGGCTATTCATGCTCTTGTTTTACACTCGCCATCAGAGATTAAGGTGCTTGTAGCTAAAACAAAGACTCTCCCTCCACTTGAACAATGGGAGCTTGTTCAGACTATTTTGCCTATTAAGTATTATACATCTGCTATAATACTTATAGGGAATATTGTATCTCTTTTTATGAGTATAGGGATTGTTTACTTTACATACAAAATTGTTAAAGAAATATTTGATGAAAAAAAGGCTTTGTTTTCAGCTGCTTTGCTTACTTTTAATGCTTCGTTTAACTATTATTCCCATACGGCAAATCTTGATGTTCCATATATATTTTGGGGACTTTTTGCACTTTACCATCTTGTGCTGGCAGTAAAATATAATAAAAAAGAGAATTATATATATTGTGCAATAACAACAGTTCTTTGCTTTGGAACAAAGGATCAGGGGTATGCTCTCTTCGTTATTCCATTTATTATCTATTTGATTATTATCCCTATTTTTAAAAGTAGGGATAAATCATTCTGGCAAATATATAAAAGAAATTTTTTATTCTTCACCACTTTTTTTATAGTAGGATTTATCATTGTTGAGAATTTAATATTAAACTATAGTGGTTTTATATTGAGAATTAAAACCATGACTGGTGAAAATACAGAAGGTTATACTCCTTATGTAACCTCTCTGGCTGGCTATGCTTCTCTCTTTAAAGACTTGCTTCCTGTTTATATAAAACAGATAGTATCCTTGCCTGTTGCCATAGCTACTCTTGTTGGGATTTTGTTTCTTTTTATTTTGGAGAAAAAGGATAAGTCTTTTGTATTAAGTTTGCTCCCACTTTTTTCAGGTCTTTCTTTTATTATCTTTTTTGTGATGGTTGTCAAAAGATCAGATCATAGATTTATACTTGCTCCTTCAATTTTGCTTACTGTCTATGGTGGATATACTTTTGCATTGCTTTATGAAAAGTTAAATAAAAATGTTTTTTGGATTATTTTTTCTCCTATGATTTTATATATGTTTATTTTCGCAGTAAATGTAAATGTTAATCTACTGCTTGATAAGAGATATGAAGTGACTGAGTGGATGAAAGAAAATTTATCATCTGGAACAAAGATAGAGCATTATGAGGATTATGTATATCTTCCTCAATTTCCTGAAAATATAAGAGAATATAGAATAAAGAAAGATTTTGACAATATAGCACAGCGTAATCCCGATTATATAATAATATCATCCAAATGGTATAGACGATTTTTCAAGGAAATTGATTTATCCATAGAAGACGGGAAAAAAATTTCCGAGAGGGATTTAAATTTCAAAACCTCACAGCAGGGAGATTTTATACGAAAATTGTTTGCAGGTAAAACAGAGTATAATAAAAAGATAGTATTTACTCATAGTGTCCCATGGCCCTTTAGAGCTGATTATGTTACTGAAGAGATTGTGATTTTTGGGAAGTGAGAGGATGTTTTGTTATGGAAAAATCTTTTCTTTTTTTAAAAGACCAACATAGAGAAGAATTTATAAGGATATTTAAGTTTGGGCTTATAGGTATATTAAATACTATTGTTTTTTTTATTTTGTTTTTTATATTATTTAATGTAATGAAATTACATTACTTGCTGGCAACTTCAATAGCCTATATTCTTGCTACTATAAATAGTTTTGCTTTTAATAGAAGCTGGACTTTTGAATCCTATGGCGATACTAACAGAAAGTTTCTTAAGTTTTTATTTGTTAATATTTTATCAATAATCGTTAATTCTTTATCGATGTTTGTTCTTGTGGATTTAATTCATTTGCATCCATGGCTTTCTCAATTTATTACAATTTGCTTTACCATGTGCGTGAATTATCTTGGCAACAGATTCTGGACCTTTTATGAATAGATAGTTAAATTTTATTTTACGAGACTGGATTTTTTATGGCTAAAAGAGTTGATAATGTAACAGTGTTACTTCCTGCTTTTAATGAAGAGAATGGAATTGAAAATGCGGTATCTGAGATTTGTAATTATTTATCGCAATGCTGTAGGAAATATGAAATATGCATTGTTGATGATGGGAGTTCAGATAATACATGGGAAAAAATTAAGTATCTTTCTACAATTTTCCCAGTAAGAGGTATAAGATTAAGCAGAAATTTTGGAAAAGAATCTGCTTTGAGGGCTGGTTTGGAATATGTAAAAACAGATTATGTTCTAATTATGGATTCTGATTTACAGCATCCGCCTCATGTAATCCCTGAAATGTTTAAAATGATGTCAGAGATTGATGCAGATGTCATTGATGGAATTAAAGAGGAAAGAGGGAATGAATCTTTAATTTATAAGATACTTTCTCTATCTTTTTATAAAATTTTTTCTAAGCTAACCAATATTAATTTGCAGCACGCATCGGATTTTAAACTTCTTAATCGCAAGGCCATAGATGCTTATCTAACTATGACAGAGAGAACATTATTTTTTAGGGGCATGAGTGCCTGGATTGGATTTAAGAGAGGCTATGTCAGATATAAAACCCATGAGAGATTGGTAGGTTCAAGCAAATGGTCAACCTCAGGATTAATTAATCTCGCAAGAAATGCCATTATTTCATTTTCGTCTTCTCTTCTCCATGTCCCGACATATATAGGTCTATTTTTTTGTCTGTTTGCCTTTGTTGTAATAGTAGAGTCTGTTTATAAAAAATTTATGAACCAGTCTGCAGAGGGTTTTCCAACAGTCATTGTTATGTTAGGAATCCTTGGAGGGTCGATATTAATCTCTTTGGGTATCATCGGTGAATACTTGGCTAAAATATATGAAGAGGTTAAACGAAGGCCAACATATCTTATAAGTGAAGAAATAAATTATGTTAAATCTAAAAGAAAGAATAATAGTAACAGCAGATGATTTTGGGATTTCACCAGGGGTTAATCGAGCAATTGTCCATTTATATAAAGATGGGTGTATTTCACGGGCAAGTTTGTTTCCTAATTGCAATTATACTTATGATGCAATGAATATTGTTAGACAAGAAGTGCCTTTAATGCCTATCGGGATTCATCTTACTTTGACATGTGGAAAGTGTTGTGCTCCTTTAGAAGAAGTCTGGATGATTGCCAATGAAGAAGGCTTTTTAAAATTAAATTTTTTAAAGATAATTTTTTATTTGATTAATCCATTTACTAAAAAAAGATTTTTGAGGCAAGTGGAAGCAGAATTAAATGCGCAAATTTTGAAGTTGAAAAATTTAGGAATCTTAATTAACCACATTGATAGTCATCGTCATATTCATACTATTCCAGGAATTTTTCAGGTTGTGCGTAGAATAGCACATTATCATCAGATAGATGATATTCGATTAATAAATGAAAGCTTTATTTTTACAATGAGAAAAGTTAAATCTGCCAAAGATATACTTGTGGGATTGGTTAAATTTTTTATTTTAAAGTCATTTTATTTTATAAATGGAGTTAGTTCCAGGGGTTATTTTTTTAGCATTATTTATAGTTGTAAAATTTCACCAGAAATATTATTAAGATTTTTTTTATGCAAAAATAAAAATAAGCAGCCATATGATACCGTTGAAATTATGTTACACCCAGGGAATCCTGATATGGACAAAACATATATTAATTCCTTACCTTTAGAAGAGTCCGGTCACCTTTTAAGCTGTAATCGTATTGATGAATTTATTGCTGCTTATGAATTAAAAAGGATTTTAAATGCACAAGTTTCATAACATGCTGATATTATTTTAATTTATATAAAGTATATATATGTTCACCTGCTCCATTTTTTTGTATAATTGATTGAATTGGTTTATAATTATTTAGAAGAGCTTCTTGTATTTCATAATGAATTGGTAGATTGCCCATAGGTGGTTGATTGAATTCTTCTTTTGTTCTTTTTAGTTTTTCCATTACAATTACAAATTTTATCTTTTTATTTTTAATTAGTTCAAGCTGGGCTTCTAATGGATATGGGAATTTTTCATAAGGTAGATTTGGAGTTGAAAAATATTTAGTTGCTGGAAGAAGATTTGCTGCAGTAAGAAATCCATCACTGTATGTTGCACCGGGCTCTGTGAGCTCAAGCAATGTTGGTTTGGCTTCTTTGTTGATTATTTCTGCGAATGCATATTGGGCTAAAATTCTTTTGCCGTTTCTAATTAAATGTGAGTGATAAACAAATATATAATTTGAAAAAACTGTTGCTATAAATATAGCAATAATTAGCAGAGATGTTGGCCTGGCAGGTAAAACCTTATCAAGTTTTTGTATTACATAGAGAATTCCAAATATAGTAAATATAGAAAAAGGGATTATATAATATTTTGAGCTGTGACCACTGCCATATATTGCAAGATAAAATATAACTACAGATAGAATAATGGCTTTCTGGCCATATTTAGATAAAATGTTGTTATCTCTGGAAACAGAAATAATACTTATTGTTATTGCTGCTACCAAGAAAGGGTGGACTACTATAATTTTCCCTATTGTAAAAAAGAATATGTTTATAAAATGGAATTTATTCGGTGATACTGACATATCTTCAGCATATTTAAAATTTAGAAGTAAATACATCGAGATTGCATCTTTTAAACCATTAGCATTTATGAAGTAAATAATGAATGGGATAACTGGAATTGAGAATCCTATTAATCCATAGAATACATTAATAAATAAATTTTTGAATTCTTTAGCTGCTATAAGTTTTATTAATATAATAAAACCGAATCCAAACCAAAAGGCTGAGAGGTTAAATTTGATTAGAAAAACACATGCTGCATTAAAACCATGGATAAGCATTATTAGTGGCTTATGCTTGTTATCTTCTGTATTTTTAAAATACAGCATAAAATAATATAGGCTTATCATCATAAATGGTAAGCAGTATTCTTCAGCAGTATTTCCTCCTCCACAATAGGAAGTCCCATAGTATATAAACAGCGGCAGAATTATTGTTCCGAGTTTAGCCCTCTCTTTTGAGATATATAAGCAAAGAAGTTTGTAGGCAAAAATTAGAGTTATGGATAGAGAAAGGCACTGCAATAAATATATACCAATGTATGTTGTATTTGAAATTATATAGCCAATTCCATTTATCAGAAATAATAGAGGTCCTTTTTGCTCAAAAAGATCTCTGTATGGGACCAATCCATTCATCATGGATTTTCCCATGGTAAAAAAAACATTTGAATCATTCCAGGTGTTTAAAATGTAGAAAGGTGATGAGGTAGTGCAAAAAAATAAGACACTAAAGCTATAAATTATTAATAGGGAATATATTTTTAGACTACTTAGATATTTTGTTGTGTGTTGATTCATTATGGCTTCCTGAATTTTTATCTTACTATCTTTATTTTAACATGAAAAAAGAGTTTTCAGGAAAAGTCAATAAAATTAAATCTGCCTACACAATCACAAAATTTTTATTGACCGATTTTATTTTTGTTAAAATTCTTAGCAGACTCTGGAGTGAATAATGGTTAAAAGAAATTTCTTTATACTATATATATTTTTATTTTTATCTATTGGTCTTTATTCGCAGTTTTATTTTGCCTATACCTACAATAATTATATTCATCTGCAAGAGAGACTTATAATTGCCACAGTGATTTCAATTCTTTCAGGAATATTATATGGTGGCATTACAAATTACATATTTAAAAAGCTTATAGCAAAGAACAATTATTATGAGGAATTTCAGAGACGTTTTATATTTGCGCATTTGCCATTAATCGGGCTTAATATATATCCACTTGAATTTATATTAAAGAGTGATTTGTTTAATATATACTTTTTAGCAGTTGTGGTTTTTTTCACTATTTTGGCTTTTTATTTTTATTTTTTACTTCCACTTTTTAAGTTTCTTCATCCAGAGCTACTTGAGGGCTATAAAAATATACCATTTATTTTTTACTGGCCATTTTTGTTTATTATTATACTTACACTTTATTTTTATCTATGGCACTATGGGGTGGCCTATATCTATCTTGATATGCAGAATTTTGACAGAGGGGTTGTTCGTGGCCCAATGATTCTTCTCCTGTTGTATTATATTGGCTTCTCAATAGCTCTTGTTGTGGCATTTTATTTTTTCCAGGGGGTCAAGGGAAGATATAAAAGATTTTGTTTTTATATTGCAATATCGATTTGTGCTATTTTCTCTATCTTTGCGCGCTCTATTGATTTTGGGACATTTCTTTATAGCGGAGCTCATGTTGATCATGTAATATGGTCTCACTTCTGGAATAAAGAAAACCTTATGTTTTTTACAACGCCATCAGGTATTGCAGGAATAGTTGTGATTATCGCCTTTATCTTGCTTGTTGTTTATATGAGCAAAAGAGCGAAAAGATTTCGAGAGTTTCTTGAAAAGGTGAAGCCGGTAGAGAAAGATTTTGCTTATGTGAGGAGACTTGCATGGGCAGTAAACCTTTCCATAGTAGTCTTTGTATATCTAATGTATTTTATACTTTTCTATATGATGGAATCCCCCTTTGCAAAAAAATACGATGCTGCCATATATTTAAAGATACCAGAAGTCCATGTCCTTACTTCTCTTTACGATTACCTTATGCCAGAAGAGGATGAGAATGGCTTAAAACTCTCAGAGGAAATCAAAGAAAAGTGTCGCAAATCAGGGATTGTTCTGGAATCTGTATCAACTGAATATCCTCTACTTAAAAGAAGCATATATGTCTCTGATAAAAAACAGAGCGATGTGCCAAAGCTTCCTGAAGGAACAAACATTGTAATAATCTTTGCGGAGTCCTTTTCAAAATATTTTACAACTCAAGAGATGCATGGCATTCAGGGCCTTACACCTAACCTTGACGATTTTAAGAAGCATTCTCTTACCTTTGAGAATATGTATAACATAATAGCACCAACTATAACAGGGATTATTGCCACCATGTCTGGATTTCCATATTATGTGGAGAAATACAACATCACCCAGAACAACAAATTGACTAACTTGAAGTTTTCTTTTTTATCTGAGATCTTAAAAAAGCATGGATACCATTGTGCTCATATTCAAGGCTCAACCTCAGATTTTGCTTCTGCAGAGACTATATTCAAAAATCACGGCTTTGATGAGTTTTTATCTCTTGAAAATCCAGAGATGAGAGCTATGGCAAAAGATCCAATTTTAAAATGGGGCTTAAGGGATAGGGATTTGTTTCGCTATGTGGTAAAGAAGTTTACAGATAAAAGTTTTAAGGAGCCTTTTCTGGTTACTATATCAACAATTGATTTACATCCACCCTATCATCTCTCTGAGGCGGATAAAAAATTTTCTGATCCTATTTTTGATTGCGTCTATTCAACGGATCAGGCCTTTGGGATCTTCTGGGATTACTTCAAAAATTCTCCATATTATGACAATACGATCCTTTTGTTTATTGCAGATCATGCCATGGTTATGAATCCAAAATACTTTAAGTTAAGGGGAGAGAGTTTTAACAGAGCACGACAGGATACAATTACCTGTATTCTCTACCTTCCCGGAGTAAAAAAATTCCATGGCAAAAAGACTTATGTGCATGCAACAAATCTTGATATTGCACCAACATTTTGTGATATACTTAGGATTAATGATTATAATTCATTTATGGGATTATCTGTTTTTTCCCAGAGGCCTTTTTATCCTTATGTCCCGGGAGAGATAATGCTTGATGGCATTTTCAGGGCAGAGGCTTCTCAAAAAAGGGAGATTAGTTTTTCCGATGAAGAGCACAGGCAGTTTTATAATTATATTAAAAATCTTGCATTAAAAAATAGAGTTTTCCCAAAAAATAAACTAAAGCAGTAAAAATTCTAAACTTGACTTATTTGTAATAGATATTATACTTGCAATGTTTACACTGCTATTTTCCTTATTTATTAATCTTTAGAATTATCGGGATATAATATATATGAATTATCGCAATTTGATTATTACAGCTTTAAGAGCTCTTTCTAAAAATAAGATGAGATCTGTTTTAACAAGCATAGGCATCATCATAGGGATTTCCTCTGTAATTGTTATGATAGGCCTTGGCAATAGTGCAAAGGTTGAGGTTCGTGATAAGATTGTAACCTTTGGTGCAAATGCTATAAGCTTTTCTTCAAAATCGGGAGTTACTGGCAAATGGATACAGGATGCAGATCTTGTAGAGCTAAAAAAGACCTTTTATCAGATAGATAAGATAAGTCCCTTTGATCGAAAAAGCGGACTTATAGCAATCTATAAAGATAAAAATACTCAAACAAATGTGGAAGGAGTTGGAGAGGCCTATTTTGACATAAAAGGTAACAAAATAGATAGAGGGAGATTTTTATCAGAAAATGATGTTATAACTACTGCAAAAGTCGCAGTAATAGGAGTTACTGTGGAGAACATGCTTTTTGAAGGTAGAGATCCCATTGGTGAGATAATTTTGATAAATGGTGTTCCTTTTACTGTAATTGGAATTATGGAAAAAGTTGGGAAGGCCTTTGGAGGCAGGGACTTTGATAATGTTGTTATGATTCCTTATACAACTTTTAATAAGAGGATAATGGGAAGAACTTTTTTTGATGAGATTTATGTAAAGGCCAAAGAGCCAGATTATGTCCCACAGGTGGAAAAGCTCCTTATCCGTTATTTCCGCAATAGGTTTTCAATACCAGAGGGTCAGCCAGATAGGTTTGAGATAAGCACAAGTGAGGATAAGCTAAAGATGGCAAATGATATATCTAATGCCCTGGCAATACTTCTGGCAGGCATTGCTTCTATCTCTCTTTTTGTAGGAGGAGTTGGCATTATGAATATAATGCTTGTTTCTGTTACAGAGAGGACAAGGGAGATTGGTATAAGAATGGCAATTGGCGCAAAGAAGAAGGATATTATGCTGCAGTTTTTAATTGAGTCAGTTTCTCTAAGTATGTTTGGTGGTATTGTTGGTATATGCCTTGGAATTGGGATATATGCTGTTATTGTTTATTTCGTAAAGTGGCAATTTATATTTACTGTTACTTCAATTTTTGTTTCTGTTTTTTTTGCTACTGCAGTTGGAGTATTCTTTGGCTATTATCCTTCAAAAAAGGCAGCAGAGCTTAAACCCATAGAGGCACTTAAATATGAGTAAACTTCAAGAACTGGCAGATAAATTCTGGAATTTTGTAGCTTTTGGGGAGAGATGGAAATCGCTCCTCTTTGTTTTTCTTGGAGCTTTTATTTTAAGAGCTCATACTTTATTCATAGACTTTATTCATGTAGATGTGGTTACCTCCTACATACTTGCTAAAAGAGATTTAGCAGGACTTCCCTTTTATCCAAATAAGAATTGGCTAAATCACTACTTAATGAAGTGGAGCATATTATTTTTTGGTGATTCTGTCACCTCATTTCATCTTGTTGGTATAATCTTTATACTTTTGACAATGGTCTTTATAATTCTTCTTGCACAAAAGATTTATAATCTGGGATGTGGGATTGTTGCTGCTATGCTCTATGGATTTTTAATCTCTTCTTACAATACGGAATTTACCGCAACTAATGGGGAGGTGTTATATAATCTTTTCTGCATGGCTGCTTTTTATTTTACCTATTTAGTTTTTTTTGAAAAAAAATTCTATAACTTGCCTTTCATTGCTATTGGAATTTATGCTGCTTTCATGATTAAAACTCAGGGGATTTTTTCCCTTTTGGCAATATTGAGTTATGTTATTTTTGTATTTCCTATTTACAGGGGTTGGTTTAAATTTTCTCCTCAAAGATATTATCTCTTCATAGCATTTTTTTCAATAGTTTTTATTATGCTTTTGGTTATTGACTGGAATTGGACTCATTTTGTTTTTTATGATAAATTAAGAGCAAAACTTTACCCTATGGTAAGCTATGTTGCAAACAGAGGTTTTAATCCCTTTATGGTTATAGGAAAGCTCTTATTGCGCTTTATTCATTTTGGGCTATATCATAGCATGTTATGGGTGCCAGGATTTTTTGCTCTTGTTCAGTTTTTTAAAGACAGAGAAAAAACCGAAAAAGAGGCCTTTTTGGTGTCTGTAGTTTTGACTCTGTTTATTTCTGTTTTTGCTGGAGGTGCAAGACTTTCTGTTCACTATTTTATTCCTGTGCTTCCACCTCTGGCGATTCTTTCTGGAAGGTATATAACTCTCCATATTTCACAGGGCGTTTTTTCTAAAAGGGCTTTTCTTGCCTTTACAATTCCTGTTATATTTTTCTTTGCATGGAATGTAAAAGATGCCTACATAAGAAATTTTGCACCAGAGTTAAAACAGAATGAAGGTAATTTTGCATATTATTTCAGAATGGTAGCCCTTGCATCTCATGGGGAATATTTGCTTCCACACAAAAGCATTGTTCCTGTTTTGGAGTATATTAATCACAATACTCCTGCAGACTGGACTGTGCTCTCATGGCCAATGGGGACAGAGATTACTTATTATTCTGGTAGATATTCTGCAGGATATTCCTATTGGTTAAACGAAGGAGCTTTGTATGCAATAGTTCAGAGAGAGAAGGGAAATATTGATTTTTATCAAAAATATCAGAGGGATTTTATTGAAGACATAAAGAGGCTTTCACCTGATATTTTTGTTGATGTAGGTGGTACCTCAATGATAAGAAAAGTTCTGGTTTATAGGAAAAAGAGTGATCCCCCATTTTATATAGATCTCACCACTGCTCCTATAATTCGCTTTGGCAGTTTTGCAACACTTGATGATTTTCCAGATGTGATAAGATACCTGAATACAAATTATGAATTTAAAGGATACTTTGGTGACGGAAGAATATGGACGAGAAAAAAATAAAGTTCAATTGGAAATATTTTCTGTGGATAGCCCTTGCTGTTTTTCTCTTGAGATTACCAACTTTTTATCAGCATATAATTGATATAGATGAGACAGTATTTAGTGAATTTGCAAAGGTGATTCTCTCTGGAGGATTACCTTATGTGGATGTTGTTGATAATAAACCGCCATTGACATATTTCTTTTTTGCAGTTGTTTATTTTTTAACTGGCAGTTATAGCCTTATAGCTGTTCACATTGTAACAGCAATATGGGTCTTTGTAACAGCCTTATTTGTGTTTTTTACAGCTAAAAAATTTGCTCCAGAGAAGGCAGCCTTTGCAGGAACAATTGCTTTTATCTTGTTGATGCACACCTATGAGCCAAAATATATATCCACAAATGGTGAGACTTTGATTAATCTTCCTTTAATTGCCTCATGCTATCTCTTTCTTTTTTATGGGACAAATTTTCGAGGAATAATTCTACATGTAATCTCTGGATTTTTGCTTGGCCTTGCTATTTTGACTAATTACAAATCAGCTGTTGTTGCAATTTTGTATGTAATATATACATTAATTGCTATCTTTTTTTTCTATAAAGGGGAAGGGGTTAAGATAAAGCAATTGCTCATAAAGCTTTTTATTACAGGGGTTGCTTCTTTTGTTCCAATAATTGCCATGTCTCTTTTTTTCTATAAAAAGGGAATTTTTGATGATGCTTTGTTTTGGGGTTTTTTGTATAACTTTGGATATATAGAATCTGGCACTGCTTCAGGCTCTGTCTCTAAGATTTTTTTTAGAAGCATTTATTTTGTTTTGCTTGGATTTCCGGTATGGCTATGTATTGCTACTGGATTTTTAAAGGAGTTCATCAAAAGCAGCCGCTGGAAAGAAATTGAAAGAGAAAGAATGGAGCTTTTTGTCTTTTTTATTTGCTGGCTTTTACTTTCATTTTATGCTGCAACACTGGGGGGCAGAGGATATGGACATTATTTTATTCAAATAGTCCCACCTCTTTCTTTACTGGGTGCATTTTTTTATGAGCACTTTGCTTTTAAAAAATTTTTCTGGCTATGGATAGCTCTGCCTGTATTTATCTTAACCTTAAGCAGAGTCGATATGCTAAAGTCCTATGAATTAATAAATTACCCCAATTACAGATCTGAGATAAGTTATAAAAGGGTTGGTGAGTTTATAAAAAATAATTCATCTTTTAATGATAAAATATATGTATGGGGATGGGCCACTCCTGTTTATTATTTTGCCGATAGAAGGCCTGCTTCACGTTTTATTATATCGGATTTTGTATCAGGAAGGGTTTTTGGCACAGACAATAAATCGGATGCAAAGAGAAAGAATTTTGCAGGCAAATTTTTACCAATCCTTTGCGATGATTTAAGAAAAAACAAGCCTAAGTTTATTGCAGATACTTCTCCATCCGGATATTTTGGATATGACAGATTTCCTATCTCAGAGTTTATTGAGCTTGATGAGTTTATAAAGAAAAATTATGAGAAGTTTGCTGAAATTGATAAAATAGTTATCTATAAATTAAAATAATTATGAGTGTTGCTTTCTGTATTGACTTGGCGTTAGTCCTGTAATTTTAGAAAAGACAGTTGTAAATGCGGTATTTGAGTTAAATCCAACAGCAATGCCAATAGAGAGAATGGATCTTTCTTTTTCTTCTATAAGCATTTTTTTTGCTTCTTCTATGCGGTATTCATTTATAAAGGTGTTAAAGTTTTTTTTGAGATTATCATTTAAGATTTGAGAGAGTTGATGCTGACTGATTCCTAATTCTGATGCTAAATCCTTTAAGGTTAGCTCTTCATCTGCAAATATCTTTTCCTCTTCCATTAGTTCTTTCAATCTCTGAAGTATTTTGTTTACATCAAGTCCTTTTGTTCTGGATCTTTCGTAATGGGCTTTTCGAGTTTCACTTCGAAGTAGTCTGTGATAGTGAGGATGTCGTTGAGTCACAAGGTATACATATATTGTTGCACAATTTGCCAGGAGAACAGATATATGAACAAGCCTGAGAGAAAATATATAGCCCATAAAGCAAAGTATATTGGTCATGGCAATTGACAGGGCAGAAATGTATCCCATTCTTGCAGCTTTAGATATTTGATTGTTTCTATATCTTTGCCATACTGGCAGCATTTTGATTAAAACAGGGGACATTAGAGTTGCCACATAGAGATTTGGCAAAATGATTATTATATATGTTATTTTAAAGTAAAGGGGCAATGTGGCAAATTTTGAGCCTATCAGAGGAAAGGCACAGCAGTAAGTGCTATCAAAAGTAATTCCCCTTATCGGCCCATACAAAATCCATCCAAGGCAAAATAGTGAAGGTAAGAAGATGGCAATGTGAGTTTTGTTTATGTCAAAGGAACTGGAAAGAACCCACTTATATCTCATAACCATTATAGGTGGAATTATATATATCAAAGGTAAGGGAAACAGTGCTATATAGATAAAGGCATATTTATGGAGGTAGAGAATATCTGTGCTTAAAAGACATATTTGATACATCCACAGAGCCATTCCAAAAAAAGAGGCAGCAAAGAGGTAATCGATCAATGCCTTTTTTGCCTGAACAATCTGGCCTATGGAAATAACTACTGCAAAGGTTGGACCAAAAAACATCAAGAAATAAAGAATACTTTTTTCCATAATAGCTTGTCCGGCATCTAATTTTTTAATTAGACTAAAGTGTCATTTCAATATGTCAATCATAATACATTAACAGTGCATTTTGTTTAGAGATGAATTACTCCCTCTGGCTGAAAGCTATCTTGTCGTTTTTTAAAAATTATAATTTTTAAAAGAAAGAAATTTTAAAAGTTATAAATCGACAAGACTTTTATAATGAATTATGTTAAAACCTTACAGATGGGTTTTGCTATTATTTGAAATATCTGTGAGGTTTTTATGAAAAGTAATGTAGATTACGAAAAGGAATTTGCTGAGTTTTTGTCCAAAGATGATCATCTTGGGAAGATGGTCCATAAAAGGGCAGAAAAATTTGGTGATAAAAAAATTGCTGTGAGGCATAAGGCCTTTGGACAATGGGAAGAATTTAGCTGGAAGCGCTTTGTTGATTTAATTGATAACTGTGCTATGGCTCTTTTGGAAGAGGGGGTTAAAGAGAGAGAGTTTGTTGGGATATTTTCAAACAACAGGGTTGAGTGGGCTGTTGTTGATTTTGCCTGTTTTTCAATCAGGGCATGCTCTGTCCCTATATATCAATCAAACTCGGCAGAGGAGCTAAAGTATATAGTAAATGACTGCAATATAAGAATACTATTTGTGGAAAAGCAGGAACACTATGATAAGGCTATGTCAATTCTACCTGAGACAAAAATAGAAAAAGTCATTATATTTGACCATAGAATAAGTTATGATAAAAATAATCCAATGGTGATGCTTTTTGCTGATTTTATAGAAAAGGGCAAATTAAGTGGAAGACAAAAAGAGCTTGAGGAACGCCTTAATATGGCCACAAGCGAAGATTTATCGACCTTAATATATACATCAGGCACAACAGGAGAACCAAAGGGAGTAATGCTTACACATAAGAACTGGCTGGCAATGCTCTTTGCAACAGGTTATCATATCCCAATAATTGAATCTGATGTAAACCTTGCATTTTTACCTCTGGCTCACGTTTTTGAGAGAGCGTGGAGCTATTTTATACTTTGCAGCAATGCCCGCGTTGATTATTGTCATATTGCAAAACCAGAGGCTTTAATGGAGTTTCTGGCAGAGTCCAGGCCTCATTATATGTGCAGTGTGCCAAGGCTGTGGGAAAAGGTCTATGCAAAGGTTATGGATGGTATAAGTCAGGCACCGGAGAAAAAGCAGAAGATATTCAAGTGGGCTCTGGATATTGGAGGGCAGTATCAATACTTAAAGAAAGATAAAAAGCCAATTCCTCTGTCACTTAAATTTAAGCACAATATTGCTGATGCCCTTGTTTTGAAAAAGATCAGAAACCTTTTTGGTGGAAGAAACAAGGTCTTCAATTGTGGAGGATCTGCCTTTTCTGGAGAGATTGCAGAGTTTTTCTTTAGGTGCGGAGTGTTGCTGCTTCAGGGATATGGTCTTACAGAGTGCTTTGTAATTTGTGTTGCCAATCCCGAGCATAACAAGTTTGGTACATGCGGCCCTGTTGTTCCTTTAATGAAGGTGAGGATCTCACCAGAGGGAGAGATTCAGGCCACAAGTCCAAGTCAAACTCAAGGTTATTGGAATAAGCCTGAGCTGACAAAAGAGCTTTTCACAGAAGATGGATGGGTAAAGACTGGAGATATAGGGTATATAGATGATGAGGGCTATCTTTTAATAACAGATAGATTAAAGGATATGTTTAAAACTTCTGGCGGGAAGTACATTGCCCCACAGCAGATTGAAACACTGCTAAAAGAGGACATTTTTATTGAGCAGGTTATAGCAATAGGAGATGGCAAAAAATTTGTATCAGCGCTCATCGTGCCTTCATTTGAACAGCTTGAGATTTATTGTCAAAAGCACGGTATCCCCTTTACTTCAAAGGAAGAGATAATAAAGCATCCAGATATACTAAAACTCTATAGAGAAAGAATTGATGAGAGAACAAAAGGGCTCGGGCAGGTAGAAAAGGTTAAAAAATTTGTGCTTCTGCCACAGGAGTTTTCTCAAGAAACAGGAGAGCTTACTCCAACCATGAAGATTAAAAGAAAAATTATATCTTCAAAATATAAAGATATTATTGATTCAATTTATGCAGAGTGATTTTTATAACCGATTAGATTAACACTTCGGGGCGGGATTAACTCCCGCCATTTTTTGTTGTGTATAAAGTATTTGCCGAAGGAGGGACTCGAACCCTCATGGAGTTGCCCCCGCCGGATTTTGAGTCCGGTGCGTCTACCAATTTCACCACTTCGGCTTCTAAGGGTAAATTATTTCAATGAAACCATTTACTCAGGCTGGGGAATTTCGTCAACTTCTATATATTTCCCTTTTGCACGTGCCACGATTTTTCCCATTTCATTTTCAATCTCGGCTCTGTTTTCTATGACACGCTTGCTTTTTTTGACGAACCAGCCCCTTATGTAGAGATGCTCACCTATAAATGCTGGTTGCAAATATCTTATGGTAATTTCACTTGTCACAGCCATTATTTCCAGATATTTGTTTACTGTAATCATAGTTTCATCAAGGAGAGTGGAAATAATGCCAGAATGTATTATATTAGGAATACCTTCTAACAATTCATGAGCTGTGAACTCACCATAAGCAGTTTTGGTATCATCATCAAATTTTAGCTCCAGCTTTAGTCCGATTTCATTTTCTTGACCGCAGCCAAAACATATCTTATCTTCATATTCTAACATGGGCACTTATTTTGAAGATTGCTAATCTTTTGTCAAGCATTTTTTGTTTTTTGAGCCTCTAACTTTTTAAGAACCATGTCAATTTCTTCCTGATCCAACCATTCGTCAATTGTCATGTCTTCTGAGTCTGTCATCATCATATACATCTCAAGTGCCATGATAAGCTCTTCCTTTGAAAGAACACCCATTGTTACAAGAATTTCTCCAAGAAGTCTATCTTTGTTATCCCTTTGCAGCTCAAGAGCTTCTTTTAGTTGAGCTTCATTTATTATGCCATTTTCAATGAAGAATCTACCTATCTTATATTCATCTTTTTCATTTAACTTTGTCATATAACTCTCCCTGATCCTCAATGGTTAAAAACAATTATTTAACGATAATATAAAAAATAATATGTCAACATCAAATTTAATTATAGATTTTACACTGTTATTTTAACTTTTTAAGAAATGGAGATTATCTATAAGCCCCCGACGGTCGAATTTAATTATATAATCATTTTGGGTTATGACTTTTGTGAATAAGTCAAAAGAGAGGTTTTTGTGAAAAATGGAATATTTTTGAGTTTTTTTATTCTTATTATGTCTTATGTTATTTTTTATCATGGCATGATTTTTTCAGCAGATTATGGATATGTTGGAGTTGCTGTATGTAAAGAATGTCATGGCCAGGAGGCTATGGGCAATCAGTATAAGATATGGCTTGCTTCTCCTCATTCAAAGGCATTTTTGACACTTAAAACTGATAGGGCAAAGAATATTGCAGAAAATGTAGGAGTTACTTCTCCTATAGATGATGTGAGGTGCTTAAAGTGTCATGCAACAGGTGGAGGAAAAAACAAATCCATTCTTTCTGAGGGGGTGGGATGTGAGGCATGTCATGGCCCAGGGGAGGAATATCATAAGGCAAATATCCATGTAGATTATAGCAGCAGGGAAAATGGTTATAATCGTGCCATTAAACATGGGATGAACCCTATTCTTGGCATAAACTCGCTCAAGAGAAGGGAAAAGCTCTGTCTCTCCTGTCATACAGATAAAAGGCCATGTTATGAATATGATCTTAAAAATCCATATAAATATAGGCTGCCAATTCAAACCATTGACTCCTTGATGAAAGATGGGGTTAATTTTTCTCATCCATTGAGGAAATAATTTTTTCAATAGAGACCTGAGTGAGCCTGAGCCATTTTATAGCATCTACTTTTATCAGAGATGCAGTGAGATCTTCGTTTATTTTAATAAGAGAATCAATTCGTTCAGGAGCAAATATACATTCATTGTCAAAATTCTGGCCGTATATTTTGTAAAATATTTGTGAGATAGAGCTTTTTGAGTAATCACTGAATTTTTGAAAATCAAGAGAGGAGTAGAGGCTTGAAGCAAGTGTCATGATTTCCTTTTTAAAGAGCATATCTATTAACAAACAATAAACCTCTTCTGGTGAGTATATAACACGAGTAATGCGATTTAGTCCACTTATTATTTCATGTATAAATAGCCCATTACTCATGTCTTTATATATGATAGATGGCTGTTTTCGAAAATCGCTGTTGCCATAGGTCTTTTTTATAAAGCTGTGAAGATCAAGATTAGATGAGCCAATGTTTATAAGAAGCATCTTAGGATTAGATTCAGCAATTTTAGTAAATAAGCTTTCTGTATCTAAGATAAAATCCACTGAGTATCCAAATCTTTTTATGAGCCCTGTTAAGATTCTCTGGTGTGATATTTTATCATCAAGTATAAGGAAAGAGCCATTTTTGCGTAAAGGTTTGGTTTGAAGGAATTGTATGTAGGAGAGAATTTTTTCTTTATCAAAATTTTCAATGCAGTCAATGATTCCTGTTTCAAACAAAATTGTTCTTATAGTGGGTGTAATTTTTTCACAGATGGCTATTACTTTGCTTTCATTATATAAAAAATTAATCTTTTTTTTCAGTGCTTCAACTTCGCTGTTAGTTTGTGCATCAATCTCTATTAATGAAAAGTTTGATTTTCTCTTTTCAATGCTTGAAGGGATAATATCAATATTTATATTTGGATCTATTTCTTGAGAATGTATACCTTTGCTTTCAAAAAATTTTTTAAACTCTGAATTTTTTTTGGTAAAGAGATTTACAATCATAAATTAATGAATTTCCTTTTTTTACAACTTATTATAAAAACATTTTTTAATTCTGTCTACATGTTTTTTAAATTGCATTTGCTTTTTAATTTATAATTAAGTGAGGATAAAGTTGAAAAGGTGATTGGATTTTACTCACCTTTTAAGTATAGCGTATTTATTTTCTACAGTATAAAATCAATTGCTTCATAAACAATTACCGGTTCTTCCTTCCCTTTTACCTTTGTTTTAAATTTTCGTCCCCAGGTGAAATACTGGTGACACCTTTTGTATGTGCTTTCAGACGTCAGTATTGCAGTTCCAGTTTTTTTATTCAAGGATTCTATACGTGAGGCTGTATTGACTGTATCACCCAGTGCAGTATATTCTTTCTTTTTGCTGAAACCTAAGTTTCCGATTATAACAGTTCCGGAGTGAATACCAACACCTGCGGAAAATTTATGATTAAAATGTTGTGATAGATAATTATTAAAGTCATCAATCGCATGTTGTATTTCCAGTGATGATTTAACAGCCAGATAAGCATGTTCATCTTTTATTTCTTTATCCAGACCAAAGATGGCCATGATACCATCACCCATATACTTATCAATGTAGCCTCCATTGATATCAATAATATTACCTATAGTTTCGAAATACCTGTTCAAGATATGAATGACGTCATAGGGCAATGCCTTTTCAGAAAAGGCAGTAAATGATCGTATATCTGAAAATAAAATAGTAACATCTACTTCTCGTCCTACATCATTGATATCACCTCTTCCCTGTCGTATTGCTTCAGATATATCATGGTCATCCAATACCAACCTGCGCAGTGAGATGTCCCCATCTACAGTGGTCTGACATGCAAGCCTTACTTCAGGGGAAAATCCTTTTATTTTAGCCAGCCGCGCTTCTCTCTCATTCCGAGGTCTGCAGTATTCAAGGCCCTCTTCTATTATGACCCTACAGGTTGAGCAGCGAGCTCTGCCACCACATACATGTGTATGTGGTATTCCTGCATTAAGGGAGGCATACAAAATTTGTGTGTTTGAATTAGAGTTAACTTCTTTTTCACCAACAAATTTTAGTTTTATATCTCGTACCTCAGGATCTTCAATAATCTCAGCTTTTACAGCATCCTCAATAATAAACTCTTCATCATCTACCTGAAATGTGAATCGCTGTAAATATGCCTTAGCTGTATCTGTAAATTTAGCAATTGCTGTCCGCGTATCCTTAGGGCTACACTTACCGTGAATGCAAAAATATCCTATACTATAGGGGCTGCATCTATCAAAAAGTGGGCATGTTACACAATTGCAACCGTTTTCAGTAACTGAAGCTTTACTTGGACCAGAAGCACAAAAAAGCGCTTCCCCTCTGATTCCAGGGTAACTGGGGCAGGTACCACAATTTTTTGAACATATAAGCATATTTGTAATATTCATGGCAATTGTTGGATGATTTTTACCTTCAGAGACTCGTCCCTTTTGCATCATCATGGCTGGAAGACTATCGCTCATCTTTTTGGGGACCATATACATCATTCCCATTAATATCTTCATCAAAATTTGCATAATATTTAACACCTTAATATAGCAATATTTGCTCGGGTGAATTATAGAAAATTATTTTGTATATTTGTTTTACTTAAAAGACAAGAATTTTTTTGATTATAACAAATTTAGCTTTAAAAAACGGAAGGGTCTATAGATTCAACTGGGGAAAATTTCACAAAGAGAATATGGAAATGGCTGTTAAAATATTGTATTTTTATAAAAATTGAAATAACATTATTCAGAAAGATAATTTAGCATCATGCCTCTGGGGATATTTTAAAGCCTTAGTATGGCTGATTTAATTAATTTTGCTGTTATTATTCAAAAAATTATTTTAAATTTTCAAATTGCCTTTGAAATTCTTCATCCTGTTCTTTCTCAAATTGTTCATATTCTCCAATCCATTGCTTGATATTATCTCCCTTAAAAAGCACTATTATTTGCTCACATATTGGCTTTAGTTTTGCAGATAATTCGGCAAGTTGTTGTTCTTCTGTAGGCGAGGTTCGAGCCCTATTTAATAACTCCTTGGCATTTACTGGATTTTTTTGCACAAAGTCTATTAGCCCCAATACATAATACCAATATCTTATTCCATCAATAACATCTTCCCATCCAATAGGAGCTGATAAAGTTCCAAACAAAAGGTTTGCCTCACCACTGGAACGATAAAATTTGATTCTACAATCTTTTGACTCCAGTATTATTAAAGAATGTTGTCCCCCCTGTGTAGACTTACTGTAAATAACTTCAAATCCATATAAATCAAACAAATAGCTAAATTTCTGCTTAATTTTCTCAAAAAAGTCCGGGCATTCTATACTTAACATAAATCCTCCTTATCTATAAGGGGCTATTTTATTATACAAAATTTACTATCTTTAAAAATATTATTTAGCATTTTATTTTTTTCTCCTGCCCCATGATTCACTTCAGTCTGTCTTTTTTTACTGAGGCATAATCGTTACAATCATTGATGCCCAAGTCAGTAAAAATGGCATAGGCATTTATTTGAACTTTTTCAGTTTATTGCTAATTCTTCTAATCTACCAAAGAGCTCATTTTTCAATTTGTTAAATAAGTCATTAAGTTCTGGATCTGCTTTATGATTTACATAAAGCACAATATCATTGAAAGAGCCCATTCCACCAAAAAGATTTATGGTTTTTCTTGCTAATATTTTTACTTCCTGAGGTTTTGCAGATTCAAACTCCTCCTTAATTTTACCTATATTTTTTGCCCATTCTATTTCATTTGCTTTAATTAACAAAGCTTGAATTTCATCAAGGGTTTTGACTATTCCCTCAACTTCTCTCTTGTTTAGCTTCTTATTGGATATTAAGTAAATACCAATTAAAATTAAAACTATTATTATAAGTATTCCCATATAAGGATTTAAGTATATCAGGCTATCAAGCATTTTTTTTGATACAGCTATTTGAGGATCTTCTGCTAAATATACTATTTCTATTTTATCACCTGTATTAAAAGAATCATAAATGGACTTGCTGACAGGTATTGTGCTTGATATTAGCTCTCCTAATCCACTAACAGAGGAAAGCATAAAACTTACTTTTACAATTTTATCCTTTTTATCTATCTCCTGAATAATTGCAGATGCCTTTTTCCCTTTTTGATTATATTGGGTTATTTTCTCCTCGGGCAGTTGATAAAAATTATTTTCAAAATCTTTGAAGGCAATAATTGAGCCCTCTGGATTTTCTGGAATATATATGATTTCTATTGAAGAGCCTTTCTTTATTTTTGAAATTGTTTTATCACTTACCTTAAAAGAAGTTTTGGTAAATTTGAAAATGCTTTTTTCACCTTCTTTATCTTTGAAAAAGCTTATGTCAAAATAATAATCACTTTTTGTTATATGGGAATAGCGTGGTGATTGTTTGACACTTCTGATACCCCAGGGCTCTGATTTTTCACTTTTATACTTTTTATGTATTCTGGCTTCTTTAATAACTCCATTTTTTTTGAATTCTTGTATTTTGAAACCCTGATGGGTAAGAGCTAAGATTAGAAGGGAGAGAATAATAAAGAAAGCCCCCAGAAATTGCAATTTTTTCATTTGGTAATCTCCAGGAAATTTTAATATAGATTAATCAAAAGATATGATCCACAGCCTTTGTAAAAAAGGCTTACAAAAAAATTCTACCCCTGAAAGGTAATACAAACTTTAAAATAAATAGTAACTTTTAGAAACTGTAATAATATTGTAATATCTGATAATATAAATTTTGCAATAAATTTTTTAAGATCCTTAAGCTTCTTAAAAAAGATTTTAAAGAATTTATTGGAGCCTATAGTGAAAAGGTGAGAACTACCAGTATAAATTAAGTAGAGAATTTTCTTTTATTGAAGCAAAGCAATCGAATTTACAACAGCCTAAGATGCTACTGACCTTATAATTTTCTTTTTCAACATGAAAGATATTATATACTCTTCGATTGTTCTTTTGGGTCCTGGGAGGTTTAATTTTTTTCTTATTATAGTTTTTTCTTGCCTTCTTATATAAAAGTTATACATTTCCCTTGGGTCGTCAAAATTTTTGACTTCATACTCTCTCTTGCCTTTGAGTATTTTTTCAATATCTGAGCTTTTAAATAAGCTTTGTGAATTTTGTGTCATGTATTGCTGAATCTCAATAAGTTCTTCAAAGGATAGTTCCATCAAGTATTCCATGAGGGATTTGTTCGCATCATCAGAAAAATCATCGTCATTAATAAATTCAATAAAATCTGGATTAAGCCTCATTATAAAGGCGGATATTTCACTTACTCCAACCATGGTCCCATAGGCAGGTATAAAGTCAAGTCGAGCCTCCCACAGCTCACTAAGGAGAGGAGTTATTTTTTCCACACCATGATATATCCTATTTTCCCAAATAGTTGCAAGCATAAATGCTGCCTGCCTTCTTATTTCATTGCTGAGGGAAAAATCGGATATTATTGAAATGAATACATCCTCTGATAAAATTGAAAATACATTCTGTCTGATTATTTTTTTTAGATTTAACTCCATCTCGCATATTTCATATCTTTCTTTGCAAAGGTAGCTCATAAGTAAAAAGAAGTTTAGTTTTGCCATGGTAAAGCTTCTTCCAAGTATAGCCTTTGTTGGTGTGCTCATCAAAAGATGTATATCCTCCTTTGAACAGAGGTTTTCCACCAGTGTTTCCAGAGTTCTGTAGTGATTTCCTATTTGCTGCTCTCCAAAAATTGAAGGATAGCCAGATATTGAATCTGCTAATTTGACAAGAGATTTTTCTGTTTTATCTACTAAATTATATTCAAAGATATTTTTTTGAGATTGCAGTCGCGATTTGATTATGCTTGTTATATGACTTTCTTCTTCTGTAAAGATCTGAATAGATTTCATCTGCAATGGCTCTCCTGATGGATTTTATACTTTGAAATTATTTTATTTTTTGTGCTTGTATTTTAATATTATTTTTTATAACGAGCTACATATTATTTTTTTAATATAGCAAATATTTTGTCTTAAATCAATAACTGGGGGATTTGTTTTGATTAAATTATTTCAACGCACATGTTTTTTTGTGATTTTTTTAATTTTTTCTCTCTGCTGCAGTCAATCTCAGCTTAAAAGCGATGAATTAAAAAGCAAAGAGGAAATTTCTCCCTACAGGCTATATGAGCAAAGAGCTAAGACTATTATAAAAAAGCCAGAGGGCTTTGTGCCAAAAGCTCCTGAAACTTTGACCTTAAGTAATAGTGATGTTGTGGTCAATATATATGCAAGGGATTTTGCACAGGGCAATATTGGCTATATTGAAATTGTAGGTTTAAAATCTAATTTGTCGGTAGATTCAGCTGCTTTTAATGAAAGTCTCATCCCTTTAAGCAAAATTGAATGGGGCTATAGGGGATTTTTCGCTATTTCTCCTGATTTAAAGCCTGGCTTATACAAAATGAAGTTGAGTTACTCTATAGAGAATATCCAGAAAAGCATGGAAGGTGAGGTGAAAATAAGGGAGGTGAAATTCCCTGTGTCAACAGTGCCTCTTGACCTTGGTAAATTTTCTGATAAGGAATATACTCAAAGGCAAGAGTTCCAACAATATATTGAGGATTGTGCAAAGAGGCGAACTGAGGCCTTCAGGTCTATGAGTGAAGATAGCATTACAAATTCTCTATCGCACCCGAGAGACATTCATAAGATAACCAGCGAATTCTGGAAAAAACGAGTTTATATGACATATAAGCGTAAGGCTAAAAAGAAGGTGGCAGTTCCTGGACATTCAAGTATTCATAGAGGGCTTGATCTTAGAGGTGACACTGGTTCTCCTGTCTTTGCAATGGCCAGTGGGAAGGCGGTTCTTGCCTATAAAATGTTTTACGAAGGCAATATGGTCATAATTGATCATGGTAATGGTGTTTTTACGTATTATATGCACATGGATAGCATCGAGATCTCCGAGGGACAGCATGTTGCAGCAGGGGATTTAATTGGAAGGGTTGGATCTACAGGCACATCGACAGCCCCACATTTACACGTTGCCCTTTATGTTCGAGGGATTCATCTTGATCCCTTGAGCCTGCTCTCTTTGCCTGTAAGCAGGTGATGAATTCGGATTTTTTTTCAAGATTATTTTTCATCAGAAATGTTTTTTGATTCTTCCCACAATCTATCCATCTCTTGCAGAGACATTTCAGAGAGAGTTTTATTTTCTTCATGGGATTTGTTTTCTATATAACTAAATCTTCTCATGAATTTATTTACACTTTGCCTCAAGGCGTCTTCTGGATCTATACCTTGAAATCGCAAAACATTTACTATGCTAAAGAGTATATCTCCGGCCTCTTCTTTGAGTGCTTCTTTATTTTTTGATGATGCCGCATCTTTAAACTCAAGGAGCTCTTCTTCAAGTTTTGTTATTGCATCATCAATCTTTTCCCAGTCAAACCCCACATGAGATACCTTTTCCTGAACTCTGTATGCCATAGTAAGAGCAGGCAGATTTCTCGGTATACCTTCAAGAACTGATCTTTTTTTTGATTTTTCAGTCTTTTTGATTGCTTCCCATCTGTCTTTTACCTCTTTTGAGTTGTTAAAGCTTTCCTCCCCAAAAACGTGGGGATGACGTCTTATTAGTTTTTCCACTATACCCTGAGCAACATCTTCAACAGTGAAAAGTGATTGCTCTGAGGCAATTTGTGAGTGTGCATATATCTGATAGAGGAGATCTCCCAATTCCTCTTTAAAATCATCTATGTTGCCACTATCAATGGA
This sequence comes from Spirochaetes bacterium ADurb.Bin218, assembly GCA_002069965.1. Taxonomy (GTDB): domain Bacteria; phylum Spirochaetota; class UBA4802; order UBA4802; family UBA5550; genus UBA5550. The sequence continues at coordinate 2,697 of MWCI01000014.1, read as the reverse complement.
GTCAATAACCTCATAAGCTTCTTCTATGAGGTAGGGTTTTAGAGAGTTAAAATTTTGTTCTTTATCCCATGGACAGCCATTTTCTGATCTCAAGATAGCTGCTATTTCTTTAAGTCTAATGAGTGGATTTTTTTCGTCCATAAAAGGTCCTTATTCTTTTTCAATTATTATGTCAATGCCGGGATTTGATGGCCCATATTTGCCTTTGATAAATGGAACAATGCATGTCCCATAAAATTTATATCTCTCAAAAGGAGATATTGCATCACCGGGAATATTTTTATATAAGGTGATTTGTTGCATTGTTACAGGTCCCATGGGGAATACAGCAAGGCCTTCAGGTTTTAGTAAATTCAAAACCGAATAAGGAGAATGAGTGCAGCCTGTATATATTATTGCAGCATCAAAGAATCCTATGGAGTCATCAAGCTCAGAGCAATCCCCTGCCAGAAATTTTATATTAAAGTAGCCGTTGTTTATAAGTCTTTTTTTTGCATCAACTGCAAGTTGCTCGTGATATTCTACTGTTACAATTTTTTTTACAAGAGTTGAAAGGATTGCTGTTCCATATCCGCTTCCTGTTCCTATCTCAAGGATAGACCAGTTTTTCTGTGGATCAAGTATATTGAGCATCTCTGCAAGTAGTTTAACATCATCGCTATATTCGCCAAAGCCGATTGGTATAGGTTCAAAGGTATTTATTTTATCTTTAAAGAAACTGTCAAAAAAAATATTTCGATCAACAGATTCAAAGGCAGCAGTGATGCCCTCTCTGAGATTGAGTTCCTTGATTTTCTTTATGAAATCATTAGACTTTTTACTCATAGATTCTTCCTTATTCAATGAATTGTATGAGGTATGTTAGAAAATAATCAGAAATAAGAACAACCATTGAAGAGGTTACCACAGCCTGTATTGTAGATCTGCCTACACCCGCAGCACCGCCAGTTGTCCTGAAACCACTGTTGCAAGATATAATTGCAATCTCTGCACCAAAAAAGAAAGATTTGGAGAGCCCTGAAAGAAAATCTGCAAGCCGTATATTCTGTAGAATGTTTGAAAAATATAGATCCGGTGTTATTCCAAGGGATAAAAAGGCGATTGTTGCTCCACCCATGACTCCTGTAACATCTGTTATAATTGTAAGCAGGGGAGTCATAATCAAACAGGCTAAAAATCTTGGAACAGCAAGATATTGCACAGGATCTGCAAAGAGAGTGCGCAGGGCATCAATCTGCTCTGTTACCTTCATGGTCCCAATTTCTGCAGCTATTGAAGAACCGACTCTTCCTGAAAGTAAAAGAGCTGTGAGAACAGGGCAGAGCTCTCTAAACATTGCAATAGTCACAGCGCTTCCAATAAAGATCGATGAGCCAGACATTAAGGCATCCATGGCTCTGCCTATTTGAAGAGCCATTACCATTCCTGTGAAGAACAATGTTACAGAGGTAACAGGGAGAGATTTATATCCAATCTCAAGCATCTGCTTTATAATATTTTCTTCGTCAAAAGGAGGTCTAAAAATAGAAACCAATGTTTCTTTTAAAAGGATAAAGTGCGAACCAACAGACTCAAGTATGGATAAAACTCTGGCCTCTGATTTAATTGTGCTCATTGGCTGGTGAGGCCTCCTCGTATGAGTGTGTTAGTGTAAGATTTCCAAACTTTGTATATTTATCCCAGAAGCGAAGATCAATGTCCCCAATGGGACCACTTCTTTGTTTTGCTACTATTATTGTAGCAATACCTTTTTTTTCCGTTTCCTTTTTTACTTTTTCTTCTCTGTAGATAAACATAACAACATCAGCATCCTGCTCGATTGCTCCAGATTCCCTTAAGTCTGCAAGTGTAGGTATCTGGTCAGAACGTGATTCCACTGCACGTGAAAGCTGAGAAAGAGCAATTACAGGAATTCCAAGCTCTCTTGCAAGCTGTTTTAAAAGCCTTGAGATCTCTGCAATTTGCAGATGGCGCTCAACCTTAGATAGGCTTGTTATGAGTTGAAGATAATCGACAATTATAAGTCCCAGAGGAACCTTTTGAGCAAGACGACGAGCTTTTGCTCTGATCTCCAGTATATTTGCAGATGGTGAATCATCTATGTATATAGGCGCTTTGGAGAGTTTAGCCGCAATGGATGTGAGTTTTCTGAGTTCATCGTGATCAATATGTCCTGTCCTTACTCTCTGAGAGTCTATCATCGACTCAATGCAGAGCATTCTCATGCCAAGCTGTGTTGCTGGCATTTCAAGGGAAAAGAATAAAACAGGTATATTGCTTCTTATGGCAACGTTATTCATTATATTAAGGGCAAAGGCTGTTTTACCCATCCCAGGCCTTGCTGCAACAATTATCAACTCAGAGGCATGAAAGCCAGTAAGAGTCTCATCAAGATCAATGAAGCCACTGGGCACTCCTGTTACAACTTTTTTAGTTTTATACCATGATGTAATATCTGACAGTGTTTGAGAGAGGATCTGTTCAATAAACTGGTAGTCGCTTGTAACTCTTTGCTCTGTTACCCGGAAGATATCCCTTTCAACTTCATCCAGAAGCTCTTCAGTTGTTATTGTTCTATTAAAGCATTTTTCTATTGATAGTTCATTTACCTCAATGAGCTTTCGCCTGAGACTCATCTCCTTTATGCGTTTCGCATAAGCCTCTGCATGGACAGAAGTTGAGGAAGATTGGTAAATT
>MWCI01000013.1 GCA_002069965.1 Spirochaetes bacterium ADurb.Bin218 | reverse complement strand
TTTCTATGGAGGTGCTCAGATTAAAAAATTTACAACTCAGTGATACCAGAAAAAAACTTCAGCTTACTGAAGAGAAGTTCAAACTTTTGGCTGATAATGCTCAAGATATAATTTATAGATATGAGCTTTATCCGGAGGAGATTTTTTCTTACATAAGCCCTTCTGTTGAAAGGATTACTGGCTATTCCCCTGAAGATTTTTATAAAGATTATAATTTACGAATGACTATAGTCAAAGAAGAGGATAGAGATTTACTTAGCTATAAGTCTTGTGATGATATAAAAAAGCCTGTAATTCTTAGAATGATTAAGAAAAATGGAGATGTTATTTATACTGAGCATCACAATTCCCCTGTTTATGATAGAGATGGCAGGCTTATTGCTATGGAGGGCATTATAAGAGATGCCACTGAAAGAGAAGAGTTTTTGAAAAAAATTCAGCATGATCTTGAAGAGAAAAAAGTTCTCATAAGAGAATTATATCATAGAACAAAAAATAATATGAATGTAATCATATCTTTGCTGAATTTAAAAGCAGAATCATTTGAAAGTGATGTAATTCAAAGTTTTGTCCAGGATATGAGCCTTAAGATTTATTCAATAGCAATGGTGCATGAAAAGTTATATCAGTCCCAGGATTTGACAAATATCTCCTTTGATGAGTATATAAGGGATCTATCAACATCTCTGGCTGAATGTTTTGATATGAGTGATAGAGGAATTGTTTTAAAATTTGATCTGGATCCGGTAAATATTTCTTTTGATATAGCAGCCCCCTGCGGGCTTGTTATCAATGAAATTATATCTAATGCTTTTAAGCATGCCTTTACAGGAAGAGACTCTGGAGAGATATTTTTTTCTTTGAAAGATATTAAAGATGGATATTTAAAATTAGAAATTAGTGATAATGGTATTGGAATGCCAGAGGATTTAAATTCAAGGATGTATGAAAATATTGGCCTACAGACTATAAAAGCCATTATTGAAAATCAACTTGCCGGGAAAATGAATATTATATCAGAGCAAGGAACAAAATTTATTTTTATTTTTTCAAAAAATGTATATAAGTCAAGGATATGAAGATTCAAAATATAATGATAGTTGAAGATGAGGCTATCCTTGCTATGGATCTTCAACACTTTTTAAAGAGAGAGGGCTACAACGTAGAAGGAGTATTTGCAGATGGCAATAGGGCCCTTGATTTTTTTGTTAGTAGTGGAAATCTTGATCTGGTAATTACTGATATTTATTTAAGTGGTGAGCTTGATGGCATAGAAATGGCAAAGGTGATTATGAGGAGAAGTAATGTCCCAGTTATATTCATAACAGGCTATAGAGACTTTTTAACTATATCAAAACTAACAGAGATAAATCCTGCTGCTATAATTTTTAAACCCATACATAATCATGACATTATTCGTCATATTCATAATCTCTCGGTATCTCTTTAGTAATTTACTTTTCAACAGCACATAAATATTTTTTTCTTGTTTTTTTTTAATAAGCAATAAGACTTCTCTTCCAGAGTTATAAGATAAAGGCAATAGATTTTTTATGAGAATAATACATACAGATATTATTAAGAGAGAAGCCAAGAGGCTTATTTATGACTGTAGCTTTTTTGTCCCTCCTGAGATAAAAGAGATTTATAGCATGATGCTTACGGAGGAGGATGCGCCTCTTGCGCGGCAGAGTCTTTCTATAATTCTGGAGAATGGAGAAATTGCCTCAAGGGAAGAAATACCTTTATGTCAGGACTGTGGATCTGTTATTTTTTTTCTTGAGATAGGTCAGGATGTTCATATTGAAGGTTCTTCTCTTTATGATGCTTTGAATGAGGCTGTTGCCTGTGCCTATCAGAAGCATTATTTACGCAAATCCATAGTGTCAGATCCTTTGCGAAGAGTTAATACAGGAACAAATACTCCTTCTTTTATCCATATTGACATAGTTGATGGTGATAAAATATCTCTTCATGTCCTCTTAAAAGGAGGTGGCTCAGAAAACGCAAGTGCACTTAGAATGTTTCGGCCTACTGATTCTATTGACTCTATAATCTCTTTTATTGAAGAGGTTATTGTAAAAGCAGGCCCCAATCCATGTCCCCCAATTTTTCTTGGTATTGGTATAGGAGGCACAGCTGATGTAGCAATGGTAAATTCCAAGAAGGCATTGCTAAGGCCTATTGATGCTCCCCACTGCGATCCCTTTTATGCAGAGCTTGAGGAGAGAATAAAGGTTACTTTAAACAAGACAGGAGTTGGCCCTCTTGGCTTTGGCGGTAAAAATACTGTTGCAGCTGTTTTTATAAAAGAGGCACCAACTCATATTGCCTCTCTGCCTGTGGCTCTTAATCTTAACTGTCATTCCTTTAGAAAGGGGGGAATTGTTATTTAATGGAATGGATAAAGATACAAACTCCTATTGATGATGAGACAATCTCCTCTCTTAAAAAAGGAGATCTTTGCCTTATATCTGGAAGAATAATTACGGCAAGGGATAAAGCCCACGAAAGAATAGAGGATTTTTTAAAAGAAGGAAAAGCTCTGCCTTTTGATCTTAAGGGGGAGCTCATTTATTATGTTGGACCTACTCCTCCAAAGGAAGGTATGGTAATAGGTTCTGCAGGGCCCACCACATCTTCACGCATGGATCCTTTTTCTGAGATAATGCTTTCCCTTGGCATTAAGGCTATGATGGGGAAGGGAAGGCGGGATGAGACTACAAAAAAACTCCTTGTAAAATATAAGGCTATCTATTTTGCTACCTTCGGAGGGGCTGGAGCCTATTTAAGCAAGAGGATTAAATCTTCCAGAATAATCGCCTTTGACGATCTTGGACCTGAGGCTGTTTATGAACTTTTGGTTGATGATTTCCCAGCAGTTGTTGCAATAGATAGTAAAGGTGATGATATTTATGAAGTTAAATTTTGACAGCACTTATAGCTTTGAGGATTTTAAAAAAGAAATAACCAATAAGCTTAGCTCAAGGAATAAAAGAAGCATTGATTTTCCTGATTTTAGAAAATCAGCAGTGCTGATGCTTTTTTTGGAAAAGAATAATTCCCCCCATGTTGTTCTTACTGTTCGTAGCGACAAGGTTTCTACTCATAAGGGTCAGGTAGCTTTTCCTGGAGGTAGCCACGATGAAGATGATAAAGATTTTCTGGAAACAGCTTTGCGGGAGACCTATGAGGAGATTGGACTTCACCAATCCCTTATTGAGATTTTAGGAGAATATGATGAGTATATTTCCATCATGGGATTTCATGTTTATGTTTTTGTTGGTGCCCTAAAGGATATACCAGAGTATAATATCTGCGAAGATGAGATAGCCGAGCTTATAGAAGTGCCATTCTCTTTGTTTTATAATGAGGAATATACAAAAACAGAAAGAGTTCTCTATGATGGAAATGAATACGATGTTTATTACTATGATTATAATGGAATTACAATATGGGGTATGACTGCACGCATTCTTACTGATTTTTCAAGAAATGTATGCAAAAGCTGATCTTTCTTGTAATAATTTATTGACACTTGCATCTAACTGTTCTTATGTTTTTGATTGTATAATTTTAATTTAAAAAAATATCCGGAGAGACAGATGTATAAAATTTTTTCTCAGAGGAAGTTTCATCTCTTTTTGATTACTTTTTTTACTGGTTTATTTTTGGGTTTGAATTTTTCTCATATAGCCAGAGCGAATTCATCAGCTCAGAAGTATCTTGAATATTTTCATCAGGTATATCAGCTTATAGTAAGCGAGTATGTTGAAGAGCCAGACAACAAAACTATTTTCTTTGGTGCAATAAAAGGGATGATCTCTTCTCTCGGGGATCCTTTTACCAGAGTTCTTGATGAAGAGGCAAGCTCTCAGCTTCAGGAGATGACCACAGGAAAATTTGTGGGGATTGGTATTGAAATAGCTGTTCGCGATGGTGAGATAGTAGTTGTAGCTCCAATTGATAACTCTCCTGCAATGAAGGCAGGGATTGAGCCTGGAGATGTTATAACAAGGGTTAATAATGAAATTATAAAAGATAAAAATCTTGAGGATGTTTTAAAAAATATCAAAGGCCTTCCTGGCACAAAGGTTTCTATCACAATAAGGCGTGATGGCTTTGATGAGGAGATCACCTATGATATCGAAAGAGCTCCTATAAAAATAGAAAGCACAGAATTTGCAATAATAGATGATTATAAAACTGGATACCTGCAGATTAAAACCTTTGGCAATGATACAGCAAATGATGTGCGCAAGGCCATTGATTTCTTTAAATCAAAAAAGATTGATAAGCTCATTATAGATTTGCGTTTTAATCCTGGAGGATTGCTTAATGCTGCAGTGGATATTGCTGATTTTTTCCTTGATAAGGGCAAGGTAATAGTTTCTACAAAGGGGAGAGGTAGCAATGCCCAGGAGAATTTTTTCAAGGCTGTAAATCCTCAGGTCTATTCAGGGAAGATTGTTATTCTTGTAAACAAAGGAAGTGCCTCTGCTTCCGAAATTTTAAGTGGCGCCTTAAGGGATAATAACAGAGCTATTCTTGTGGGAGAAAAAACTTTTGGCAAAGGCTCTGTGCAAAAGACTTATTCTCTTGATAAGGATTTAAGTGTTGCCATAACTGTTGCAAAATACTATACCCCGTCAGGTGCTATGATTCATGGCAAGGGTATAGGTCCAGATAAAGAGGTGCCTTTTATAGATATTCCAGAATCAGAGAACGAGGATCTTAAAAAGCTCAGTAAAGAGAAGATATTGACTGACTTTGTTACTGTAAAAACTCAGTATAATGAGGCAACTAAAGTTGAATTCCATAAATTGCTTTCAAGCCGTAACATAAAGCTTTCTGACAGGACTGCTGATTTGATTTTAAAGAGAGAGATTAACAAATATCATAAATCTCTGCCATACGATCTGGAATTTGACAATCAATTACTCACTGCGTTGGAGATATTAAAATAAGCCGTGAAAGAAAAATCTATAATAGGACTTGGACTTGAAAGCTCCTGTGATGAAACATCTGCAGCAATTGTTGCAGATGGGAAGGTTATACTGGCAAATATAATAAACAGTCAGATTGACCTTCACAGTGACTACTCAGGAGTGGTGCCGGAGATTGCATCAAGAGCTCATCTTGAAAATATAAACATAATAATAGAAGAGGCCTTAAAAACAGCTGGGATCTCTTTTTATGATCTGGACTATGTTGCTGCCACAAACAGGCCAGGGCTTATTGGGTCCTTATTGATTGCTTTGCAAAGTGCAAAGGCTATATCCTTTACTTTGAATATACCTCTTGTTGCAATAAATCATCTGGAGGCTCATTTATATGCACCATTTCTTGAAGGAAATGAATTGAGCTTTCCTTTTATTGGCCTGCTTGTCTCTGGTGGCAACACTGCCTTGTATAAGGTTATAGCTCCAGGGCAGATGCAGTTGCTTGGGAAGACCGTTGACGATGCAGTGGGGGAGGCCTTTGATAAGGTATCAAAATATCTTGGATTGGGTTATCCAGGAGGTCCTGTCATTGAGAAAATTGCAGCCTCTGCCACTGAGAGAAAACTAATATTTCCAAAGATTTTGCCAGATCCCGGAGATAGACGCTTTTCTTATTCAGGTATAAAAACTGCTGTTATAAATTATCTCAAGAGCAATCCGCAATGCGATATCAGTGAGGTTGCCTATGCCTTTCAGGAAAGAGCTCTGGAAATTCTTGTCAGAAGGCTTTTTGATGCAGCAAGAGAACTTGGTATAAAGACATTGGTGGTAGCTGGTGGAGTTGCTGCAAATGGACGCTTAAGGGAAATGATTTTATCAGAGCTTAGGCCTGATGAGAGGGTTATGTTCCCCTCTCCTAAACTCTGCACAGATAATGGCGCTATGATTGCTGGTCTGGCTTATCATTATTTTATGTCAGGGAAATTTGATTCCCTCAATTGTGATGTTATGTCGAGAGTTTAATGGGGAAAGCATAAGAGCGATATGAATTTTGCAGAGGAAAAAACTCCCGCAGGCTTTACATTGAAGATAATGTATAGCAAAATGAAGTTCCTTGTTTTTAATAACAAGGGAGAATCGGTATTTGCTGATAAAGAAGGGAGAACACTGCTTCATCGAATGCCAAATATTGTATTTGTTGGGTCCACCTTTGAGATTGAAAGAGACTATGACAGGGAATTTTTTCTTCTCAAGGTGAGGAATAACCACATAGTGCTTCCTTATAGGGATATAGTTGAAAAGAAGCGAAAATTCATTTTTATAAATTATTTCTCAACAGTGGATTTAATACCTGCAATTATTACTCATATCAGGGGATATTCATCAATGCTTAAAAACATTGCCCCTAATATAGAGATTGATTATCTTATATATGATGAGACAATTACAGATATAGAGATTTCTGTTCTTGTAAGCAGATATAAGCCCTTTGAGTTGATAAATGCCTCAAAGAAAAAATCGGAAATTGCTGCACCAGAAACCAGGGAAATTCCAAAAGAGCTTGACCTTGTAAACATAAACACAATGTCTGATAATGCTCTATTCCTTGCATCTTTTCATCTCAAAAATATGGCTCTGTCAAATCTCAATCAGTTGCTTCTGGACTTTGAAATACCAGCCTTTGATGCTCAGTATATCATTCACAGAATCAATGATATCTTAGAGGGGAAAAGCGCAGAGGATTTAGTTATAAATAGATCAATGTTGATTGATTTAAAGAATTCCTTTGAATTTTATCTTGCTTTGATAGAGAGAGATGAAGACAAGATTAAAAATATTCTGTCCGCAGAGACTGATGCGAAAAAACTCGCCCCCTATAGAACTCTGATCTCCAAGGTAAGAGCAATGAATCCAGGAAAGGAAGGACAGCTTCTTTACACTGAATATGAGAATATGCTCATCGATAGAATTGAAGAATTAAAAAATTCTGCCAGAATTTAAAAAAAATTTTTTATTTCACCGCACACTTTTCGTTTTACCTTAAAGAAGGGACTTGCTAAGATGCCATTTAGCTTTGATTTTTAATCAGAGTAAATTTTTTATTTAGTGGGGGATTTTTTTGAAAAGAATAATTGCAATAATATTAATTTTATTTTTCTCCATACCTTCTTTTTCTTTTGATGGGCTCTACTTAGTTGCTTTCACAGATCCAGAGGGTATAAGGAAGAGGGAATCTTTACCAGAGGAGATAATGATACAGGAGATTAATTTATGTAAAGAAAGTTTTTACGGAGCCTTTTACGATATATCATCAATCCCCTTTGCAAAGGCCCTTATATCTGCAAAAAAAAGAGGAGTTGAGGTTTTGCTTGTTACAGATAGCGATAATTTTTCTGGAAAGGCAATAGAGATGATTGTCGAGGCAGGAATACCTGTTGTTACAGATGAAAGGACTGCTTTAATGCACAACAAGTTTGCAATTATTGATAAAGAGATTATATGGACAGGTTCAACAAATGTTACAGAAAATTGTTTTAAGCGTAATAACAATAATTCAATATTCATTAAGTCCCATGAACTGGCTGAGATATATAGAGCTGAATTTGAGGAGATGTTTATTCATGGAGTTTTTGGGAATAAAAAAGAGTATGGAGCTTTTGCCTCTGTCCGCAATAAGTATTATGTTCGACTTGGAGATATTAATATCAATGTGTATTTTTCTCCAGAAAACAACGTTGAGAGGATAATAGATGAAAGACTAAAAAAGGCTAAGAAATCAATAAGGTTTATGGCATTCTCTTTTACCTCTGATAAAATAGGCGAAACAATGATAGATAAATATAAAAGTGGTGTTATTGTTGAGGGGGTTTTTGAAAAGAGAGGAACAAAGAGTGAACACTCAGAGTTTACCAAGATGTTAATTGAAGGGGTGCCAGTTGTTGCAGACGGCAATAAAAAGATTATGCACCATAAGGTTATAATAATTGATGATTATAGGGTTATAACAGGGTCTTTTAATTTTTCTGAGAATGCAGATAAGAAAAACGATGAAAATATCTTAATAATTGATGATGAGGCAGTAGCCAAAATATATTTGAAGGAATTTCAGAGAGTATACCAGAGGGGTAAAGATGGAAGAAAGCATGGAAGATAATTTTATGTATAAGCTCCCTATCCAAAAGTGTATTGAAGGGGTAAGTGTAAGGGAGCTTTCTGATGTGGAATTGCTTGCAATTATTATAGGCACAGGGACAAAGGAGAAGGATGTTATGGATCTCTCCGCATGGATTTTGAAAAAGTGGGGTGGGCTCAATCCAATCTCTAAACTGGGCCTTCGGGAGCTTGCTGGAGAAAAGGGTATTGGATTCACAAAAAGCGTGAGACTCCTTGCTGCATTTGAACTTGGAAGAAGAGCTATTTCAAAAATTCCATTTTGGGCATATCTGCCAACCCCTTTGCATGTATGGGAATATCTTCTTCCAGAAACAGCAGGTCTTCAAAGGGAGGAATTTCGGGTTTTGGTGCTAAACAGCAAAAATATGTTAATAAAAAAGACTCTTGTTTCAATGGGGACTATTACAGAGGCGATAGTTCATCCGAGGGAGGTCTTTAGAGATGCTATAAAAGAAGGGGGCTGTGGTATAATAGTTGTTCATAATCATCCTTCTGGTGTTACAGATCCATCCCCTCAGGATATTAACACTACAAAGAGACTTATTGAGGCAGGAAAGATTATCGGAATACCGCTTCTTGATCATATTATTGTGACAGATACGTCTTTTTTTAGCATGAAAGAAAATGGTATTATCCCATGAAAAATTAAAGAGCTGCTTGACAGGCTTTGCCTTTAATCTATATTAAATATTAAAGTCTAAGATTTTTGGAGAGGTTTTCTATGGCCTGTAAAGTGAGATCTTTTTTAATACTTTTAGTAGCTATTATTTTTTTTGATTTATCCTGGATAAACCTTTCGGGGGAGTCACTTTCTTATAAAGAATTGATCCAACCCGGAAAGTGGCTTAAGAATATATCTGTGCCCATTGATTATGAAGGAGAGAGCTCTTCTGCAAAGATTCAGATCTATTTTCCAAAGGATTATGAGTTTGGGAAATATTACAGAACGGTTATAGCTCTTCATCAATATGGAGAGAGAGAAAACGATTGGGAGACAAGCACCTCTATAGCCTCTATTGCTAATAAATATAATATGGTCATTGTGTGCCCTTCCATGGGTAGATCTCTTTATGAGACAAAATATTATCCAGAGACTTCTTATAAGTGGAATATTATTCCCGGTGGAAAATTTATAGGTGAGACACTCATCGCTTTTCTTCAGAATAATTTTAGACTTGCGACAAAAAGAGAAGGCACAGGGATTATGGGTGTAGCAGTAGGAGCCCATGGCGCTATTTTGGTTGCTACAAATTACAGCAATAAGTTTGGCGCTGCAGCAGGGATCTCAGGATTTTATGATCACTCTACCATGCAAAATAGCAGAATGGTTGAAAGCATCTATGGACCATACAAGAAGAACAGTCAGAGATGGGAGGATGAGGATAATCCACTTAAGATGGCTGAAAATCTTAAAAATGTTAAGGTTTATATATATCATGGCATAAAGGGTGATGCCTTTAATATAATGCAGTCTCAGCTTATGGCCATAAGATTAAAGCAATTGGAAAAAAAGGATCCTTCATACAGCGTTATATATAGAGAGGGCAAAACAAATGGTTATGGATGGCTTTACTGGAGAGCTCAGGTTGAGCCTGTGATGGAGTTTATGGACAGCAGTCTTAAATAGTTTATACTTTGCAATTGTATATAACAGAGTTAAACTCTGCTATATACAATCTTACCATTGCATAGGGTGTATTCTACAGAACCGTATAATTCCATTCCCATAAAGGGTGTGTTTTTGCATCTGGATTTTATGAAGTTTTTGTCTATGAGTATTTTTTTATCGGGATTGATTATTGTAATATCCCCATGAGCTCCTACAGCAATAGTTCCTCTATCAAGATTTAATATTGCAGCTGGATTACATGTTACCTTAGAAAAAGCATCGATATAAGAGAAATTATTGTTTCTAACAAGCTCTGTAATTATTAAAGGAACAGCTGTTTCAAGCCCAATTATTCCAAAAGGTGCATATTCCATTTCTTGCATTTTTTCACTTGGGGAATGAGGAGCATGATCTGTTGCAATACAATCAATTGTTCCATCTCTTAAACCCTCTATAATCCCTTTGCGATGTTCCTCAGTCCTCACTGGAGGATTCATCTTTGCCATTGACATCTTCTCTTCAATAATATCATCTGTTATAGAAAAGTAGTGCGGCGCTGTCTCGCATGTAATTTTTATTCCGTCTTTTTTTGCCCGCCTTATTAGCTCCACAGAACCAGCTGATGATATATGGCAAAAGTGCAATCTGCCACCTGTAAGCCTTGTAAGGAGAATATCTCTGCTAACCATAACCTCTTCTGCCTCACAGGGTATGCCCTTAAGGCCAAGTCGTGTGGAGTTAAGTCCTTCATTCATTAATCCTTCATCTGCAAGGAGTGTATCCTCTGCATGGGAAAGAATCGGGACATTAAACATTCTTGCATATTCAAGAGCCCTTCTCATTACAATTGAGCTCATCACTGGCCTGCCGTCATCTGTAAAGGCAACAGCTCCACCTTTGACCAGTTTTCCCATTTCTGAGATCTCTTCCCCTTTAGCGCCCTTGGTTATTGTTGCAGCAGGAAAAACGTTTATTGGACCCTTAGCAGCTTCCATTATTATAAATCGCACCAGTGCTTGGTTGTCAATAACTGGTTTTGTATTTGGCATGGTGCAAACAGATGTAAATCCACTCTTTGCAGCTATTTGTGATCCACCGATAATTGTTTCAACATCTTCTCTGCCAGGCTCTCTAAAGTGGACATGCATGTCTATGAGACCTGGAAGCACAAGGCAGCCTGTAGCATCAATTACAGTATCACCTTCCTTTGGATGTATATTATGATCGATTGTTGCAATAAAGCCGTCTTGTAAAACTAAATCTAATTTATCATCAAGCCCTGTAGCGGGATTAATAACTCTTCCGTTTTTAATCACGATTTTCATTTTGATATATCTCCTTCTTCATCCTGAAATGGTGCTCCCCCTGCCAGGAGATAAAAAACAGCCATTCGAACTGCTACTCCATTTGTAACCTGTTCATTGATTATTGAATTTGGATGATCTGCCACTGCATCGTCAATCTCAATTCCTCTGTTCATTGGTCCGGGGTGCATTATAATGACATCTGATTTACATTTTGAAAACCTCTCCTCGGTGAGGGCATAGAGAAGATTGTATTCACGGATTGATGGGAATAGAGAGCCCTTTTGCCTTTCTCTTTGAATTCTTAGCATATTGACGACATCTAATTCAGGCAATAATTCGTCTAAGTTATATGTCATATCAACTCCATATTGCTTGAATTCATCAGGCAGCAGAGTAGGTGGCCCACAAAGGGTTACCTTTGCTCCAAGTTTCTGGAATGCTATTAAATCAGATCTGGCAACCCTTGAATGCTTGATGTCTCCTATTATGCCAATGTGCAGTCCTGCAAGTGTCTCCCTTTTTTCGAGAATGGAGTATGTGTCAAGTAGAGCCTGAGTTGGATGTGCATGAAAACCATCTCCACCATTTATAACTGAGGCATCAATATTTTTAGATAAAAAATGCGGCGCTAAAGACGCCGCATGCCTCATAACAATATAATCTGCCTTCATGGCTTCAAGAGTCCGCACAGTATCAATAAGGGACTCACCCTTTACCACACTGGATGTCGTAACAGGGACATTTATTGTATTTGCAGAAAGCATCTTTGCTGCAAGTTCAAAGCTTAGCCTTGTCCTCGTTGATGGCTCATAAAAGAGGGTGCAGACAGTTTTACCTCGTAAAACTGGAACTGTTTTTATATCCCTTGTAAAGACATCCTTAAAGTATTTTGCAGTTTTGCAGATGAGTAAAATTTCATCTTTAGAAAGAGACTGAATATCAAGAAGATCTTTTCTGTTAAGTGCATTCATAATTTTATTAGCTCCGATATTTAAAAAATGTCAATGCTTTTTGAATAAAAATTATATTACCTCATCAATTTTTCCAGCTCACCTGAATTCTTTATGAGGATATTTATCTTTGTATTAAGTTTCTGAATTAGACTGTTTAACAAATCACCCATGCCTGCGATTGTTTCAATTTCGCGGACATGCTCTGCAATTTTATCTTTCATATATAATGAACGTGATTCTATGGTTTTTGCAAATTCACCTGATCTGCTAAAGTTTTCTATAATCTCTTCAGTGTCTGCCATATATTTTTCAACGTTAACCTTGACCTGATCTGTGAACTCAAAAAATGATTGATACTCTTTGACCTCGGATTTTGAATTTATTTCCCGTGGAATATTCTGCAATATTTTTTTCGCAGAGAAAACCTCATCTTCATATTTTTTGAGAATTTCTGTAATTTCTGTAAATCTTTTTTTTAGCTCCCTTGAGCTTGAAAGTGAATTTTCTGCCAGATTTCCAACTTCTTCTGCAACCACAGCAAAGCCTCTGCCATAGATTCCTGCCCGTGCAGCCTCAATTGAGGCGTTAAGTGAAAGTATGTTGGTTTTGTCAGAAATATCGTCAATGAGATCCACTGTTGAGTGAAGCAAGGGAATTTTATCTTTAATATTTTGAATAACATTTATAGCATGGTCAAGGTGGCCTATGGTTTGATCAATTGTTTCCCAGATTGCTGTTAATTCCTCTTCATCTGTATTGCTGTGATTGTTATTTAAATTTTCTATTTCAGGTATAATTTTATAGTTCTTAAGGTTTTGATATTGCTCAAAGTTTTCACTTATTTTTTGTGTGATTTGAACTCCTTCATTGATTTGACTTTGTATTGCCTCAACTACAGAGGAGAGTTTTCCCCATCCTTCAATAGCTGTTTTTACCAGGGAGTCAGAGATATCTGAGAGCTCGCTGCCAATATTGATGAGCTCAAAGATTAACTCCTTTTGTGTTTCAAAGGTTAGCCTTATATGCTCAACCATGAGTACCACTCTACCTATGAGCTCTTTGAATACAACGCTTGTAAACATTACAGGCACAACTATAGGAAGAGCTCCTTTTATTATTTTAAAGGCAGAGGGCGTATAATTTATAAAGACCCCCCACAATGTTATGATCTGAATTATAAGTATTGAGGCAAAGGCAGTGACAAGTCTTGCCTTGTAACTTTGTCTGAATTTTGTAAGCATGTAAATTGAAAAAGAAAGAACAATTATAAAGAATATAGAAAATAATCCCTGAGGGTATGAGTTGCTGAATGTTTTTGAGCTATCATAAATATTTAGCCACCATAGTTGAACTCCAAAGTATATAGCTACTGTTACTGCCATAGTATAATTTATAAGTCTATCAAAGGCTTGCTTGTCAGCAACATAGTCGTATGTAAAGGCCCTTGCAAGAGATAAAACATTTAGAGAAAATAGAAGATTAAAAATCAGCGGGAAGAATTTTTCCCCTACATCGATGTTGTAAATTGATTTGAGTATATAGATGGCAGCTGTTCCAATGCTTATGGCAGTGATCGCTGAGGCTGCAAAGAGCTTATACAAAAGGCCTCTGTCCTTTGTCCTCCAGAATTCTGCAGCCAGAATGTAAAGCATCATAAAAAACATAAAGCTTTGAATTGTATAAAGAACAGCAAGTCCGCCGTTGCTTTCCAGAAAATAAATAAGAGATGCAGGATTTCCTATAAACTCTTTATCCACATGTATCCTTTATAAATATAAAAAATTCCTATAATTATGACAGCTATTGAAAATACAATTTTTAGAATTCTTACAGGAAGATATTTGGAAATATAAGGGCCAATCTGACCACCTATTATAACTCCCGAGCCTGTAAAAATCCATAATTGCCATAGTATAAGGCCTGCTTGTAGATTGAGTATTGTGATAATCCAATCTGCAGTTGCCTCAATTAATATTGCTGTAGCATTGGCTCTTCTTGTATTTAGCTTAAGTCCCTTTTCCAGAAGTGGTTGCGAGAGTTCACATACACCTGTTCCAGTTGATGCTGAAAAAAAACCTCCCAGAGGAGGAATCCACATAAAGGGATAAATGTCTTCAACTGGTATATTTTCTTTTGTTCCAAAAGTATTTTGCACAGCATTTATAAATTGAGTAGTAGCAACGAATAATATAATAAAGCCCAGTATGAGTTTTAATAAATCTCCATTTATTACAATTAAGGCATGATTGCCGAGAACAACACCTGGTATTGTTAACATAACCATTGTGAAACCTATTGGAAGATCCACCATTTTATAGTAAATGTATCTTAAAGCACCGCTTGTCATCCCTACAGTTTCAGTTGCTATACCTGTGGCGACTGCATTTTGGATTGGTATATTAAGTAAGAGATTGTATATTGGTTGGAACAAAACTCCACCAGAAAAACCAGATGAATTTGCTAAAATTGCAACAACAATAGCAACAGGAAACATATACCAGTATTCAAAAGTCATTATTCACCTTCCTTGTATAGAGCTATATCTTGATATTGCTCCAGAGCATCGTCAATTTCTTTTTGTTCAATACCGGTGTTTATTGAATAGGTTTTATACATTCTTACAAAGGTTTCAAGTGCGGAAAGGTCCATAAGCATATTGTCCATTTCTTTTATAAGATCATCAGAGAGATTGATAATATTTTTAAAATCAGAAAGCCTCATCTTTTTTGTTTCAAGAACCTCTTCAGCCTTGTCTCCTGCTATAAGAGAGATTTTTTGGGAGGCTTCTTCTATTTTATGTCTATGCCGAGATATCTCCTGCCTTATTTGCATAATAAGATCCTGAAGATTTACATTCATTGTGTTTATGAGTTTTGCAATCTGACCAATTTCATCATTTGTCATTATAGGAACAGTGACTGTGAGGTCGCCATCTGCAATCTTTTTGGTCGCTTCCACAATGCCATCCATAGGAGCAACTATATCCTTGGTAAACATTAGAAAGGCTCCTATTATGCTTCCAAAAACAACAAGGAGTAGTAATATCATTCTGTTTCTTAAGTCATAAATTGGCTTTTCTATTGAGCCTATCAATTCCCTTTCATTGATTCTTGATTTTGTATCTCTGGGAAGAGTTGAGTCTATATGAGCAATAAAGTTCTTTTTAATCTCGTCTCTTAGCCTGCCAGAGCTAAACTCAAATATAATCTCCGCACTTACTGATATGGATACAATTGAGATTAAAAGAAAGTATAGGGTAAGCTTTCTTTTTAGTCTTGAGGTTGCTTTTTTAGAATGGTTCATCTTTGTCCTACAGAAATTTTTATGAATTAAGGTATCCTTTGCTGGAGATATTATTTTATGGCAAAAGATTTTCCTCAAGTAATAATTTAAAGGTTATATAAAATTTTTCAACTATATCATAAATAAAAGTTTTATTACTCATTTTTATTTTTATAGCAGATATTAAAGAATTTTATGAGATCCTCCCTCGTGAAATCTTTCCCCTCATTATAAAAGGCAGATGATCTCTGAACTTTCCATTGTGATTCAGGAGAAAAGACGTTATAATAAACAGATGGGAAAAAAGAAATTTTTAAGGATTTCAAAAAGTCAATTGTTTCACGAATCTCTTCCTTTGTTTGTTCTGGCAATCCCATTATAAAATAGCCTCTCACATTAAAACCAAGATTTTGAGCTGCTGAGGCTATATTTTTGAATTTTTGTGAATCAAAGGGTCTGTTATTTTCTGATTGTATTGAGCTGGATTTTGTAACCAGTGATATATTCAATTCCTTAAATCCAGCTTCTTGCATAAGAGGTAATATCTCTTCATTTATATTTTCAATGGAAATTCCATTCATGGCTGTAAGCTCAAAATTTTTTTGAATAGTTTTTTTAAGCTTGATAATTTCATTTAAAAGAGATTTAGCTCTTTCTTGATTTGCAAAGAGATTATCATCTTCAAAATTGATTATATCTGCTTTGTAATATTTAAGGCATTGATCTATTTCTTTCATGGCATAATCTATATTGGTTGTTCGATATTTATTTCCCCAGATTATTTTACCTGTGCAGAAGTTGCATCTGTTAGGACACCCACGGGATGTTATCAGAGAGATTAATTTTTTCTTATATGCTATAAAATCCCTTGGAGCAAGCAACTCTCTTGCAGGATAGGCAATTTGATTTATGTCAGGACTTTGCGACAGAGAGTTAATATTTTGAGGATTCTTTGTATATATCACACCAGGAATATCATCTAAGGTTCCTCCTTTTTGGATTTTTTCTAAAAGCTCAATAGATGATATTTCACCCTCACCTCTGATGATAAAGTCAACACGTTGAGCGTTTAGATAATATTGAGCATGTAAAGTAGCATGATTGCCACCAACTGCTATTATTGAATTTTTGTGATGCTTTTTTATTAGTTCAATAATTCTGTCCACTTCTTCATAATATGTTGTAAAGAGAGAGGATATAAACCATAGATCTGCCTCTATGTTTTTTATCCTAAGGGATATTTCTTCCCAGCTTAATCCCCAGTGAGAGTATGACTTAAAAGGAAATTTTAAATAAGGATCACTTTGCAACATGAATTTTTTCAAATAATCAAATTCATCAGGTATAGGCATTTCCTTTTTCTTTGCCAGGTGGCAGTTTAATAGCATTACCTCATGACCTTTCTCTTTAAGGGCAGATGCAATATATAAAAGACCAAGAGGCTGTCTTCTGATGTTTGTTATATAGAAATCTTCTATTGGTGGATGAACAAGAACTACTTTCATTGTGACTCACTTTTAGTAACATCATGTTAATCTTTGATTTTGTGTCAATTCGCTTTTGCTTTGTAAAATTTGTCACCTTGCAATTTAAATTTTGAAATAATATTTGAGTTTTTAGGCATATTATCAATATTTTGTTCAGACAATAGACTTTGTACTGAAAATTATTCTTAGGGATTATGGCTGTGTTTTTTCAGCTCATAGTTTAATTTAAACAAGGGAGAAGTTTATGCTTATTGATTCACACACGCATTTTGATTTGATGATTGAGGATAAGGTAGCAACAGAGGATTCTCTGATAAATTCATTTTCACAGAATCAGATTGAATATATAGTGCAGATAGCCATTGATGAGTCAAATCTCCTATGGTCAAGGGAGTTTGCTCTTAAGTATAAAGACAGGGGTGTTTTTTATACGCTGGGGATTCATCCCTCTTCAAAGGCTGATGAGGTTGCTTTAAAAAAACTTTCATCTATTGTTGAGGAGGATGCTTCATCTTCTCATAGAAATTTGATCTTTGGTATTGGTGAGTGTGGTCTTGATTTTTATAGAATGAGGCAGAGTGAAGATATGCAGAGGAGTTCCTTTGAGTATCAAATAGATCTGGCCTTAAAATACGATCTGCCTCTTATTGTCCATTTACGCGATGCCCTTGATGAGGGATATGAGATTATAAAAAGGAAGTCTATTTCGAAGGGGGTGATGCACTGTTTCCCTGGAGACTCATCCTGGGCAAAAAAATTTTTGGACCTTGGATTTTATATATCCTTTGCAGGGAATCTTACATATAAAAAGGCAGTGGAGCTACATGATGCATTGGCTTATGTTCCTCTCGACAGGATTTTTTTTGAAACAGATGCACCTTTTTTAACTCCAGTGCCTTTACGTGGAAAACCCAATTTGCCAGAGTATATATCTTATACTTATAAATTTGCTGCTGATATGAGAAAGATTCCTTTGCGTTCCCTTGAAGATAAAGTTGCAGAGAATTTTTCAAGGCTTGTTTCTCTATGATAAATCTTAAAGGAGTGGAAATATCAACCTGCGATGAGAATTTTTTAATTCAGATTTACGATATTTTGAAGCAGGAAAATTCTGGCAGCAGAGATTTAGCCAGAGATCTGGCGGAGATTTTTGCATCTGATGTAATATCTTTTGTTGCTCACAGAAAGAAAAGGCTGCTTGGTTTTATCATTGCTCTTAGATTGGATTGTGATATCCATATTAAAAGTTTATATGTTTTACCTAAATACAGAGGATTAGGTATTGCTTCAGAACTTTTTGGGGCATTGGAGAAAAATGTAAAAAATTTTGGAGATGGAAATTTTTTTATTGATATTCACACAAGGTATGGTGATTTAATTAAATTTTTTAATAAAAGAGGCTTTGTTTTAGAAGATCAAAGAGTGGTCTTAAAAAAATTTTTTAACGGAGAAATATATTGAAGACTACAGTAAAAAATAGCGATCCATCAACTCTCGTATCAAAAACTGGCTTAAGCATTAAGCCTTCTGGAATAAGGGAATTTTTTGATATAGTCTATAACATGAAAGATTGCGTCTCCTTAGGTGTAGGGGAGCCAGATTTTGATACCCCATGGCGAATTTCTGACACAGGGATCAATTCAATTAAAGATGGCTTTACTCATTATACTCCCAATAGAGGGGTGCCAGAGCTTCTTCGATTGATTTCTGAATATCTTGTTGATAGATATCGTATTAGCTATAGCCCTGACTCAGAGATCATAGTTACAATGGGGGTAAGTCAGGCCCTTGATCTTGCATTGAGAAGTATAGTTGATCCAGGTGATGAGGTCATTGTAATTGAGCCCTGTTATGTCTCTTATCAGGCCAACATAGAAATGGTCCATGGTGTGCCAGTTGTAATTCCTACTTTTTTTAAAGAGGGCTTTAAGGTTGACCCTGATAGATTAAAAAAAGCTATTACTCCAAAGACAAAGGCAGTGTTGCTTAATTATCCATCTAATCCTACAGGGCTCACCTTTCCTGAGGAATTGCTGAGGGAGATAGCTGATATTGCCATTAAGCATAATATTATAGTAATATCTGATGAGATATATTCAGCCATTTCTTATGGGAAGTCCCATTTTTCTATAGCTGCTGTGGAAGGCATGAAGGAGAGAACCATAGTGCTCAATGGATTCTCTAAGTCCCATGCTATGACAGGATGGAGATTGGGTTTTGCTGCTGCTCCAAAATATATTCTTGATATAATGCTTAAGATTCATCAATATACAGGACTTTGTGCTCCTTCAATATCTCAGTATGCTGCAATAGAGGCATTGCAAAATGGAGCTCCTGATGTAGAGAGAATGGTCAATGAATATACAAGGAGAAGAAATTTTATAGCAAAATCATTTAATGACATAGGGCTTCCATGTCTATATCCAGAGGGTGCTTTTTATGCTTTTCCTGATGTTTCTCCAACGGGTCTTTCTTCAAGGGATTTTGCTCTAAAGTTACTGGAGAAATATAAAGTTGCAGTAGTTCCTGGAACAGCCTTTGGAGAGTCAGGGAAAAATCACATAAGGTGTTCCTTTGCAACTTCAATGGAGAATATAAAGACAGCAATGGAGAGAATTGAAGATTTTGTAAAAGGTTTGTGATTGCTAATGTCTCTTCTTATTGATGGCTTTAACCTTATCTATAAATTTCCGGAGCTTGAGTCATTCATGTATATTGATAAGCTGGATGAGGCAAGATCTGGATTACTCAATATACTGAGATCATATCAACGGATCAAAAAGGGGAACATAACAGTTGTATTTGATGGGAAAAAGGAGCCCTCAAGAGAAATTAGAAGTGAGAGCTTTGGCTCGATAGATGTTTATTACTCACTTGATTATTCTGCAGATTATATAATAAAGCAATTCGTAAAAAAGGATCAAAACCCAAAGATGGTAACAGTTGTATCTTCAGATAAGGATATAATTGCCTTTATAAAAAGGTTTGGAGCAAAGAGTATTACCAGTGAAAGGTTTGCCGAGATTGTTAATCATGCCTTTGAGCAGCAGAGGCTACAGGAAGAAAAAATGCTTGAGGAGCAAATAAAAGTAAATCCAAAAATCACTGAAGATGAAATAAGCTATTGGCAAAAGCTTTTTTCTCAGAAAAAAAGAAATCAACGATAAAATCAAGATTTTGTTAAGTGGGAATCAAATTTATTCCTTGAATAAAATTTCGCACTGTGTAAACTTGTCATAAATATAAAAATATTTACAGGGGCATTTCTGATATTTTAATCAAAAGAGGTATATTTATGAGTGAACGTGTTCAGCTTACAAAAGAAGGTAATATAGCATATATTACTCTTAATGATCCAAGTGGCCTTAACCTTGTAAATAAAGACGTTGTTTTAACCCTGGCAGATGTTCAGGAGGAATTGTCAAAGGACAATCAAATCAGAGCAGCTGTGTTGCAGTCCTCAGCCCCTCATTTTTCCGCAGGTGTTGAGCTTTCTTTTCTTCAGACCGTGGATACAAGATTTGTTAAGGATAATCTTAACTTTTTACAGAGGACTTTTAGCAGATTTCAGGAGTTTCCCTTCCCTGTTATTTGTGCAATAAACGGAATTTGCTATGGAGCAGGTCTTGAGCTTGCTTTAAGCTGTGATATTAGAATCGCTGCAGAGGGAGCACGTCTTGCTCTTCCAGAGGTTAGATTTGGTCTTACTGCAGATCAAACAGGAACAACAAGGCTCACTAAGCTTGTAGGTATTGGGCAGGCTAAAAAGCTTATTTTATGCTGTGAAGAGGTTGATGCTGCAGAGGCATATAGAATAGGTCTTGTGGAATATTTAGTCAAACCTGAGGAATTGCAGGGTCAGGCTACAAGGCTTGCTAAGAGAATTGCAGGATTACCACCTTCAGGAGTCCGTTTTGGAAAATGGGGAGTCAATGTTGCTGCAGAGGGCAATACCTATGCTGCTCTTATGTTTGAACAGGCTCAATCAATTTACTGCTTTGGAACAGAGGATAAAGAAGAGGCTGTGAAGGCCTTTATAGAAAAGCGCAAAGGTGTTTTTAACGATAAGTAATTTTTATAATGAAATAATAAATGCCTCGCTACTGCGGGGCATTTTTATTAAGAAGAGTTAAATCTTGGAATATTATAATCCCTTTTTTTCTCATGGTATTTTTTTAAATCGCATAAATCGTTTTGTGGCAAAGGTGAAGATCTCTGGCAGGGTTGAGGAGGTCTATGTGCCAAATACAGGAAGACTCTCTGAGCTTGCTTTGCCAGGAGCAGAGGTTTTGCTTTCAAGTCTAAATAATAGTCGTTTCAGATATAAAATTCTCTACATAATCAAAGATGAATTTCCTGTTATGATAGACTCAACCTATAGTAACAGGCTTTTTCATGATCTCATCATTTCAGAAAAAGTCCCATATTTTGAAAATATTTACTCTGCCAAAAGAGAAGTGACCTACGAGAATCATAGATTTGACTTTTTGATTAAAGACAATCAAGGAGAACATTTTGTCGAAGTGAAGTCCTGCACACTTTTTTATGATGGAGTAGCCTCTTTCCCTGATGCAGTAAGTTTACGAGCAGCAGAACATGTGGCTGCTCTTGCAAAGAGCAGTAAAGGAACTCTGGTATTTTTTATCTTAAGTGATAGTGCAAAGATTTTTATTCCCAATTACCACAGGGATTACAATTTTTACAAAACACTTCTACATTATAAAAATGAGATAACCATAAAGGCTCTCAGGGTGAGCTATTCAAATACCCTTGATATTGATACTGTTACAGATGTTCCGGTTTTTTTGCCAGAGGTTGGAAGGAGCGGAATCTTCATTTTGCTTTTTAGACATAAAAATAAAGAAAGCTTTCATATAGTTGCAGGGAAAGGCAATGATGTTTTTAAAGGGATAAAAACTTTTAGAAGTGGTAAGAGTTCCTCCATTAATTTATCGGAGTTTGACTTTATACTTGATATTCCTGTAATTACAGAGTATAAAGATTTGAGCTTTTTTCTTAAGCTCATGGAGGCT
Organism: Spirochaetes bacterium ADurb.Bin218; assembly: GCA_002069965.1. Classification (GTDB taxonomy): domain Bacteria; phylum Spirochaetota; class UBA4802; order UBA4802; family UBA5550; genus UBA5550. The sequence continues at coordinate 38,121 of MWCI01000013.1, read as the reverse complement.
AATTTTAATTTTAACAAATTAGATTTTGGTGATGTTTTATTATTATCTTTTAAAGAAAATCCAGCAGCAAGCAAAAAATTTTGGGAAGTGGTGCTATTTTTGTGGTTTGGAGATTTTTCCAGGATAGAGCTTTTTTAGCAGTTCTGTTTTATTTTTGTTTTTTAATATCTGATAGATCCTCTGGCGGTTTTCATCTTTATACCAGAATAGAAAAACTTTTTGTTCTTCTCTCTCTGATTTAGATCTTGCACAGTATATTCTTTCTTCACTATAAGGCGAAAACCCAGTATAGTAAATCACGGAAGATAGAGTCATTGGAGTAGGAGTAAAATCCTGCACCTGTTCAAGTATAAGGTTATCTTGAGATGTTTTAATTGCAAGGTCAATCATATCCTCAATTTCTGATCCAGGATGAGATGATATGAAGTATGGAATAATCTGCTGGCGTAGCCCTCTGTCGGCAGAAATCCTGTTAAATATTTTTTTGAATTTTACAAAAAGAGAGTAAGATGGTTTTCTCATAATATTTAGAACTTTCTGAGAGGTATGCTCTGGTGCAACTTTTAGTCTGCCAGAAACATGCTCTGTTATTAACTTTTCTGTATATTCATCACAGTGGAATTTTTTTCTTTTTTCCTTGTCATCACACAGAAGCATATCATATCTTATACCGCTGGAGATGAATATTTTTTTTACGCCATTTATCTTAGAACAGTGATTGTAAAGATCAATAAGTGGCTGATGATCAAAGTTAAGATTGTTGCAAATAGAAGGGAATAGGCATGAGGGTCTTTTGCATTTTTTGCAGATATCTTTTTCTATACCCCCCATCATATACATATTTGCAGAAGGACCGCCGATATCAGATATATATCCACTGAAATCCTCCATCTCTGTAATCCTTTTGACTTCTTTTACTATGGAGTTAGGGCTTCTGCTTATTACATTTTTCCCTTGATGAGCGGTTATTGCGCAGAAACTACATCCTCCAAAACAACCCCTGTGAGATGTAACAGAGTGACGTATCATCTCGTATGCAGGTATTCTCTTTCCTTTATAACGTGGGTGTGGAAGCCTTGTGAAAGGGAGATCAAATGCAGAGTCTATATCTTTTGTTGACGTTTGTGTAAACATGGGATTTATTACAACATAAGTTTCTTTGTGTTGTTGAATTAGCCTTATGTTTTTTCCGCAGGAAAGAGACTCTTCCAGAATAAGAAAATTTTTGGCAAAGAGATTTTTATCCTTAAGGCACTCCTCATGGGAATAGAGGAATATATCTTCCCAGTTTTTTCTTTTTTTCAGCTGAGAGAGATCATCAATTAAATAAGAGCACTGCTCAGTTGTTTTGAGTGATTGAAAGGGAACACCTTTTTTCAAGAGGGTAACAATCTCAGAGAGTGGCTTTTCACCCATTCCATATATAAGGAGATCCGCTCCGCTTTCAATAAGAATTGATGGTTTTAGAGAGTCGCTCCAGTAATCATAGTGAGTTAATCTTCGCAAAGAGGCCTCAATCCCTCCTATTATAACAGGTGTATCTGGAAAGAGTTTTTTCAATATGGAGGAGTAAACAGTTACTGCATAATCTGGTCTTTTTCCACTTTGACCATCTGGGGAATAAGCATCGTCAGAGCGAAGCCTTTTTGCTGCAGTATAATGATTTACCATTGAATCCATGCAGCCTGAGGTCACTGCAAAGAAAAGTGAAGGCTTGCCGAATTTTTTAAAATCCCGCAGGTCATCTCGCCAGTTAGGTTGAGGAACTATAGCAACTTTTAATCCATGGCTTTCAAGGAGTCTGCCAATAAGGGCACTGCCAAAAGATGGATGATCAACATAGGCATCGCCACTGAATAGAATTACATCAAGGTCATCCCATCCTTTAATTTTTGCTTCTTTTACAGAGGTGGGCAGCCACTTAGTTAGGTCATAGTTTTGCCTTTCCATGTTTTATTTTAATATTATATGGCGATATTTATTTATAGCTTTTATCATAGCTTCATAATTGCATCCCACAAGAATTGCAAGATAGGATGTAATTGCAGATCCCATAACTATTGCCATAGGAATAGAGAAGGACTTACCAAATTCTTTGTTTATGTCAATAAAGGTATTGCTATAGTTTACAAGTATTATGCTTGCAAAGATGATGCTTGAGGAGGCAATCCATTTGAAAGGGGAGATGTTGCTGTATCCTGAGGCATTCTGTTCCTCTATTTTTGCTATTATAGATTTTTCAATCCACGAAGGAGCACAATAAGGTGCATCAGCTTTCATTGAATTAAGGCTGTGGAGTAATATTGCACTTTCTCTTCTGCATTTTGGACACAGGAGAAGATGCAGTTTTATTTTTAAGGGGATATGGGAGTAATCATCTATCTCAAGCAACTTGGACATTATTTTTTCACAATTCATAACATTCCTCCGACAGAGTATTTTTAAGTCTGCTTCGTAAAATATTCTTGGCTCTAAAAACATCTGATTTAATGGTATTGACTGGCAAACCTGTTATTTCACTTATCTCAGAGTATTTAAGGCCCCAGAAAAAATACATATCAAGGGAAACTTTGTATCTCTCTGGCAGTTTATTTATTTCCTCAAGAAGAGTCTCTCTCAACTCATTTGCTATGTGGGATTCATGGGGAGAGAGATTTCTATCCAAAAAATCCTTTTCTTCAATTGATGAAAATTCCTCTTTTTTGCTCTTTTTTATATTGAGAGCAAGGTTGTAGGCCAGTTTGACAAGCCAGAATCTAAAGGGTGCAATTTCCCTGTAGCTATTTATATTGCTAAAGGCCTTGAAGAATACCTCCTGCGAAAAATCAGCAGAGTCATCTGTGTTATAAAAAAATCTCATGCCAATACTAAAGACTTTGTTGCTGTATCTTTTTACTATTTCGCCAAAATCTTCAGTTTTTCCTTTTTGCACCCTTTTAATAATCTGTTCATCAGTCAGATTTTTAATTTTCATGATTTCTTTGTTTTATGCCGTATTATAAAGAATAAAAGAAGGCTTAAGCCCACAGCAGAGGGTATGAGTCCACTGAGAACGCCATAGCTAAAACCATCTTTTATCAGAAAAAATAATACAAGCATCAATCCAACAAAAAATATTAGTAATCCAGAAAGGAGAGAAAAAGTATCAATATCAAAATTTGTTTTGTTGTAGATCCCTTTCTTTATCATTTCAACTTTGAGCTTATAATTCCATAATAAATAGAAGAATATAATAAGACTACCCATTACAATTCCAACAATGGGGATAATACTTACAATAATTTGAGCAGCAGTTGAATTCATAAAAGCCTCTTTATCACCTCAAAAAATTAAACTTACTTAGAGCAGATATAATTTATTAAACAACAATTTAATTAAAAGAGGTGCAAAAAAATGCAACTAAAAAGCCATCCAGGTTGTTTTTATAATAAATAAATTCACAAGGAAAGGGTGTTTTATGAACATACCACAAAATGAAAAGTTTTCTGCCTATTCCCATGGGGCAGCAATACCTATTATGGCCATTGGGACAGCAGTTCTTCTTTATCTTGCTAAGGGAAATTTTAAATTGCAGCTTGTCTCTGCCATATATGGGATCTCAGCTATATTACTTTTTACAGCAAGCTTTTTATATCACGCTCGCAAGAGTCCAGAAAACGATACAAGTATATGGAGGAAGTTAGATCACTCGGCAATATTTTTTCTTATAGCAGGGACTTATACTCCAATGTGCTATCTCTACCTTGATGGTGCAATGAAATGGGGTATTCTCATTGCACAGTGGACTCTGGTATTGCTGGGAATTATCTTCAAAATATTTTTTGTTAATGCACCAAGGGTTATAGGGACATCAATCTATCTTTTGATGGGATGGATGGTTGTTATTCCCTTTAGGTCAATTATAAATGCCATGCCACATGGTGTTTTTATGTTTCTTCTCTGGGGAGGGATTTTCTATACAGTGGGTGCTGTTATATATGCAATAAAAAAGCCAGATCCTTTGCCTGATTATTTTGGCTTCCATGAGATTTTTCATATCTTTGTCGTGACTGGGGCTTTATTTCATTTGATGATGCTCTTTGCAAGTCTGACAGCATAAATTCTGTCTTTGTGTAATCAAAGGATCTTGCCACTTTTGATGGCAAGATCAAGATATTTACAATTTGATTTTTAATAACTTCTTTTATCGTTTCTTTATAAAAACAGAAATAGGCATTTGAATTATGCTAAGCACAGATGTGTACATAAATCCAATCTGGAAAAGCGCTACAAGTGGTAGTGAAAAATAGAGGTCATTTTTATAAGTAAAATAAACGGCGTAGGTCATATATATGGCAAGTATGAGCTCAATTACTGTCACAAGATCTAATTTTTTGCTTCTATAAACATTCCCAAAGAGTTTTTTCACTCTTGTAGAAATATTTATTTCCTCATCATCAGAGACGTTGTATTTAGGTGTTCTGTTAAAGGGAGTTTGTTTTTTAATGATAGCCTCAATGACAGCTTTTGTATTGTTTATGCAAAGCCCTATGCCAATGGCAACAACAAAAGGCAGGTATATCAATGGTTTTGCTGTGGAACGATTTCTCACGCTAATAGTCTCTTTGATAACAACATATTCTGTATAAAAGTAAAAGAGAAAAACAGAGAGAGTTGCGCATATAAAGATTGGCAAATCAAGTATAAAAAGCTTTTTGTATCCACCATAGTATCTTATGGCAAGCACTACTGGCATAAATACAGTGAGCAATGTCATAAGTGCATAGGCAAAGTTTGCACCAATATGGAAAAAGGCCTCAAGCTTAACCTTAAAAGGAATATTTGCTTTTAGAATAACTCCCTTGAGTTTAAGGAATGTTTGAATTGATCCCTTTGCCCATCGGAATTGTTGAGATTTAAATGCAGTCATTTCAATGGGGAGTTCTGCAGGGACAGTTAGATCTGGGAGATATATGAATTGCCAGCCCTTAAGCTGCGCTCTGTAACTGAGGTCAAGATCTTCAGTTAAAGTGTCGTGCTGCCATCCACCTGCATCTACAATGGTTTTTCTTCTCCATATACCTGCAGTTCCATTAAAGTTAAAAAATCTTCCAGATCTGTTACGTGCAGTATGTTCAATCATAAAGTGACCATCAAGGAGTATGCTCTGGCATTCTGTAAGTAAAGAATATCTGCGGTTTACATGATCCCATCTTGCCTGTATCATCCCTATATTGTCATCTGTAAAGTAATGAATTGTCCTTTCAAGAAAATCCTCTGGAGGCAGAAAATCAGCATCAAAGACAGCAATAAACTCAGCATCAGTGAGATTTAGTCCATTTTCAAGAGCTCCAGCCTTGAATCCACTTCTATCAGTCCTGTGAATGTAATGGATGTTGAAACCATCTGCCTGTTTTTCTTGGCATTTTCTTTTTGCTATTTCACATGTATCATCTGTGGAATCATCAAGAACCTGGATCTCCATAAGTTCCTTTGGATACCTTATTTTTGTTACATAATCGATAAGCCTTTCAACTACGTATTTTTCATTGAAGATTGGCAATTGAATAGCAACCTTTGGTAAGGTGTTAAATTCACAAAGAGGCAATATTTTATCGTGTCTGTGCTTTTTGAAGAGATATATTGTATAATATCTGTTAGCTCCATAAATTGAAAGTAAAAAGAGAATTATCATGTAAAACACTATTATGGCAGTTTCCATAGTTGCATCATTCCTCGAAAGATAAACAAAGTTTTAAATATAGTAGTTCCATATTTATGTAAAGAGCTACTTTGCATAGTATTAAAACACTAATGTAAAAGGCTTTATAAAAATCAAGAAATACAATAAAAAAGTTACAAAATTTTCTAAAAAAAATATTAATGTTAATTCCTCGCCGTATGTTTTAGTGTAAAAAAATTATATCTCTCCACCTAAAGAGTCGCTGATAATAGTGCATTTTCTATTACTAAAAAAGTATTTATGATTTACTCTTAAAAATTTTCAAGGAATAATTGTCTAAATTTAAGAAAATTTTGTATTTTTGTAGCCAAAAAAACAGAGATGTCTTAGTTAGACTTATTTTAAAAATATATGGTCGGGCATATTTATGGCAAAAAGTAGATATTTATATATAGATTTATTGCGCTCATGGGCAATGACTATAATGATTGAGGTTCATGTGGTCAATGCCTTTATGCTGCCTATTTTAAGAGAGACTCTATGGTTTCCGGCTCTTAATTTTATAAATGGTCTTGTGGCTCCTTCATTCATCTTTATTTCTGGATTTGCCTTTGTTGTTTCTGTTCATGGAAAGGGAGAAGAACTCAGGGGTTTTGGAGATATTTTCCGCAAGAGGTTAAGGAGAATCTTTTTAATTTTTATTGTAGGCTATCTCATTCATGTTCCTTATTATTCTTTTGGCAATATTATAAAGTATGCAAGCCCGGAGGAAATGAAGCATTTTTACAATGTTGATGTTTTGCAATGTACTGCTGCAGGGTTGCTCATTTTATTATTTTTTAGAATAGTTCTTAAAGACAACAGAGCTTTTCATATAGCAGTGTCTGCTATGACGATTTTAGTTGCATCACTGTCTCCTGTTGTATGGAAATATGATTTTGCAGAGTTCTTACCTCTGCCCATTGCCTGCTATTTTAATGATCTCCACGGCTCATTTTTTCCATTATTCCCATGGAGTGCTTTTTTGTTTGGAGGTGCCTCTTTTGCCATGTTTGTTCTTGCTGCAGAGAGGGATTCTTCCATTGAAGTTTTTATGAAGAAAATAGGCTCTATATCTTTAGTTTTAGCTTTAATACTCTTTGCAATAGTTTCTTATCTCTGCTTTATGCCATGGTATAACATAAAACCAAGTCCTCTTTTCTTTGCAGAGCGTTTAGCCATTGTTATTTTTCTTGTAAGCCTGTTGTGGGTTTATCAAAAAAATAAAAATAGCAGTGATTCATGGTTTCTTGCCATTGGCAGAGAATCCCTTCTTGTTTATTGGCTTCATCTTCAGATAATTTACAGGCATTTATGGTCCGGGAGATCTCTGGAGAATATTTATGGCCTTAGACTCACTTTTGTTCAGGCTATTGGCTCTTCTCTTTTGCTTATTTTTTCGATGTTTGTAGTTGCTTTTATATGGAATAAAATTAAAAGCAAAAGTCCAAAGATGGGGAAGGTTCTCTTCTGGCTTGTTGTCTTTGCATTTTTATGGAAGTTTACTTTTTATTGAAGGTTTTTTTAAAACATAGCATAACCCTTTTGCTTATGCCAAATCGCTGCAGCCTTTCCACGCGATTTGGCCTAGCCCAAAGGACTGCCAGGGAGTAAAGCACATAAGCTCTGTTGTGCGCAGTTTTTAAATTGTAACTCTGCTTTACTTTCAAGTAACTCGCTGGCGAAGCTATGCTGCAATATATTAACAATTAAGTTTTCCATTATTCCAGCGTTTTTTCAATCAATTTTAAGAATTTTTTGAACAGTTCCCATAGCAGTTAATGGGGATGAATTAGCCATTGAAAAATTTGTTGATGAATATAGTAACAAGAGCTATTATACATGTATTGCTTATGTAAACCTTCTGGTGTTTTCCATGGCAAGCTCAGGCTTAATTGAATGAGAGGAAAAATCTGGAGCAGGACAAACAGAAAAGAGCGACCAGAAGTAGTGAATTAAATTGCCTTTTGCTTGAAATACCTGATTAATTGAAGCTGTAAAAATCAACAAAGAAATTAACATTTTTAGAAATTTGTTTTTATAATATTGTCAAAGGAGGTAATTATGAGGAAAACTATTTTTAAATCACTTTTCCTTTTTATTGTCATGGCAATAGCAATTCTTTTTTCACAAGGGGTTAAGGCTCAAAGCAGCATTCAATGGTTAGTTAAACCACAATTTGATTATATAGATGATTTTAGCAATGGTTTTGCTGCTGTCAAACAGGGCTCTAAGTGGGGCTACATAAATACAGAGGGTAAAATTGTAGTTAATCCAGTTTTTGATGAAGTTACTGCTTTTAAAGATGGTTTTGCTGCAGTTAAAAAAGATGGCAAGTGGGGTTTTATAGATAGAACTGGAAGATTTATAATAAAGCCGCAATTTAACCTTGTATGGGGTTTTAGCGATGGTATGGCAAAGGTGTACTTAAACAAGAAATATGGTTTTGTAAGCAAAGAAGGCCAGGTCATAGAGCCTCAGTTTGATGATGCGAGTTTTTTTGAAAATGCTATAGCAGTTGTCCAGAAGGGCTACTTGAGAGGACTTATAAATAAAGAAGGAAAATTTATCATTGAGCCGCAGTTCAATTTCTTAGATGACTTTAAGGAAGGTATGGCTGTTTTTGAGATAGGATATAAATATGGTTATATAAATACAGAGGGCAAAGTTGTAATAAAGCCAGAATTTAATAATGCAAATGGTTTTAGTGAAGGTCTGGCTGTAGTTGAAAAAGATGGTAAATGGGGCTTTATAAACAAAGAGGGGAAAATGGTTATAGAACCTCAATTTGAAGAGGCATGGGGATTTGATGAAGGGCTGGCTAAGGCTAAGAAAGAGGGCAAGTGGTGTTATATAAATAAAGAGGGTAAATTTATAACCAAACCACAATTTGATGATCTATGGTCTTTTAGCGAGGGGCTTGCTGCAGTTAAAAAAGATGACAAATGGGGCTTTATAAACAAAGAGGGCAAAATAGTCATAGAACCTCAATTTGATGAAGTATATGCTTTTGAGGGAGGTTTTGCTAAATTTAATGTAGGAAATAACTGGGGCTTGATAGACAGGGAAGGTAGAATGGTTATTAAACCTCAATTTGATTATATAAGTAATTTCACTGAGGGATTGGCTGTAGTTAAAAAAGATGGCAAATATGGCTTTGTAAATAAAGAAGGTAAAGTAGTTATAGAAATTCGATTTAACAGAGTTTCTGATTTTAGCGAGGGGCTTGCTGCAATTGAAAAAGATGGTAAGTGTGGCTTTATAGATACAGAGGGAAAATTTGTCATTAAACCTCATTTCAGTGGAGTCCTGCCTTTTGAAGCGTCAGTAGCAAGAGTTAATGAAGGAGGTCGATGGTTTCCAGAGGCAGAAATGGGAGTAGATGGTGGCAAATGGGGTCTCATTAAAAATCCCCTTAAGGCATCAGATAAGATTACAAATTATGAAAAGGCAGGGGATTTTGTTGGGACAATAAGCTCTATCGGTGGCAATGAGGTTATAGTTTCTGGAAAAATTGCAGATAAGGTCAAAATATTTGATAAGTTATGCGCTTTCAATGGTGAAAAGATTGTTATTTTGCAGGCACACTTTCCAATGATGACAATTGCAAAATGTAAGGTTATACATGGCTCAATTAATGATTTGCAAGGAGGAATGAAGGTTTATTTCTATAAAAGAAAAAAAGATGATTAATAATATTTTTTGATACTATCTATTCTTGAAATTTTTCATGGAAGAAATGCTTTATGCCCCAAAGATTAGGTTTTTGGGGCATAAAATTTTAAAAAGCTTTTTTAAAAATTATTACTGAAAAGTAATAGACATTTTTTTATGTAAATAAAAAATTTTCATATTAAAGCCTTGAGGCTTTTATCAAAATAGGCTTTCAGGTTTATTTAATAGATGAAAATTAAAACCCCTGGCGATATAGATTCCTTAGTAGAGAATTTTTATAATATAATAAACACCTCTGATTGCCATTATGAGGCCTTGAAAAAAATATCGGACTTATCTATAGATACCTTTGGCGATTATATTACCCCAGGTAGTTTTTGTCTAAAAGATGAGATATACATAAACCTCTTTGAATTGCTTGACCAGATTGTATTTGAGCTTTCTAACGATAGAGAAGAAAAGAGCAACATCAGGGATTATATAATAGAAGATATATATATAAGGCTATCCATTATACTTGAGGCCCTTGTCTGGCCAGAGAGGTATAAAAAGAATCTTAAAAACAGACCCCTGCGCTATGAAGATACAGTAATTATAAAAAATCTTGACCTGTCTGAGTTCGTTCAACTCCTCATATCTGAGCAAGAGGAATGGATAAATCTGGAAAAGAATATAATCAAGACCTTGCTCTATTTCACAGATTTTGTCCATATGGATTATTTTTATAATATATTTCTGAATACAAAATCACCTTTTTTGAAAGCAGCTTCCTTGCTTGGATTAAAATATTGCCAGGATAGAGGCCTTAACTGGAAGACCTTAAAATATTCATCCTCAGGCTTGGATTCTCCACAGCTGGTTAAATATGCAGAGAGATTTGACACAGTATTTCTCTCTTCAAATAGACTTCCCTCTCAAAAGGAGGATGCTACCTTTGTAGTTTTGCATGTTGAAAAACAGGCAGCCTTATATAAAAAAGAAGAAGATATTATGTGGATTCTTGGCCTTGCAGAGAGAGTCTCTTCCCTTAATTTTGAAAATTCCTGGCTAAATGAAATTAATATATCAATGTGCAATATTTTTTTACGGCTTGATGAGTCTCTTTTAAAGAAGATTTTTAAGAATGAGGATATAGTTTTAAAGGCAGCGAAATTTTTAGACTATCTTCCAAGGAATCTCTTTGACAGACTAACAGGCTTGCTTGAAAGCTTAGGAGATAATTTTTTATTTACAATAGAGAGAGTTGCACAGGTAAAAAGCAATTTTTTTGATAATTACAATTCAAATATTCTCTCGTTTATTACATATAAAGAAAGAGATTTACTCTGACCCTTTTAGCGAAGGCATATTTTTTTTAACAAAACGCCTAAATCTCTCTCTCTCGTGGGCAAGGGCCTGTCCCATGGAGGCTGTATCTCTATAGTTTATGAGATCTCGCACTGTTATTACCATGTCGTATTTGTTTTCACAAATCTGCTTTGCTATCTCAATGGTGCGATTCATTAAATTTTCCTGTGGGACAACCTCATTTACAAGGCCAAACTTAAGTGCTTCCTCTGCTGTTATAAATTGGCATGTAAGGGACATCTGTTTGGCTCTTCTTTTGCCAACAGCCTGCTGCAATAGCTGAGTCATTCCCCATCCAGGATGAATTCCCACTTTTGCATGAGTATCTGCAAACATGGCATTGTCTGAAGCTATAAGAAAGTCACAGTTAAGGGCAATCTCAAAGCCACCTGTTATGGCATGTCCATTGATCGCACCAATGAGAGGTTTTCTACAGGAGCCAAATATATCTGGGAGGTCAATGCCGTTTCCTCTTATGTCAAAGAGATTCTCCTTCCCAATGACAGAGAGATCAATACCTGCACAAAAGGATTTTCCATTCCCTGTTATTATTCCTACTTTTATATTTTCATTTCTTGATACTTCTTCTATTGCATCATATAGACCTGCAAGGAGTTCTCTATTTATTGAATTTCGCTTTTCTGGTCTGTTGAGGGTTATAATAGCAATTTCATCTCTCACTTCAAAAAGAACAGCTTTTTCCATTAAAGATACCCCTTTTATAGTTTCATCTATATGAATAATAAAAACTAAGCTATTTTTTAGTCAAAATAAAAATTTTTACATTCTTTTTTTTTAGATATTTTGCTGATAACATTTTATCTAAAAGTTATCCACAAAAAATATAAGGTTAACAAAAATATTTTTTTGTATTATGTTGTCATAGGGTGGTCAAATTTTTTGCAAAAATTCTTAAAAGCATACATGTGCTTTTAATTTTTTAAAAAATTGTCTGAAAAAATCAGAATTAAAAGGCTTATGTCACATATAAAAATCAGACTTTATTAAATTTTGAAATGATTAAGCGCTCGGGAGGTAAATTAATTTATGAAATTAATTTACTTTGTTAATTATTTTGTGGATAATGTGGATAATTCTGTGGAAAACTCAAATTTTAGTAGTATTTCTTCTTTGTTTTCTCATAAATTTTTTATTATCTTTTTTACTATTTTTGAATATATAGGAGACATAATCTGTTATTCCATTTGACATCTTTATTTCCTTAGACTTTATGGCCATATCTTGATTGTTTAAGTTTTATTATTCTTTTCTATAAATTAGGGGGAGGATATGATAGGCCTTGGAACTATTGTAAATGCAGTTTCTATCCTTGCTGGAGGCTTGATTGGTTCTTTATTGAAGAGTTTTATTCCTGAGAGATACAGGGGGACAATAATGCAGGCAGTGGGTCTTTCTGTTATTATTATAGGTCTATCTGGTTCTCTTCAGGGTATGTATAAGGTGACAGAGAACAGACTTTCGAGGGATTTTATATTGATAATGATATTTTCGCTCATAATTGGTGCAATCTGTGGTGAGTTTCTAAAAATAGATAAGAGGCTTGATGATTTAGGCAATTGGTTTCAGGACAGATTTGCAAAAGAGGGCAGTTCTTTTTCTGAGGGATTTGTTACTGCAAGCTTACTTTTTTGTGTAGGTGCTATGGCCATAGTTGGCTCTCTTGAGGATGGGCTCACTGGTGAGAGGGGAACATTATATGCAAAATCTATTCTTGATGGAATAAGTTCTGTTATAATATCATCAACCTTGGGCATAGGTGTTGCCTTTGCCGCTATTCCAATACTTTTGTATCAGGGAGCAATAACTCTTCTTGCTGGGAGCATAAGGCAGTGGCTTACTCCTGATGTAATAAGCCAGACCTCTCTTGTGGGAAGCATTCTCATTCTTGCCATAGGAATAAACCTGCTGGAGATAAAAAAGATCAATGTAGCAAATCTTCTTCCTGCTATTTTTGTGCCTTTTTTTTATTATCTGGCGCTTTTTTATATCAATGACCTGTTAAAACTTTTTAATTGATAGAGTTACTGCCACCTTTGTTCATGTTTCTTGCAAGCTCTGAAGGGTCAATATTTTCTAAGTTTTCATTCACAAGATCCTCCAGACCTTCCACAAGGAGATTCATATCCTCTATTGTTGGGTGATGATCGAATATATATACAAAATAGGCAGTATAGCTTTTTGTTATTTTAATCCCCAATTCAGCAAAGAATAAATTCTGATCATCTTTACTTAATATGCCTGTTGCAATGGTATCTTCTTTGTTCAGGATTTCACTGTATTTTTCAAATACAGGGGAGAAATCGTCTTTAAAAAGGGTAAAGTTAGTATTGGAATCTTTTAAGGTTCCTATAAAAGAATTTATTCCAAGAAATTTAAAGAATATATATGGAACAGTCATGATTTGCCTCTGTTATTATCAAAAATATATTTTATCCCCTTCATTGTAAGCAATGGATCTACAATTACATCTCGGGAAAAGGAATCTTTCATCTTAGAGGCAAATCCCCCTGTTATAATTAAGCGAAATTTTGCCCTGTATTCCTCTTCAATCCTTGCACATATCCCTTCTATCATTGAAATCCAGCCATAGTAGAAGCCTGACTTTATTGCATTTACTGTATCAGTGGCAATCATTTTTTCTGGTTTTTCAAATACTATCTCTGGAAGATTGGAGGCTGCATCTGCAAGGGCTTTTATGGTTGTTCCTATTCCAGGTGCAATGAGTCCTCCTACAAAGTTTCCTTCAAAGTCCAGAACATCAAATGTAGCTGCTGTTCCTATGTCCACTATGATAGAACCATTTCCATATTCATGGAAGGCTGCCTCTGTGTTTACTATTCTATCCACACCCAGTTTGGAGAGATCCCCATAGTGAAGTTTTATTGAGAAGTTGTTCTTATGGCTGATCTCAAGAGGCTCTATTGAGAATATTCTTTTACATACCCTGTGATATGATTTGTTAATCTCTGGCACCACGCTTGAAAATGCTATGCCAGTTATCTCCGCTTCGATTACATCCATAGAGGCATAGTTTTTTAGAGCCATTGCAAGGCTATGGTATAAAATATCATCACTGCCCCTTTTATCTGTTTTGTATCTAAAGATCCCCTCATTAATTGGAACTACTGAGTCATCTTCGTATAAGGCGATCATGGTTGACGTATTGCCTACATCTATGCCAAGAAACATAAGTTTATACCTTTATTCTGAAATCTCCAAGTCGTTTTATGAGACCATCGCTTTCAATTCTATTTAAAAGAGGCAGTATGTATTTTCTTGAAAGCCCTACCGCATCCTTTGCCTCAGGCACTGTTATTTTATCCTTTGCGTCAAATAAAGCTATGATCTTATCCCTCATGGAGTTGTAGATATCTTTATGGTATATGATATTGCCGTCAAGGCTTATTAAAAAGCCAAGCTTGATTAGATCCTTTATATCCTTTTTAAGAAAGTCATCTTTAATTTTGTCTAATTCAAGGCCATCTCCTGCGGATTTGAAAGCCTCTTGCAAAATTTTCTTTTTTGAATCTGGAAGAGATTCTTCTGTTACAAATCCACCTGCAAATAATCTGCCATCTTTTTCAATAATGACCTCTCTGGCAGAGATATCGCTTATAATTATTGATGTAATCTCATGAGATAAACCTGCTGAATCAGATATCTCCTTGAGGTTTGAACCTATCTTGCTTTTTAATGTTTTGTTTACCTTTTCAAGGGCTTCCTGGTAAAAATCTTTGTGAAAAAGATATTCTCCTCTTATGAGTATATCTCCAGTTTCTGATTTCTCAGAGATTGTTTTCTCCAGAAATTTCTTGCTGTTTGGTAGTGATTTAAAGATATCCTCCTTTTTTTTGTAGCCTGAGGTTGCCAATTCAAAGAGAATCAATTCTGCAATAGAGAAATCTTTTATTATGGATATATAGCTTTTTAATTTATGCTTATGTCTTGAGGGATCATAAAATGGAAGAATGATCTTCCCTCCGCCTATAATTCGAAATCCTCCAGGATTCGTAAGGACAAAGGGCTGCCCTGGATAAACAAAGGTCTTTTCGTCAAAGTGAATGCGCACAGGGGAGTATCCCTCGCTGATACTGTCTTCTATCAGTATGATTTTCCCTGTGGCTGAATTTGTTCCTGAGAGAATTTCAACGTAGGTGTTGTTTCTTATTTTTTTCTTTTTATCAAGAGGTTTAAACCATGCAATTATATCGTGAGTTTCTGTAAAGAAGTTGTATTTACAAATAATATCTCCTCTTTTTAGTTCATCTGAGTTCACATTTGCCAGATTAAGAGCTGTTCTCTGTGAAGGAACTCCTTCTGTTAATTCTCTGTAATGGCTTTCAATTTTTTTTATCTTTACCTCTCTTCTTAGAGGAAGAATGGTTACTATATCGTTTTCTTTAAAAATACCATTTTTTAAAGTTCCTGTAATTACAGTTCCTACCCCCTTTGGCGAAAAGACTCTGTCTATGTAAAGATAAGGTTTATCTGCATCAACTGTTTTTGAAAGCCTGCGGAGGTTTGCAAGTATGAGTTCCTTTAATTCTTTGATCCCCAATCCTGTCTTTGCAGAAACAGCAATTATATCAGAGTCAGAGTAATTTGTATTGGAGAGCCTTTCCTTAACTTCTTCTTTTATAATCTCGATCATCTCGTCATCGCCGAGATCGCATTTATTTATGACAACTATTATTCTTTCAACTCCAAGTAGTTGAAGAACACGAAAGTGATCCTCTGTCTGAAGCATCCACCCATCATCCAGTGCAATTACAAGTAGTGCAATATCAATCCCCCATGCTCCAGCTACCATATTACGGATAAATCTCTCGTGGCCTGGCACGTCTATAATGCTTACTGTCCCAAATTTGGGATATTCTATATTCGCAAAGCCTATATCAATGGTCATTTCCCTTTCTTTTTCTTCTGGCAATCTATCGCAATCTATACCTGTTAATGCTCTTATTAGAGATGTTTTGCCATGGTCTATATGCCCAGATGTCCCTACTATATACATTTTGGTAATCCTGTTTAATTTTCTGTAGTGTTTTGGTTATTTAGAAGATTGGATATAGAATTTGCAATATCTTTTATATCTTTATCAAATATTGCAAAAAGATCAAGAATGTAGCTATCTTCTCTTACTGTTCCTATAATTGGCGGAGTGCAGCTTATAAAGTAATTGTATAACTCTTCTGGATTATATCCAGGAATATTTATTTTTATTCCAATACTTTCTATGGATGTGCCGGGCATTGAACCACCTCCATAAGTTGCCTGTGTGGGAATTTTTTTTATGAACTTTGCAGATTCTTTGCCACAAAGTTTTATTATTCTGCTTGCCTTTTTTGAAACAGCTTCTTTGCTTTGAGTTATAACATCCCACAATCTGGTATTTTTGTATTGAGAATTGACATAATGAATAAGAGTTTGCTGTAGTATGTAATATGTGATTTTGTCCACTCTAAGCATTCTCATCAATGGATTTTTTCTGAGTCGTGATATTAAATTCTTTTTACCTGTAATTATACCAGCCTGGCAAGAACCAAGCAGTTTATCTCCGCTAAAACAGATTATATCCACACCTTGAGATATTTCGTTAAAAACAGTCTGTTCAAAGCTGCCTTGCATCCAGTCATATACGAGATTGCCACTGCCCATGTCTCTGACAAATATTATATTTTCATTTTTTAATCCTGAGAGTTCTACAAGTGATGGGTTTTCTGTAAAACCCTCAAGTTTAAAGTTAGATCTATGGGCAGAAAAGATCATTTTTGTTTTATCTGTTATTCCCTTTTTGTAATCATCAACTGTGGTGATATTGGTTGTTCCCACCTCTACAAGAGTTGTGCCGCTTTGAGCCATTATATCAGGGATCCGGAATCCTCCACCTATTTGAATTAGTTCTCCTCTTGATACAATGGTTTCCCCTCCTTTTGCAAATTCGTTAAGTATGAGGAAAACGCTTGCAGCATTATTGTTTACTATTAAAGCATCTTCAGCCCCTGTCATTGAGGATATTAGCTCCTCTGCAAACCCCCCCCTTTTCCCTCTTTTTTTTTCTGGTATGTAAAATTCCAGATTGCAGTATCCAGAAAGATTTTCTTTGAGACTTTCAAAAATTTTTTCTCCAAGGGGGGCTCTGCCTAAGTTGGTATGAATTATTACACCTGTGCCATTTATAACCCTTTGAAGTCTTGTGGCAGATTTTATACTCAGTTGTTGCTTTATGATATTATGAAGAAGATTAATTTCCCCTTTACCTGTTTTTTTTAGATGTTCCCTATATTTTGCAACAGAGGTTCTTATGCATTCGGTGCAGGCGCTTTTCCCTATGATTGATAAATAAGGAGCAATATAGTCTTCATTTAGAAGCTTTTCTATCTGTGGGATTTCTCTCAATAGTGAATTTGTATCGGTCATAGCTTTGCCTTTTAGAAAAAATAAAAATATTTATATAAAAAGATAAAACAAGAAGTTCCTACCCTTGTTTTTTATTGAATTTTAACTCTCATATTAATTTTAATCGAAAAGTAAAAGAATTTTTTCTTTTTGTAAATTTAATTATTAAAAAAATCAATGTTAATTTCTTAATCTTTATTTTATATGGAATACAATATTGAAAATAGTATTTATTACAGTAAAAGATATTTTCAGGAATTATTACTGAAAAAATGCAAAAATATACCTTATTATGGTTGATTTTAAGGTTTAAATATTGAACAATATAAAAAATTAGTTGAAAAAAAAGTGGTAGTTATAATAATGTCAAGGGGTGAGAGGGGAGTGGCGGAGCCACTCTTTTTTTGTATTTTATAGGCAAAAGTATGTCATTAAAAGAAGAAATTTTTAAGCTTATAAATCTTGCAGCAGAGGACTCTGGATATGATATTTATGAGGCTTCTCTGTTTTTGAAGGGAGACAAGACAAGGATTATTGTCCGCATTGACAGGATAAAAGACAATACTCCCATATCTCATAGAGATTGTGAGATTTATAGTCAGAGCTTATCCCGTCTTCTGGATGAGAAGGATCTCTTGCCTGGTTATTTTCTTGAGATTTCATCTCCTGGCATAAACAGAAAGGTGAGGGATAAGGGCGAGTTTTTAAGGTTTAGAGGGTGTCCTGTTAAGATAGTTTATGAATATGATGGGAGGCAGTTGACCTGTAAAGGCTTAATAGGCCTTGTAGAGGATGATTGTGTAGAAATTGAACTTGGTAGCGACAAGGTGAAAATAAACTACAACTCAATTATAAATGCCAATTTAGATTATTAAGGGTTTGGAGAGATGAGTAATAATTTTTTTGAAGCACTGCACCAAATAGCAACTGATAAAGGAATCTCGCGAGAGGAACTTGAAAATATTGTTGAATCTGCAATGCTATCGGCTTTTAAAAAGCAGTATGGGACTGCTGAAAACGTTACTGTAAAATTTGATAGAGAGAAAAACACAGTCAGTATAGTCACCAAAAAGATGGTTGTAAAGACTCCTAAAAATCTTGCAGAGGAGATTGCCTATGACAGGGCTGTTAAGATAAAAAAGGATGTTCGCTTTGGTGATGAGATACTTGTGGAAGAGAATCCCTTTGAGACCTTCGGCCGCATAGCAACTCAAACAGCAAAACAGGTTATGTTGCAAAAGATTAAAGAGGCAGAAAAGGATATTGTTTATAATGAATTCATAGGTAAAGAGGGGGATCTCATCAACGGTTATGTGCAGAGGAAGATGAGAAACGATATTTTTGTTGACCTTGGCAGGACTGAGGGGCGCTTACCAGCATCAGAACAGTCCCCATTGGAAAGATACAAGCCTGGTGATAGGCTTAAGGCCGTTATCCTTTCTGTCAAAAAAACAAACAAAGGGCCAGAGGTTATACTGTCCAGAGCTCATCCAAAGTTCATAGAGAAGCTCTTTGAGATGGAGATTCCTGAGATTTATGATGGCATTGTAAAGATAGTTAGGGTTGTAAGAGAGGCTGGTCTTAGAACCAAGGTTGCTGTTACAAGCGATAGGGATGATATAGACTCTGTCGGTGCTTGCGTTGGAATGAAGGGGGTGCGGATTCAGTCTATTGTTCGTGAAATAGAGGGTGAAAAGATAGATATAGTTGAATATTCAGATGATAAAAAGATAATGGCTGAGAATGCTTTGACTCCTGCAAGGGTAAGGGAAATAGTAGAGACTTCAGGAGGAGGGGTTATTGCAGTGGTAGACAATGATCAATATTCTCTGGCTGTGGGTAAAGCTGGGCACAATGTCAGGCTTGCTTCAAGGCTTTGTGGATTTGATATTGATATTAAAACAGAGGAGGATTATCAGGCATTTTTATCTACAAGTGAATCGAGAGCTATTGTTGATCAGCTATTTAGCAAAGAGACTGATGAGACACCTCTTGAGGAATTGCCAGATCTTGATCCAAGGATCATAAAAATTCTTGAAAAGGCTGGTATATTCTCAGTTGAAGAGCTTGTTACAAAATCTTTCGATGATCTTATGAAAATTGATGGTATAGGAGAAAAAACTGCTCAAAAAATTCTTGAGATACTCGCTGAAGTCGTTGATTTTGATGACAGTGAGGATGATAATCCCGAAAAGGATGATGAATAAAATTTAATAATCAGGACTTTGCATGAAAGCTAATGAAGTTGCCACAAAAAATCATGTTTCTTTTAACGATATTTTAGAGATATGCAGAGAATTAGGCATATCTTGCCAGAGTGAAAATGATGATGTTCCAGAAAAGGATGTTTTTCTTATAGAGAAAAAGCTTGAGACTTTAAAAAAGAAGCGCTTGGAAGAAGCTGAGAAGGCAAAGAAAAAGAAAAAAATTAAGATAAAAGGCGGTAAGGTTTCAGATGATCTGGCCAAAAGAATGGGCAAGGGCTCTTCTGGAAGGGATTCTGCAGATCAGCATTCAGAGGTTAAGGCTGAGACAGAAGTTCCTGACTCTGCCAAAAGGTCTGATGAAACTAAGGCGGAGAAGCCTTCCTCTGATGTTGCACCAGAAATAAAAACTCATGAAAGCCCTCAAAGGGACAGTCAACAGCAGCAGAGAAAGGATAGGCAGCAAAATCAGAGGCCAAATTATAATAAGCAGCAGGGTGACAAAAAAGGCTCTCAGGATCGTGGCAAGCAACAGGGTGGCAGGCCCCAGGGTCAGCATCAGCAGAGAGATGGTAAAGATAAGGATAGACCTCAGGGAAAATTTCAATCCGGTAAGGGCTCGCAGGATAAGGAGAGAGGGAAGTTCCATGGTAATAAGCCCCAGGGTCAGCATCAGCAGAGAGATGGCAAAGATAAGGATAGACCTCAGGGAAAATTTCAACCAAGGAATGATACAAAAGGCAGACCTTCTCCATCTATAAAAGATGAAAAACCAATATCCCTTGAGCTTGATGATCAAGTTGTTAAAAAAAGCAAGGGAATAGAAAAGGAGAAGGATAAGGAAAAAGAAAAAGAAAAAGCTTTTTTAAGATTAAATAAAAAAGAAAAAGAAGAAATAGAAAAAAATATAGTCATTAAAAAGAAAAGCAATAATGAACAAAAACGCGTTTCTATTCCGGAGAAAATTAGCATAACAGAAAACATAACAGTTGGTGAGCTTGCAAAGAAGTTGAATATAAAGGCCAGTGAGGTCATAGCTAAGCTTATGAATCTTGGAGTTATGGCTACTATTAACCAGTCTATAGATGCAGATACAGCAGCTATACTTGCAGCTGAATATAATACAGAGGTTGATGTTGTTTCTCTCTATGACGAAACAGTTATAAAAACAGAGGAAGAGGATAGGCCAGAAGACTACGTGACAAGGCCGCCAGTTGTGGCTGTTATGGGTCATGTTGACCATGGGAAAACTAAGCTCCTTGACTCAATTAGAAAGACCAATGTAATAGATAGTGAGTTCGGAGGAATAACTCAGCATATAGGTGCTTACACTGTTGAGGTTAATGGCAAAAAGATTACCTTCCTTGACACACCAGGCCATGCTGCTTTTACCACAATGCGTGCAAGGGGTGCAAAAATTACTGATATTGTAATACTTGTTGTTGCAGCCAATGATGGGGTTATGCCTCAGACAGTAGAGGCGATCAGCCATGCAAAAGCTGCCAATGTTCCAATAATTGTTGCAATAAACAAGATCGATTTACCTGAGGCAAATATTGATAGAGTTAAGCAGGAGCTTACAGCATACGATCTCATCCCTGAGGAATGGGGAGGTTCAACCTTGTTTGCAGAGATCAGTGCAAAGCAGGGGATAAATATTGATCTACTTCTTGAATTAGTTTTAATACAGGCAGAAATGCTTGAGCTTAAGGCTAATCCAAAGCTTCTGGCAAAAGGGACTGTTATTGAATCTAAACTCGATCCAGGAAGAGGAGCGGTGAGTACTGTTTTAGTTCAAAATGGAACACTTCACATTGGGGATTTCTTTGTTGTAGGAGTTTATCATGGCAAGGTTAGAGCTATGTTTGACGATAAGGGGAAAGCTATTGAAGAGGCTACTCCCTCTACTCCTGTAGAAATTCTTGGTGTTTCTGGAGTCTGTGCCGCAGGGGATCCCTTTGAATGTGTTGAGTCTGATAAGACTGCAAAACAGATTTCTCAAAAGAGGCTTGAATATAAGAGAATTGAGTCTGCTAAAAAAGTTAGAAAGGTTACTCTTGAATCTCTCAATGAGATGATTAAAGAAGGTGAGGTTCAGGAACTCAATGTTATTGTTAAGGCGGATGTTGATGGTTCAACTCAAGCTCTTACTGAGGCTCTGGAGAAGCTTTCCACAGATGAGGTTAGAGTGAGGGTTATTCACTCTGGAACTGGTGGGATCAATGACTCAGATGTTATGCTTGCCTCTGCTTCCAATGCCATAATTATAGGATACCATGTGCGTCCTACAGGTAAAGTTGCAGAGCTTGCAGAAAGAGAAAGAGTTTCAATTAAATTCTACAATATTATATTTGAGGCCACAGATGACATTAAGGCTGCAATTGAAGGTCTGCTGTCACCTGTTATTGAGCAAAAGGTTATAGGCACAGGAGAGATCAGGCAGATATTTAAGATTTCTAAAGTGGGAACAATTGCTGGTTCTGTTTGCCTTACAGGAAAGGTTACACGAAAGTCAAAGATCAGAATTATAAGAAATGGTGTTGTTGTATACGACGGTGCATTGGCCTCTTTGAAAAGATTCAAGGATGATGTTTCTGTGGTAGAGGCAGGGCAGGAGTTTGGTTTCTCCGCAGAAGGTTTTAACGATATAAAAGAAGGCGATGCCTTTGAGGCTTATGAAATTATTGAGATTGCTAAAAAGCTGTAAAGGCATTTGGGTATTTAAAAAAATTTTTTCTCAGGGAATATGAAGTATAGAAAAGACAGATTAGAAGAGTTGATAAGAAGGATTGTTTCTGATATAATTTTTAAGGAAGTGAAAGATCCAAGAATAGGCTTTGTCACTGTAACAGATGTGGAGCTAACAAAGGATTTTTCTGAAGCCCGTATAGGTGTTTCCATACTTGGTTCCTCCGTAGAGGTGCGAAAGAGCATGGAAGGCATAAGGTCTTCAAGCGGCTATATTCAGAAGTTGCTTGGTAAGGAGTTAAAAATTCGCACTGTGCCAAGGGTTTATTTTTATTTAGATAAATCCATTGAGCAGGGTGTGCTTATGGTTGATAAAATTGAAAAGCTGACTGAGTCAATTAAGGATTCAGAGGAATCTCCAGAGGGAGAGGAAGATAACAATTAAGTCCTGTTGCGTGAAAATTGTAGATTTTGATAATGCTGTGATCCTTATTGATAAGCCTGTAGGCAGAACCTCCTTTGAGGTAATTTCTCAGTTGAGAAGGATTATTGGCGTAAAGAAGATAGGTCATTGTGGAACCCTTGATAAATTTGCCTCTGGACTCCTTGTTGCTTGCACCGGCAAGGCCTCAAGGCTTGCAAGGTATTTTCTTGAAAGTGACAAGTGTTATTCTGGGATCATAAAGTTGGGGGTAGAGACCGATACCTATGATCTCACAGGTGAAGTTGTAGCTCAAAAGCCCTTTCTTCATGTAACAGAAGACATGCTTAGAGAGGCTGCTAAGGATTTTTTAGGCATAATAAAGCAGCAACCTCCTTCTTATTCTTCATTGAAGATTGACGGCAAGAGAGCTTCAGATAGGGTCCGCAGAGGGGAGGATATTTCTTTAAAGAGCAGGGATGTAACCATTTATAGGTTTGATATAAAGGAATTTTCTCTTTCTACTGGAGAAATATTCTTTGAGATAGAGTGCTCAAAAGGAACCTATATAAGATCCATTGCACGGGATTTTGGAATTAAGCTTGGGACCGTTGCTCATTTGCAATCTCTTAGAAGGGAAAGGTCAGGCAATTTCAGGATTGAAGATGCGGAGACTGTGGATAGTATCAAGACCGTTGTTGATTCAGGGGAGATGGGAACTTTTATTATTAACCCTACGGAGGCTCTTATTGATTTTGGAAGAGTGTTTGTTAGTGATGAGGCTGCGTCTAAAATTTCCCATGGTGCTTTTTTTACCAGAGGGGATGTTTTGTCCTTAGAATTGCCCTTTGATAGCAAACCCTTTGTCCTTTTAGATGGGAAAGGCAATTTAATTGCCATAGCTGATATCGATCTTGATAAATGGCTTATAGATTATCATATGGTTTTTAATAGCATGACACAGCCCTTTTAGAGACTTTGGCAGCTATTGATTTTTCTTGATTTTTATGATTGTTATTGTATTCGTATTTTGTGGTTTTTACTAAACGCCTTCGCCATTTTAATGAACCACTTTTACGAATATTTAATGATATGATTTTAACTGAAAAGAATAAACAGGAGGATATAACAGGAATGACACCTAAATCAGAGATTATAGGAAAGTTTAAGAGACACGATGGTGATACAGGTTCACCTGAGGTTCAGATTGCTTTGCTTACTGAGAGGATCAATCACCTCACAGAGCATTTTAAGGTGCATGCAAAGGATCATCATTCAAGAAGAGGTCTTCTCAAACTTGTTGGTCAAAGAAGAAGACTTCTTGATTACCTTAAGAGAAAGGATCTGGCTAAATACAGAGAGATTATTAAAGAGCTTGGCTTAAGAAGGTAATTTGATTTTTTTAATATTGGTAATACGCAATGAACAGGTATAACCGGTATTAATTTAGATTTTATGTGAGGTTATAAATGATAGATGTAAAAGTTGAGGTGGGTAGGAATACATTAAACTTCAATACTGGTTACCTTGCGAAGCAGGCTGATGGGGCTGTGGCTGTATCATATGGAGAGGTTGTGGTGCTTGCCACAGCTGTTGCTTCAAAGGAAGTAAAGGAGGGACAAGACTTTTTCCCTTTAACAGTGGATTATAGGGAAAAGGCCTATGCTGCTGGCAAGATCCCAGGTGGTTTTATCAAGAGGGAAAATAGGCCCAGTGACAAGGAAATTCTTGTTTCAAGGTTAACAGACAGACCTTTGAGACCTCTTTTCCCAGAGGACTTTGTAAATGAGGTTCAGGTTATAATATATGTGCTTTCTGCAGATAGCGAAAATCAGCAGGATGTTTTTGCAATAAATGCTGCTTCTGCTGCGCTTTTTATATCTGGCATGCCTTTTCATGGACCTGTTGGAGCTGTGAGGGTTGGTAGAATCAATGGTCAGTTCATTGTGAATCCAACTTTTAAGGAGTCAGAGGAAAGCGATATTGATCTTGTTGTTGCTGGAACTAAAAAGGCTGTTACAATGATTGAGGGATGCTCAAAGAATGTAACAGAAGATGATATGGTCAATGCTGTAGTTTTTGCCCATGAGCACATAAAGAGGATCTGTGAGGCTCAGGAGGAACTAAGGAGGCTTGTAAATAAACCTCCTATGGAATATAAGCCCTTCACTTTTGATCCTGAACTGAAAAAGGCTGTCCGTGAGAGGTATTATCAGGATTTAGTTGACCTCAAGCACATAACTGTGAAAAAGCCGAGAGAGGTTGCAAGGGATGTCATTGTAAGCCGTGCTAAGGAAGAGCTTAAAGAATTATTTCCTGATACTATTGGGCAGGTATCTGCAATAATAGATGCTCTTGATGGCGAGATCATGAGAATGAGATGCCTTGATGAGGGTCTTCGTGCCGATGGAAGGACTCTTACTCAGATAAGGCCAATAGACATTATGTTAGGTGTTTTACCGAGGGCTCATGGATCTGCAATATTTACAAGAGGTGAGACTCAAAGCCTTGGAATTACAACACTTGGGACTTTAGCTGAAGTTCAAAAGATGGATAATCTTGAGGGCTTTGCAGAGAAGAGATTTATGCTCCATTATAATTTCCCTCCATTTTCTGTTGGTGAGGTTGGCAGAACAGGTAATCCAGGCAGAAGAGAAATTGGCCATGGGATGTTAGCCGAGAGGGCTCTTGAGTGGACTATCCCAGATGAGGAGACTTTCCCTTACACAATAAGACAGGTCTCTGAAATCCTTGAATCCAATGGTTCATCATCAATGGCAAGTGTTTGCTCAGGATCTCTGTCCATGTGTAATGCTGGTGTGCCTATTAAGGCTCCTGTTGCAGGTATTGCCATGGGTCTTATTATGGAAGGTGATAGATACGCTATTTTAAGCGATATTCAGGGTCTTGAGGACCATTTAGGAGACATGGATTTCAAGGTTGCTGGAACAGAAACTGGGATAACAGCCTTTCAGCTTGATATTAAAATAGAGGGTATAACTCCAGAGATAATGAGAGTTGCTCTTATGCAGGCAAAGGAAGGCAGACTTGAGATTTTAAGGATTATGAATTCCTATATCTCAGGACCTGAAAAAGAGGTTTCAGTTCATGCTCCAAAGATTAAGACTCTAATGGTGAAAAGCGATAAGATTGGAGAGATTATTGGCCCTGGTGGAAGAGTGATTAAAAAGATTGTTGAGGATACAGGGGCGGATGTAAATATTGATGACACAGGAAAGGTAGTTATCTCCTCTGTAAGTGCAAAGGCTATTGAGGATGCTGAGAGAATAATCCTTGGAATTGCAGAGGATATTCAGGTCGGCAAGGTTTATCTTGGAACTGTAAAGAAGATTATGGAATTTGGCGCTTTTGTTGAAATAGTTCCAGGGAAAGAAGGGCTTGTGCATATTTCAAATCTTGACACTTCACGCGTAAAGGATGTTTCTGATATTTGTGCTGTTGGTGACAAGATGAAGGTCAAGGTAATTAAGATAGATCGTCAGGGAAGAATTGATTTAAGCAGAAAGGATGCTCTGGAAGAAAATTAATGGTAGTAAAATATCAAAGCAATGGCATAACTGTTCTTCTTGAGCCTGTTGAGGGTGTAGTTTCTGTTTCTGTTGGTTTATGGATCAACAAGGGTTCAAGGGATGAAATGCCAGAGGAATATGGATATGCTCACTTTGTTGAGCATATGCTTTTTAAAGGAACAAAGAAGTATTCATCAAAGGATATTGCAAGAATGGTTGACCGCGTTGGAGGACAGCATAATGCTGCCACCAACAGGGAATATACCTGTTATTATATAAGCGTTGTTCGCGATTATCTTGAGCTTTCCCTTGATATACTCTCTGAGATGTATTATAACCCACTTTTTGATGTTGAAGAAATTTCTAAGGAAAAAAACGTTATAATTGAAGAGATAAGAATGTATGAGGACACTCCTGATGAGTTTGTCCACGATCTCTTTATGGAAAAAATTCTGGATGGGCACCCCTTAAGTCATCCTATTCTTGGAACAATTGAAGGCATAGAAAAGATTACAAGGGAATCTATACTATCTTTTTATGATGCTATATATGGTAATGAAAATCTGATTATTTCCATTGCTGGCAGTTTTGATGTTGATGTGGCTAAAGCTTTAATTGATAAATATTTTTCTGTTGAAAGAAGTCCCCTTAGACGCCAAATCTGTGAGGCTGCTGATAATCCAGTTAAGCTTATAAACAATCATGTGGAAAAGAAGTTAGAGCAGGTTCACTTTTGCCTTGGACTGCCTGGCTTTAAAAGAGCTGATACAGATAGATGGGGTTTATATATATTAAGCACAATCTTAGGTGGAAGTATGTCCTCAAGGCTTTTTCAAAACATAAGAGAAAAGGAGGGCATAAGCTATTCTATTTATTCTTTTCACTCCTCTTATGTGGACTGTGGAGTTTTTGGGATATATTGTGCCACTTTGCCTGATAAGTTTTACAAAACTGTTGAGCTTATTGTTGAGGAGTGTAGAAAACTCTACCGTGATGGTATTACGGATGAGGAGTTGGCTGATACAAAGACCTTTATGAAGGGTAATCTCGCTTTAAGCCTGGAGAGTAATGAGGTAAGGATGACTCAGCTTGCCAGAAATGAAATGACCTATGGAAGATATTTTGACTATAATGAAATAGTAGCTATTATAGACAGCATAACTATGGATGATTATATGAGAGTTTGCCATAGAATTTTTAAGGATAAGGTCTTTTCTATAGTATCTGCTGGAAAATTAAAGAAATTAAAAGGTGAGCTTCCAGACCTTTCTCTGTAGATATAGAGTAAAATTTTTGTGGACAATTTTTTACTGTTATAATAATTATTTAAAAGATTTAAAAACTGAATACCAAAAAGGGAGATATATATGGCACCTAAAGTTGAGGGCATGAATAGCACAATAGGAGAAGGCTCTTTCTTTGAAGGAAAATTTTATATAAGTGGCTCACTGAGGATAGACGGAAAATTTGAGGGTGAAATTAAGACTGATGATGAATTGGTTATTGGTGAGAAGGGGCGTGTTAAAACTGACATTTATGCCAGATCCGTTGTTGTGGCAGGGACTGTTATAGGTAATATCAATGCTGAGCAGGAGGTTAGACTCCTTGAAACTGCAAAGGTTTTGGGTGATATTACGGCTCCTGCAATATCCATTCAGAGAGGAGTGGTTGCTCAGGGCCAGATTATAATAACAGGTGCTGGGCCAAAGAGGGATCCAAAGAAGTTTATAGAGGAGTTTTATAATGGTCAGGCAAGTCCTGTAAAAGCTCCAGATAAAAAATAAGTTTTTTTATATAATTATTTATCCGATACCTGAAGTGAGACTTTATTTTTGGATGAAATTTTATCATGTTTAAGAGGGGATTTGCTACCTATAAGATAAAAAATCTGACGGTAAATATTTTTACCCATGAGGTTGTTTTTATCTATGTAGGAAAGAAAGGGACCTATATAAAGAATATTCAAAAAAGACGAATTGGTCTTTATACACGTATTTTTGCTATGTGTATTTTTATAGGGATTACTTTTTTTCTCATTTTTACAGCAGTCCCTTCTGGCGAGGCTTCCACTGATAAGCTTGCTGGAGATAATCTCTCTCAGGCTATTGCTGCGGCAGAAAATGAGGCAGATGAAAACATAAAGATATATAGTTCCAACGATGTAAATAATATCTTAGAAGATGAAAAGCTGAAGAATGATCTTCTCTTATCCTCAAAGACAGATTATTCTGCTCCTGTAAATGAAACCCCATTGAAGATTATAACTCATAAGGTGAAACCAAATGAAAGCCTTGGTTCCATTGCAAGGAAATATGGAGTCTCAATTGATACTATATGTGGCAGTAACAATCTTAGGTCCTATGACTATGTTGAACCAGGGGCAACTTTGAGAATTCCAAATAAAGATGGAATTCTTTATAATATGAAGGAAGGCACAAACATTGTTAACCTTGCCAGCAAGTATAAAATACCTGTGGAGAAGATACTGGCTGTTAATAATATAAAAAATCCTGATTTTGTTTCTGTTGGTGAACTTATCTTTATACCTGATGCCAAACCCTTTAATCTCTTTGATGGTTTTTTGTGGCCTGTATCAAGTCGAAAGATCAATTGCGGTTTTGGCTGGAGGCGAAACCCCTTTAATAGTGAATACATGGAATTTCATAGGGGAATTGATATAGCTGCCAGGTATGAAGCTGTTAAGGCAACTAAATACGGTCAGGTTACTTATGCAGGATGGATGAGTGGTTATGGGAATGCAATTATCATTGCTCATCCTGGTGGATGGAAATCTCTCTATGGGCATCTTTCGCGAATTATGGTTAGTGAAGGGCAATATGTTAAGCAGGGACAGATAATTGCAAAAAGTGGAAATACTGGAAGATCTACCGGACCTCATCTGCACTTTGAGCTTATAAGTGGCGGGAATCACACAAATCCCCGAAAGTATCTCAAATAATCTCAATATAATTCCTTGATAAAATCTTCTTCAGAAAGAATTACATCCCTTGCGCTCTGTCCTGGAATTATTATACCATAAACAAGAAAGGTTACTTTGTTAATAATACCTATGTAATAAGCAGCCATCTCTGCAGATTCTACAGGGGGTTGTATCTTCTGGCTCATCATAAAATCCATCCCATAGCTTTTGCTCAATTTAGAGAAGTTTTCGTGCTGGAGAATAATAGACTCATAGTAATCCTTTTGATAACTTAAAATATCCAGTATATCCCCTTTCTCATCTTTGATTATATCATATATTTTTTCTATGGTGTCTATTATATCTTTGATTTGTTCTTCTCTTTTTATGGATTTAGTTATAATGTTACAAAGAAAAATTGTTTTGTCTGTATCTATGGCAGTAAATTTATGTCTAAATATTGATCTGAATTTATAGAGTATATTTTTATCTATGACCTCAAGCTCTTTTGTTATGAATTCAAGATTTTTTCTTAGCCTTAATTTCTCTATATAATTGCTGAGGCTTTGTTGCACCTTTGCTGCTGGCACAATAATTATTTTGTCATAGCAGATTATCTTTATTTCAACTGTGCTTGCGAGAATATTTTTTTTGATTAAATTGACATCTTCCTCTCCTATCCCAGAGTCTGGTATAATTCCTTCGATCTCTGTTCTTAAATTTTCATCTGGATATATAATGATGTTATAGATTAGCTCATCCTCTGTTTTTAGTAGAAAGTCATGTATTTCATCAAGGCTTTTCCCATGGGTGCTTTCAATAAAGTGAAGTGTGTCATCATCAATGGTAAAACCCTTTTTTATATGCTTGAGTAAAATATCCTGAATTGTCTGTATATTTTCCATTGAAAGCCTCCTCTGCTAAGGCTATAGCATCATCTCTGCAGGTTTCAACTCAAATTTATTAATAGATAAGTTTTTTCAATTTTAATTCCTTAATCGTTATAGGGAGTATAAGATATTAATAATCAGTTTTATTACACTCAAAGATATATTCAGTGATTATTGCTTAAGTTTTTTGTAATCTCTAAGAATTATTTTATAAAAATTAGTAGATATTTTTTTACAACAGATTGAAAATGAAAGTAATTTTAGGCGAGGTTTGCAATGAGATTTCTGCATACAGCTGATTGGCACCTTGGGAGAATATTTCATGGTATGCATCTTACCGGTGATCAAAGCTATATTCTTGAGACAATAGAAGAGATAATTAAAGATGAAGCTATAGAGGCCTATATTATTGCAGGTGATATATATGACAGAGCTGTTCCTCCTCCAGAGGCTGTGGAACTTCTTGGGCAACATCTTGAGATTGTTGCTGGGGATTTGAAAATCCCTGTGATAATGATAGCAGGGAATCATGACAGTGCTGAGAGGCTTAATTTTTGTTCTGGAATTATGAGAAATTCAAATTTATTCATCTATGGTAACCCTGTGGCTAAAATTCAGGAAGTTATTCTTGAGGATAAACATGGTCCTGTAAGATTTTTTCCCTTTCCCTATGGGGATCCTGAAAGGTTCAGGGAGTTATATGAGGTTTCTGAGTCTATTACCCATGAATCTGCCTATAGGCTTATGATGGAAAGCTTAAACCCCCTCTTCCCAAAAAAATGCAGAGAGGTTGCCATCACTCATGCCTTCATAAGTGGAGGTCAAAGCAGTGACTCTGAGAGACCATTGGTAATTGGTTCTGCTGGAAATGTAAGCGCAGATCTCTTTAACAGATTTAATTACACAGCACTTGGCCATCTTCATTCCCCTCAAAGCATTAATTCAACTCTAAGATATTCAGGTTCAATTATGAAGTATTCCATAGCTGAGGCAAATCACAGTAAGTCTGTTTCAGTTGTTGAAATAAATGACACTGGTGATGTCAAAATAACAGAGATTCCTCTCAGACCAAAGAAGGATCTTAGAATAATAACCGGAAGCTTCAAAGAGATTATGGAAAGATCTGATTCTGGTAGCAGAGAGGACTATGTAGTTGTCAGGCTCACGGATGTGCTTGGATTATATGAACCAATGAATAGATTGCGGGAGAGGTACCCCAATATAATTCATCTTGAGAGAGTAAATTCATCTGTTGCACAAAACTCTGTTTTTTCTGCTGGAAGAGAAAAGAAGGATGACCTTGAATTATTTTTGCAATTTTACAAAGTTGTGACAGAAAGGGATGTGGCTCCTGCTGCCATGGATGTAATTTCTGATGCAATAAAATCTGTTGTTGAGGCTGAAGCGTGAGGCCTTTGTATCTTAAAATTCAGGCTATAGGTCCTTATAGTAAAAGCGAAGAGATAGATTTTTCTGTGCTTGGGGACAAAAGACTTTTTCTTATTCATGGCCCAACAGGATCCGGTAAGACCTCAATCCTTGATGCAATGACCTATGCCCTTTATGGAGATACCAGCGGCAGAGATAGAACCACTGAGCAGATGAGAAGTCATTGGGCAGATGAAGAGATAGAATCCCTTGTGGAGTTTGAATTTGCCATAGGTGGCAATATCTACAGGATACTTAGAAAGCCAAAGCAATCTCTAAAAAAAAGAAGAGGCGATGGCACAAGAGAATTCAATGCAGAGGCAAAGCTCTGGCGTATAAAAGAAAATGGGGATCGGGAATTTATGGTTGATGGTTTTTCTGATGTAACCAGAGCCATTGAGTCTTTGCTTGGCTTTACAAGTGAGCAGTTTCGACAGGTCATTGTTCTGCCACAGGGTAAATTTAGAGATTTACTTTCTGCAAGATCAGATAAGAGAGAGGAGATTTTAAAAATACTTTTTGGCACAGTAAAATACAGCCTGATTCAGGATAAACTCAAGGAGCTAAGTGCAGAGGTGAGAAGAGCCCTTGAGGATAACAGGCTTGCCTTTGACAATATGTTAAAAAATGAAGGTTGTGATACAATTGAAAAGCTAATTTTGAATATAAGCTCTATTGAAAGTGATATTAGAACAAAAGAAATGGAGTTTTCATTTCTTAAAGAAAGGGAAAAAATAGTTTCTAAAAGTTATAATGATGCAATTGTCCTTGAGAAAAAATTTGAAGAACTGCAGAATGCAAAAATAGCCTTTGAAAAACTCAAAGCAAAGGAATCTGATATAAAAAATATAGAGTCCAGAGTCAACATCCTTAAAAGAGTGGTTGAGTTAAAAGATTTTTATGACATTCTTACAGAGAGTAGACTAAAGGTTGAATCTTTAAAAAAGCGTCTGGAAGAAACAACCGCTGCAGTTTCAAAAGAGACTTCACGGTTTGAGAAGGCACAGCAAGAAAAAGACAAGATCTCGGATGCTGATAAAAAACTTGAGACTATAACTCAGGAGATTATCCAGCTTGAATCAGCCAGGGAGATTATAACAGAGATCCAAAAGGCAGAGTCTATAATTGAAGACCTTGAGTCAAAATATAGTATTTTTACAAAAGAAGAAGAGGAAATTGCAAAAAAGCAGAAAGATTTAGAAAAGGAAGAGCAGGAGCTTTCTGATAAGTTGCGTGATTGCGAAATTGCAGATGCAAGGCTTTCTGAGACAAGGCAAAAGATTGCTATTGTGGAACTTGCAGGTAAAAAGCTTAAGGATTACGAGGATAAGACTAAAGAGCTAATCTCGAAAAAGGAAAGTCTGCAAGAGCTTAAATCTCAGAAGGAGAAGCTTGTTAAACAATATGAGGAGATTGCAATCAGGCGAAGCAAGTTAGAAAGGGAATGGCTTGAGGGCTATTCTGCTGTTGTGGCAAAATCTCTGGTGCCAGGGAAACCATGTCCTGTTTGTGGATCAATAGATCATCCGTCCCCTGCCAATGAACTAAGGGAGCCTCCCTCTGATGCTATGATTGAGTCCCTTAGAGAAGAAGAAAAAGTCTCCATGGAGAAGCTTTCTGCAATTGAACGAGATATTGCAGCACTTGAGGGATCTATAAATGAGATAAAGCCGGAGTTGATTTTAAATGATATTCCACTTATTTATAGAGATAAAAATATTGATGAGCTTAGAGATACATATAGGGAAACGAAGAAAACCCTCGAGGAGCTTTTGTCTATTTTAAATGGGAAGAATAATCTGGAGATAAAAAAATCTGCCACAGAGAAATCCCTCGCAAATATAAAGGAAAGGGCATCTGAGGTTGAAAACAATATTAAAATACTTGATAGAGATCTCTCCGCTGAGAGGAGACATCTTGAGGAGTTAAAAAAGAGAACCCCTTTTGCAGTGACGCTTCAGGATCTTGAAAATAAAATAAAAACATTGAAAGATAAAAAAGAAAGAGGCCTGAAATGGAAGGCGAATGTTGAAGAAGAGTATGTTAATGCCAAGGAGTCTTTGGCCAGAGCAAAACTTGGATTTGAAAACTTAACAGAGAATTATAATGGGGAGGTTCAAAAAAGCTCCGATAAATTTAGAGAATTTCAACAGCGTTTAATAATTGCTGGTATTTCTTCTGAAAAGGAATTTGAAGATTTGTTGCAAAAAATTGACACCATTCCGTCAATGGATAAAGAGATTGACCAGTATAAACAGGATATGGCTGCAGCAACAGAGAGATTAAAAAGATCTCAGTTTGATGTCAATGGAAATAGCAGGCCAGATCTTGTTTCAATACAGAAAGAGATGGAAGAGCTTAATAAATCCCTGGAGATGTCTATTTCCTTTATAAGCAGCGCAA
Organism: Spirochaetes bacterium ADurb.Bin218; assembly: GCA_002069965.1. Taxonomy (GTDB): domain Bacteria; phylum Spirochaetota; class UBA4802; order UBA4802; family UBA5550; genus UBA5550. The sequence continues at coordinate 4,494 of MWCI01000013.1, read as the reverse complement.
AAAGTAATTTAGAAAGACTTAAAAAAATTCATACTGAGCTATTAAAGAAAAATAAGGAGATCTCAGATCTTGAGGAGAGATTTGAGGTAATAAAGGATCTGTCTGATGTTGCCAATGGGAAAAATATATATAACATTACATTTCAGAGGTTTGTTCTTCAGTCTATTTTTGAAGAGGTGTTAGAGATCTCCTCTGGAAGACTTGAAAGGATGAGTCGTGGCAGATATAGACTTATCACTACAGGAAAAGCGGAAAACAGGCGAATTGGTGGTGGTCTTGACCTTGAGGTTTTTGATGAATATACAGGTAGAAGTAGGTCAGTGGTTACACTTTCAGGCGGAGAGGCTTTTCTGGCTTCTTTATCCTTAGCTGTGGGTCTTGCTGATCTTGTCCAGCAACGATCAGGTGGAATTTATCTTGATACTGTTTTTGTAGATGAAGGATTCGGCTCCCTTGATGGTGAAACCCTTGATCTTGCAATTAATACACTGATGGATGTTCAAAGCAGCGGGAGGCTTGTGGGAATTATTTCTCATGTGGATGAGCTTAAAGAAAGGATTGATGCAAGGCTTGAGGTTATTCCTCAAAGTGATGGGAGTAAGACAAAATTTTTTGTATAGTCTTTGACTTTTTATGAAAATCATTTGGGTTGGCTCTATGAAGAAAATTTTTTACATATTTTTTTTATCAATGATTTTATTTCCATGCTGGCTTTATTCTGAATCCATAGTTGTTATGCCTTACAGGATAGAGCCTCCTCTTGATAAGATCTCAGGCGATGACTATGCTAAGATGCTATCTCTCGCTATAATGTTTACAAAAGATATTGATGTGGTTAATCCCTCTGAGGTATCCCTTGCGATGGAGATGCTTGGAATAAGGCCAGAAAAAGAAATAACAGCAGAGCATCTTCATTCCCTTGGACTTAGATGCAGGGCAGAGTATGTTCTCATCGGGATTTTGAAAAAGAGCAAGGGGGTTTACTATTATGAAAATGTTCTTTATTCTGTGCGCAATGATGATATCCTTTCAAGGAATTCCGGGAAGGCAAAGGATCTCTATTCCATAGTGCATCAGGAGATAAGGGATACTTTGATCAACCTCAGGGATATTAAAAGTATAACTCCCAAGGCAAAAGCAGATGTCGCAATTATTCTTGATTCTTCATATAGCATGTCTTCGGAGATTGATACTGTAAGGAATTCTATCACTGAGTTCATAGGAGAGCTAATAGGAAAATATGGCATAGATACCCGTGTGTATTTAATACCATCTTCTGATAACAGAAGTTTTGAAAGCATGACAATGCATCAGAACTCAATTAAGGAACTGCGGCAGAGGCTTGATAATATAAAGCCCTCAGGGACTGCAAAGGCAGATACTATTTTGCGATCGCTTACCTATGCCATTGAAAATATCAGATGGAGAGGTGATGCCTCAAAGGATATAGTTGTTATAAACAATTCTGAAGTGAATAAGATTTTTTTGGCTGAGCAATATGCAAAGAAGGCAAAGGATAGAAATATCAGAATAAGCATCATCTCCGGAGGACGAGTTGGAGGTGACCTTTCAGATCTGGATCGTCTTAGTGAGCTTACAGATGGATTTGATAGTGCCATATCTTATCACCAGAGGCTTTTTGATCCCCAGGGCAACAGCTATGAGATCTATCTTCAAAGGGGGAGAGTTTTTTATTCCCTTGGAGAATATAAGTTCTGGAGAGATGGAATTCTGTCAAGAAAGGGTAAAAATACGCAATATGTAAAAACCCCTGAATATTTTGAGGAGTTATATACTGCTAAGGTAAAGCCCTGGCCAGAGAATCTTGCTCAGTTTTTTTCAACTGCAAAGGGAATTTCAATAGGAGAGAAGAATCCACTTCAGAGCAATATAGCAAATATTTTTGATGAACTTAAAAATTATGGCTTCAAGAAGGATAGCTCTTTTTATTATGGCAAGGCTCTCATCTCTGATGGAAATATTTCTCTATGGGTAAGAATCAGGGACAGAGATGTGCTTGAGAAGTTTTTATCATATTCTCAGAGGGGTATTCTGGTGAAGTGTGGATTCACAGTCTCAATAGCTGAAGGAGAGCCTTATGGAATTACCCTCACTCCAGTTGCTTCTGATATAACCTCTGACTATATTACAGATTTTGTAAGGACAAGTCTTATTGATATTGTTAAGAATAAGGATTACTATATGACAAAAGGGATAGGAAGACCTCCTGTATGGTTTATCAATGTCAAAATTGAAAATGTTGAAAGCTATATTCATGCAAAGGATATAAGGGATTAAAATGACTCAAGGGTATGTTCATATCTACACAGGAAAGGGCAAAGGCAAAACAACTACAGCAATTGGCCTTGCCATAAGATCTCTTGGATGGGGAAAGAGTTCTTTTATAATTCAGTTTATGAAAGGTCAGCCCTGTGGGGAGATGAAATTTATTTTATCCCTTAACAATCCATTGATAACCCTTGAGCAGTATGGATGCCCTGATTTTTTTTATCCAGATGACAGATCACAATTTGCTCTTCATAGAGAAAAGGCTCTTGCTGGATTGAAAAGGGCTGAGGAAATAATAGGGCAAGGTAAATATGATATTCTCATTCTTGATGAGATCTTAAACGCCATCCATTATGGTCTTATTGATGAAAGTAGTATTGAGGAGATCCTATTATCAAAGCCGCAAGAGATGGAGCTTATACTTACTGGAAGATTTGCCTCAGAAAAAATTATAGCCATGGCAGATCTTGTTTCTGAGATAGAGGAGATTAAGCATTATTATAACAAGGGTATAGATGCAAGAAAGGGCATAGAGTTTTGAATTTTGTTAAAAGGGACATCTCTGGTATCACGATGTCCCTTTTGGTTTTATTTTTACAATTTTTTTTCAAGATACTGGCAGATCATCTGATCGTATTCTGAGGTAGCCTTAAAGACTTTATATGCAAGCCTCAGGTTTGTTTTGTATGAAACTTCTCCATTACTTGCTTTCATTTCTTCAAGGATTAAATTATAGTCTGATGGATCTGTTATAACAGTAACGCTTTGAAAATTCTTTGCAGCAGAACGCAACATTGCAGGACCACCAATATCTATATTTTCAATTGCATCTTCGAAGGTGCACTCTGGCCTTGAAATTGTTTGTTTAAAGGGATAGAGATTTACTACAACCATGTCAATTGGCTCAATGCCAAATTTTTTCATTGTCTCTCTATGCTCAGGGTTAGAGCGCAGTCCCAGCAGCCCACCATGAATTTTTGGGTGAAGGGTCTTAACCCTTCCATCTAACATTTCAGGAAAACCTGTATATGCAGAGACATCTGTAACATCAAGCCCTGCATCGCGAAGCATCTTCGCTGTCCCTCCTGTTGATAAAAACTGGACATTAAAATATGCAAGTTCCTTTGCAAACTCTGCAGCACCTGTTTTATCAGATAAGCTTATGAGAACTCTGTTAATCTTTGCCATTGTTATATCCTTGTAAATTTAGTTACTGCAAGATTAATTTTTTCAACAAAAGGTGTAAATAAAAATTTAGATTTAAATTTTGTTAAAAATGTTTTCTCCTTAGGGCTAAATATTTTTTACTTTTTTTATGCAAAAGTGAGGTCTTTCTCCATTCCATCATGGTCATATTCTTCTTCCTTATTATTCTAAGGAGCTTTTCCCTCTGGCTTTCTGAGTCGCTTTCTCCGGTTCTACTTGGGAGGCAGGCGACGCATTGTGTTGAGCTTAGTCCAAGGGAAGGATCTCTTTTTTCTATTGTTAAAGAAGTCTTCCTTTTTTCAATTAACAACATCTGTTTTATTTTCTGAGTTTAGGGCAATCTATTACTTTTGAAAACTCATTGACAAGAATAAAAAAAATAGTAAAACTGCGATTTGAAAAATATATTTTTTAAAATTATAAAGGGTTTGATATAGAATGAAGCTATACGAAACATTAGAGCAACAACTCAAGAAAGAACCCAACTTCGTAACAGACAACGGAGAACTGAAAAAATGGGTAGTGCTGAGCAAAGCACAGAACTTTGACGAAGAACTGATTGGACTGTTGCTCGAGAATGCAGACTTGAAAGAGAAGTTTTTTGTACGTGTTAAAGGCACGTTGGTTTTTAACCAAAACTTGTTTGTGCAGTTTTTGGAGCAGAAAAACTACCTGAACGACAGCTATACTCAATACAAAAACAAAGTTGGACTAACCATTGACGGCAAATACCTAAAACAACGCAACGAAGTGGCTTTAGTTTGGCCTTTTAAAGACTGCATTTTGGAAGGCGGACAAAGCCGTGAAGAAGACAAGCGGGAAGAAATTTTCTTCAACGAAATTTTGGCACAAGACGAAATTACCCAACTCTTAGAGCCGAAAGTTTTGACCAATGCCAAACGCATTGACAAAGACGGAGAAAAACCACTTGACCAATTCAACCGAAACGATAACGGTACTATAACCGACAACCTGATTATAAAAGGCAACAACCTTTTA
>MWCI01000012.1 GCA_002069965.1 Spirochaetes bacterium ADurb.Bin218 | reverse complement strand
GCCTCTGCTATTATATGCAGAGTCAATGTAGTTTTACCTGATGACTCAGGTCCATATATTTCTACTATTCTACCCCTTGGAACGCCTCCTACACCTAAAGCTATATCCAGTTCCAGAGAGCCAGTAGATATGGCTGAGATCTCACCTTTTGAAGGGTTGTCTCCCAGTCGCATGATTGAACCTTTGCCGAACTGCTTTTCTATCTGCAACATTGCAGCATCTATTGCCTGATTCTTTGCATTTAATTCCTTCTGAACAGCCATTTCAACCTCGTTGTTATAAAATTGTATGCTTAAATTCTGAACTACCTAATATACGGACAGGTTGCCTTCTGATATAAAAAATTCAATTACGAAAATTAAAAAAAATTTGCAATAACTATTCACATTTTAAATATAAAGTCTCTGGAGATTTTAATATAAACAAAAATATACTAAACAAAGATCTGTCAAGTTATTATTGAAATAAAACAAAAGAGTCAAAAAAAAGCCCCCTATAAGGGAGCTTTATAAAATTGACAGAGTTATTCTGTCAGAGTCCTGCAAAGCATTTTTCAACATGCTTACTGTCGGGAGATTTAGAGAAAATGCTTACAACAACTGTTATAATAACAGAAACAGGTAAAGCTATTACTATTGGATCTACAAACTGCAGTGTAGATTGACCAGCAAGAGTAGGAACACCAAATAGTGCTTTGCATATTCCCAAAGGAGCAGCCTCCTTTGTATGAACAAAGATTATCCAGAAAGATGCAGCCAAAAGCCCGGAAAAAAATCCAGCCAGAGCTCCAGTTTTTGTTATTCTCTTAAAAAATAGCCCACCAAAATAAAGAGGCAAAAATGTAGCTGCGCAGAGTCCAAAAAATATAGATGTTCCTATGGCAATAATTGCTGAACCCTGTTCAAAAAATCTTGGCAAGAAATAAGCAAGAAATGTGCTTATTATAATAGCCACCCCCATAGCAAGCTTTGTTGTTAAAACTGTGCTTCTGGTTTTAATATTTATTCCCTGCTCTAAAAAATCCCTACCAAAGGCGGATCCCATTGTATGAAACTGCGCACTTAAAGTTGACATAGCAGCAGCAAGCATCGTTACCATAAACAGAGCTGTAAACCACTGAGGCATAGCTGTATTAATAAAAAGTGGTATTATATTATCCACCTTTTTCTCAACTGCAAGAATTGAAATTTTCCCAAAGGCAGGGTGATTAAAAAAATATACATTAGAGAGAGCTCCAACAACAAAGGCAACCCCAGTCATCATGAGAATAAAAACCCCTCCAATAAGAACACCTCTATTGAGTTCCCTATCACTTTTTACAGTCATAAAACGAACTGCAAGCTGAGGCTGAGCAAGAACTCCTATACCAACGCCAAGCACTATTGTTGAAACAAGCTGCCACCAGAAAACAGAACCAGTCTCTGGCATGGATGTCCAGCCTGTGTGTCCCATCTTACCCCATATCTTTACCGCCTCTGGTGCAAGATTTGTAAGAGCCCTGTGAGAGTCAATTACTCCTCCCAGTATATAATAAGTTGCAACAAGAAGTATAAACATGCCAACAAACATTATCACACCCTGAAAGGCATCAGTGTACAAAACTCCCTTAAGACCTCCCATTATTACATAAATAGCCACTATTGTTACAAAAGAAAATAGAGCAGCCTCATAGGATATGCTTAGAGTTTGTGATATAAACTGAGCCCCTCCAAGTATTACAGATCCAGCATAAAGAGGCATTGCTATAAAAATCATAAGCCCGGAGGCAGACTGAAGCAGCCTTGAATCAAATCTCTTTCCTATGAGCTCTGGAAAGGTATGAGCATCAAGGTTGTGACCCATTTTTCTTGTTCTTTTGCCAAATATAACAAAGGCTATAAATATACCAATAGCGATATTAAGAAATGTAAGCCACAGAATTCCCATGCCAAAAACAGCTGCTGCACCACCAAATCCAATAATAGCAGATGTGCTTATAAAAGTAGAACCATAAGATACCGCCATCACAAAGGGATGAGTTTTACGACCTGCAAGGAGAAAGTCAGTTGCATTGGATGTATTTCTCCAGCCAAGGTATCCAAGAAATGCAGTGATTATGAGATAGATTAAGGTAACAATAGTAATCAATAGAATATTCATCAGAACAATCCCCCCTCATTTTCAGGATCTCTTTTTTCCCATTCAATTTCTTCACTTACTTCTTTTTCCACTTCTGAATCAGAAGGGATATTCCAATTCTTAAGACCATAAACAACGCATAAAGCCCCAGCAATGATTGACATCACATAGGCTAAAAAAACGCCCAAGCTTCCTAAACCAAGCATAAAAACACCTCTTTTTTGACTGATTAGTCGGCGACTATATAGTCGGATAGATTTTTATGTCAAGAAAAATTAAAAAATGAGGATTATTTTCTGCAAATAATTAGAAAAATGGTAAACTTTCTTTTGATGCCAGATTGAATTTCCTTTTCAATCTCCACAGCAGTAAGATCTCTAAGATATTTAAATCCGCACTTTTTAAGGAGAGAAATCAATTCACTTCTATCAAATCCATTATGGTAGACCCCACTATTGTCTTCATGAAAAAGTCCATCATCACTATCTAAATCTGCAAGGCACAAATATCCATTCTCCGCAAGCAATTCACCAAATTTTAAAAAAAGCTCTTCCAGATTATTTATATGGTGCAATGTCATACTGGAGAAAATCAGATCATAATTGCCAGATATAACAGAGAGCTCACCCTCCGGCAAATAAAGAGTTGATATGTTATCCAAATCCGAAGCACGAATCTTTGACTGAAGAACTTCCAGCATACCCATGGATGAGTCTGCACAAACAATCTCACGAACAAGAGGCTGAATCTTTAATGAAACAAGACCTGTTCCACATCCAAAATCAAGAGCTCTCATATTTTTATCAATTGCAACATTATCTTTTATAGCGCAAAAAACTCCGTCAGCAAGCCCCTGTCTGCGCTCATTGCTATCCCATGTTTTTGCTGCCTGATCAAAATTCCTTTTTTTTTCATTCATAATTGACTATCCTGTTAAATTTTTATTTATTAATTGATGATGAACAAAATTTCAAAAAAATACCTCATAGCTGCACTGTGCATAATTATTGCTCTGGCAATAATTATTATAAAAAATTATCACAACCAGAGAGATCCCAGTGCAATTTATGCAAAAATGGCAAAGGATGCTGGCGTTGTCAAAAAAAATATCTCTGTGGATGGCTATAATATTTCCTATTATGAAAGAATAAATAGATGTGAGAGAACTCTTATGCTGCTTCATGGAATTTCAGGGAACAAAAACGATTTTTTAAAAATGGCATCCTATATTCCACAAAACATTAACATAATACTACCAGATCTTGCTGGCCATGGAGAAAACGAAAAATTGCCCACAATTGACTATGGCATATCCGCTCAGGCAAAGCTAATAAACAAATTCCTCTCTCAAAAAGGCATTGACTCCATCATAATAGGAGGGAATTCCATGGGAGGCCATATAGCCCTTTCCTTTGCCCTGAGATTCCCGGAAAAGACAAAAAAACTCATACTGATAAACTCTGCAGGAATATCAGTAAAGGGAAATCATGCCTATAGTGGATATAATAAAAAAATAGAATCAAAAGCAGAGATGATCGAGGCCTTAAAATATGGTTATTATTCACCACCCATATCAACAGATAGAGAAATTGAAATGATGATTAGTGACTTTAACCGCAACAGAGAATTTATATTTAACTCTGTTATTCCTGCCATAAAAAATGACACTGATTATGATCTTTTGCCAAAAATAAATGAATTAAAGATGCCTGTTTTAATTTTATGGGGAAGATATGACAGAGTAATTACACTTGATGTAGCCAGAGTATTTAAAGAAAAACTACAAAACTCATATTTAGTAACAATCAACAATAGTGCGCACTGCCCTCAAAATGAATCACCAGAAGAAATATCCATCCAAATATTATCTTTTATAAATGATGACTATAAATGATGACCTATGAAATAAAAAATAATTAAAGTAGCAAATAAGAATTTTATATATAGTATGTTTACTCATGGGCTTGAACCTGAACTTTTTTCATGAGATAAATCAAAAAATAGCAGCTAAATTTTTTGAAAAACTTGACACAGATAGTTAAATAAACATTATTTTTAATATTAAAAAATAAATTATGTGAATATATGATACTCAGGATAATTGTAATAATTTTTTTGCTTTCCCCTTCAATTGCCCTAAGCTCCTCAAACTTTGTAGAACTCAAAGACGGTGGGAGCAAAATTGACATAACAAACTATATATCTTATCTTGAGGATAAATCAAACGATCTAAGCCCGGATGATTTACTAAAATCTGATATCCAACTGCAATTTCAAAGACCAAAAAAAAATAAAATAAACTATGGTTTTACAACAAGCACCTACTGGCTACGCTTTTCTGTTAAAGACTTATCAAGCTCAGATAAGTGGTTTTTGATTCTTGACTACCCTATGATTGAAAATATAAAGGTATATAAACAACAAAATAATTCACTGGAACTTATAGGAGAGGTCTCTCACAACAAAATCTTTCCCCCTGTGGAAATATCTTATCCAGGCAGAATCTTTAGCATAAATCCAATCAAAAACCAGAAGGAGGAATACTATGTGCAATTAAAAACAAGAACCACCATGCGCTTTCCTCTTGCAATATGCAGTTTAAATTACCTGAATAAAAGTCTAACTGCAAGAGTGCTTTTAAATGGAATTTATTTGGGCATAATATTTGTTATGTTTCTATTTAATATTTTTTTCTATGGAACCATAAGACATTACAGCAGCGTTTTTGCTTCCCTGTATATAATCTCCTTTGGACTGTTTGTTTCTCTACAAAACGGAACTTTCTGGATGATTGCCCCATGGTTTCCTGTAAAACATCTACTTGCCACTTACATAACTTCTGGACTCTTTGTTTATATCTTTTCCACATTATTTGCTATATACTTTTTAAAAACTTCTGAAAATCTTCCAACAATAGATAAAGTTTTAAAAATAATTATAGCTCTATGCCTTTCATTTATAGCCTCTTTACCCTTCAGTAGTATGTCTTTGATGATTAAAATCTTCTCTGGATTTGGCATAATATGGTCATTTGCAAATTTCATAGCTGGAATATCTTCACTATTGCATGGCTATCGCTCTGCCAGATTTTTTATCGCAGGATGGGCCTTCTTTTTTCTATCAGTCACAGTTTTTGCCATAAGGGGATTTGGACTATTCCCAAGCAATACACTTACTCTTTATTCAATAGAGATTGGTTCCATACTGGTAATTTTCTTTTTATCAATTGCTATTTCAGATCAATACTATATAATTCAAAAAGAACACAGTAAAGCACAAAATATCATTATCGAAAAAGAAAAAGAACTCTCTCAGGTTCAAAAATCCCTAATTGAAAACTTAAATCAGATTAGCGCCTTTAAAGATGACCTGATTAAAACAACATCAAGCCAATTAAAAACACCCCTATCCAGCATAATTGGCATTACAGAATCACTTCTTGTGGACAAAGACATATCCTTAAGCAACAAGGTAACCTATAACCTCAAACTAATACTTGTAAGCACCAAGAGATTATCAAGAATTATACAAAATTTTATAGACTACACTCAGCTTAAAAATGAAGAAACTCAATTAAATCTGTCCCCTGTGGACATAAAACCCATTGTCGATATTTTAATAGATGTAATAAATAAACTACAGAATTCATCTTCAGTGGAAATAATTAATAAAATTCCAGAGAACTTCCCTTTTGTTATTGCAGACAAAGATAGATTAACTCAAGCTATTTTTAATCTCCTTTACAATATAAGTAAACTAAACCCTGAAATTAAAATTAAGATAAAGTCAAAAATTGATTCACAGGATCTCACAAAGGCATGTTTTATTATACAGGAAGAGAGAGAGGGAACTCTTAATTATATTATTGACTCACTTATAGAAACAGAGTCTCCAATGATAAAATCGGTCTATAATGGATCTTCCCTCAGTGGAATAGAACTAATCATAGCAAAACAGATAATTGAGCTACATGGAAGCAAAATACTTATAGAAACAAAGAAAGACCAAGGGACAATTATAACCTTTAAGCTAAGTATTGCAAAGGCCTCAAGTATCAATTCCACTGTCCCAAAATTCACTGCTTTTGAATATCCTGAATTTGAAATACAGAGAGAAGAACACAAAAAAGCAGAAACAATTCATCAAGAAAAGGAGTCCAGGAAAAATATTGTACTTGCAGATAACGACCAAATTTTGCTTAAGGCTATAGAAAATAACCTAACTATTGAGGGCTATAATGTAATTATAGCCAATGATGGCCAACAAGTTATTGATATTATTGAATCGGCTGTTCCTGTTGATGCTGTAATAATTGATGCCCTGTTACCCAGAATTAACTCTCTGGAGGTAATAAGCAAAATACGGAAAAAATTCTCTATTGCAGAATTGCCAATAATAGTTATATCTTCATTAGGAGAGCCTGAAAACACAATGGCCAGTTTTGAGTCAGGGGCAAACGATTATCTAAACAAACCCTTTTATATCTATGAAATTGTATCGCGACTAAAAACACAACTACAACTAAAGGATGCTGTAAACAGTATTAAGAGAGTTTCCCAGATTGAGAGAGAGCTTGATATTGCCAGAGAGATACAACAGTCCCTGATACCTCAAGATGCTCCTAAATCAGATAAATTTGAAATAGCACACCTTTATATACCAATGGACAAAGTTGGTGGCGATTACTATGATTTTGCTACAATAGATGAAGACAGGATAGGTATTTTTATTGGAGACGTTTTAGGCCATGGGATGCCTGCTGCTTTAATAGCCTCAATGCTTAAATCTATATTTAACATTAGTCATCAATTTATAAACAACCCTGTATTATTTTTAAAAAATATAAATACAGCCTTAAATAAAAATCTATATGACAGATTTTTAACTGCAATGTGTATATATATAGATTTTGAATTAAAGCTACTTAAGGTAGCCCGAGCTGGTCATGAGCCTCTATTCATACACAGGCGCTGTGATGATATTATCCACGAATTTATGCCAAAAGGTAAACTCATTGGTTTTTCAACAGAGCCCAATTATGAATTGAAGGAAATCTCACTTAAAAGTGGTGATCGTATAATTCTCTATACAGATGGTATATCTGATTTTTTTGACAAAGATAATCCTGGTGAAAAGAAAAATTTTAAAAATCTTATAAAAAAATATAAAGACCAATCAGCAAAGGAGTTTATATCGAAAACTGTAGAAGAACTTAAAACACTTTCATCAGGTCAAAATGACTTTGGCGATGATATTACCTTAGTTGCCATTGATATAAAATAAGCTACTTCAGAGATAAAAGGCAAATTAAGAGCAACAACAAACCAAATAAAACCCTCATAAACAAAGTCCTTAAAAATAAAACTATTATAAATTTAACTCTTAGTAAAAAAATAACATAAAAATAAAACAAAATAACAAAATTTGTATTATTTTTCTTATAAATTATAAAAAAATTTTTCAATTTCTAAAAAAATTGTATATTTTTTTAAAATGTTTAGTTATATTATACTCAATAATATGCAAAGATTAATGGTAAAATCAAAATCATACATTTTAAATTAAGAACCGAAAAGGTTTTAATCAAATTAAAATCAAAAAATATATGGGGGGAAATATAAAATGAATCTTAATGCAGGCCTACCTTCAGGAACAGGGGTTGTAACAGATGATGTCAAGAAAACAGTTGATGAGATTATTGCTCATGTTGGTAAGGATATCAAATTTGGTATGACTCTTGCTCTTGGAAAACCAATTCTTCTTATCAATGAACTTTATCGCAGGGCAAAGGAGGATCCAGAGATTAAGCTTGATATAGTAACAGCTCTGGCTCTGGAAAAACCCAGGGGGCATTCTGAACTGGAAAAAAGATTTTTGGGACCTCTGGCAGATAGAGTTTTTGAAGGTACTCCAGAGTTTGACTACATGCTCGATTTTAGAGCTGGTAAATTGCCAAAAAATGTTGCAGTTTATGAGTTTTTTAACAAAGCGGGTGGTTATCTCCATACTCCAGAGGCTCAGCAAAATCATCTCAATTCAAATTATACTCATGTTGTGCGCGATGCCATTGCTTTTGGGGTTAATGTTCTTGGGCTTTTGCTTGGTTGTAGAGAAATTGATGGCAAGATGATGTATTCCCTTGGATGCAACACTGACATAACAATTGGCGCTATGGCAGAACTAAAGAAAAAGAGAGCAAAGGGTGAAAAGGTTGCTGTAGTTGCTGAGGTAAACAAGAACATGCCTTTTATGTATGGAGACGCCATATTTGATGGAAGTGAAGTGGATATACTCCTTACAGGTCCACAATATGACTACCCTCTCTTTGGACCTCCAAAGGATGCTGTTCCTCTCCGTGACCACATGATAGGATTACACGTAAGCACCCTCATAAAAGACGGAGGCACCATACAGGTGGGAATAGGTTCCCTTGGTGATGCAATTGTTTCTGGGCTTGTTATGCGAAATGACCATCATGATATTTATCAGGAGATTCTTGAAAAAGCTGGCATTACAAAGCGATACGAAAAGCTCATAACAGAATATGGCGATACCGGACACTTTAATAAAGGACTATATGGCTCCTCTGAGATGTTCGTTGATGCCTTTATGCAGATGTACAAAAAGGGCATACTAAAGCGAAAGGTATTTGATAGCATTCCTTTGATGAAACTCATCAATGCTGAAAAGCTTGATCCAGAGAATATACCTTCTAATATCATAGAAATGCTCCTTGATATGAAGGCAATACACTATAAACTAAATGAAGAAGATTTTAAATTCCTCTGTGACTTTGGAATCTTGAAAGCAGGCCTTAGTTTCAATGGAGATCACATTGATGATAACGGAACAAAATATTCATGTGACCTAAGCGATTCAAAAAATCTTTCAGAAATTAAAAAGCTCCTGGGCAAAAAGCTCCATGGTGGAAAGGTTATACTGGGAGCATTTTTTATAGGACCACGCGCTTTCTATAATGCTCTCAACGAGATGAGCGAAGAAGAGAGATCACAATTTGGCATGTCCGGAGTAGAAAAGGTAAACCAACTCTATGGTGGAGAAGAGCTTAGAGCCTTACAGAGAAAAGACGGCCGATTTGTCAATGCTGGAATGATTGCAAACGTATTTGGTGCAGTTGCCTCTGATCAACTGGAAGATGGAAGAGTCATAAGCGGGATTGGTGGACAGTATAACTTTGTATCAATGGCACACGCTCTGCCTGATGGACGACTTATTATGATGATAAGAAGCACAAGGGGAACAGGAAAAACCTTGAAATCCAATATCGTGTTTAAATATGGACACTGCTCAATTCCAAAGCACCTTAGAGATATTATTGTAACTGAATATGGAATTGCAGATCTCCGTGGCAAACCAGACAAAGATGTTATAATGGAAATGATAAAAGTCGCAGATTCAAGATTCCAGGATGAACTCTTGAAGCAGGCAAAAGCTGCTGGAAAGGTTCCTGCTCATTATGAGATACCTCCAGAATACAGGAATAACTATCCTGAGAAATATGAATCTCTACTTAAGCCATACCAGGCTCAAGGCTACTTCCAACCATTCCCATTTGGAACAGATCTTACAGAAAACGAAATTGCACTTGGTGGATCTTTAAAGGCTATGAAGGCCCTTGCTACAGGTCATCCTCTAAAACTTGTAAGTGGACTATTCCTCGAGCTCTTCAGGCCTATTCCAAAGCAAGCAGCAAAATATCTGGAAATGATGGAACTTGCAAAGCCCTCGTCTGTTAAAGAGCGCATACTCAGGAAAATGGTAGTATTTGCCCTTAGAAACCACAAAAAACTTTGACACAGCCAGAAATAGCTGGCCCTCCGGGGTCAGCTATTTTACCAAAATCTTATTCACTACTTTTGAGATCCTTAATCATCTCAACCATGATGGCAACATGACTTGCAAGAAGTTCTACTGCTTTAACTGGATCATTAAGTCCTTTAAGTGCAAAATAATACTCAGCTATACTTTTACGTAAAGAGCGATCTAACTCTATAACCCTGTTGTATTGTGGTTGCATATTCGGTGGCATAAATTTCTCTCTTGTTTTTTTGTTTAGATAACTCTTTTAAAAATATAATGTCAATATATAATTTAAGAATCAAAGATAACTTGACAAATAAATTCCATAAAAAAGCTTTTATTTAAAAATTTTTTGGGGTTTGTGAAATTGAAAATCAAAATAGAATCTCTTGGATGCAGGCTCAACCAGTCTGAAATTGAATCTATATCCACAACCTTGCAGAATATGGGCCACTCAATAGTCTTTGAGGGAGATGCTGATATTTATATTATAAACTCATGCGCTGTGACCCTCAGAAGCGAAAGAAAGACGCGCCAGCTCATATATAGAGCCATGGACCAGATAGAAAAAAATTCAGGCAAAGGACAAATAATAGTCACAGGATGTGCCACTGATTCCGTAAAACAAATTAATGATATAATATATGTTTCCAATGACCATAAATACCTCATACCTGATATAATCACCAAAAGAACTAAAATTTCGGCTTCTGCTCCTGCAAGATTTAATTTTGAAGCTGCTGTTAAATCTTCTATTAACAGAATCAACCTCAAGATTCAGGATGGATGCGATAACTTCTGCTCTTACTGCATTATTCCATACACAAGAGGAAAGCCCCAAAGCAGATCTGACTGTGATATATTGGATGAGTTTAAAACTCTACTTGATAATGGATACAAAGAAATAATTCTAACAGGGGTAAACATTGGCAAATACAATTATGAAGGATGCACCTTAGGCCATCTCACAGAAAAGATCTTAAATCTCAATGGCAATTTCAGGCTTCATCTTACTTCTCTTGATCCTGAATGCGCAGATGATAGACTAATATCTCTCTTTGGCCATGAAAAAATGGTAAAGCACCTTCACCTGTCTCTTCAAAGCGGAAGTGACTCAGTCCTTAAAAGAATGAACCGACCCTATGATAGAAATCTTTATATCTCTGTCACTGAAAAGCTAAAGAAAATTGTGCCTGACTTCAACTTCACAACTGACTTAATTGTTGGTTTCCCAGGTGAGAGTGATGAGGAGTTTGCAGATTCCATTTCTCTTATACAAGAAGTTGGATTTTCTCATATACACACCTTCAGGTATTCGCCAAGGCCTGGAACAGCAGCAGCCTCTTTCCCTGACTCAATTGCAGAGAACATAAAGAGTGAACGTAGCAAAAAAATCATAAATATTTACATGAAACAAAAAGAGCATTTTTATAAAAGATTTTGTGGAAGAGATGGAATCCTCCTTAGTGAAAAATTCAACGGAAAAGCTACAACTGGCTTTACAGAATATTATATCCCTGTAGAGATCGAAGGGTATCTTAAGAAAAATGAATTTTATAAAATAAAAATCACTGCATGTGAAAAATATAAACTCACGGCCCGTGTCTATGAAGATTAAAAGAATTATAAAAGCTCTCTCTGTTTTAATTATATCTTTAATTGCTTATACCTCTTTAAGTGCAGAGACTCTGGATAATGATAATAATTATGATGCCATATTTCTTAACAATGAAAAGGAAAAATTTATTATTCAAAATGGAGACCTACCTGTAAATGAAATAGTAATTCATGGAATAAAAAAAACATCCCCCTCTGTGATCCTCTCTCGAATAACGATAAAAAATGGAGATCCCCTATCTGCTTTTAATCCCTATGATGCAGTTAATAATTTAAAAAAAACAAATCTATTCAGCGATATTACAATCTCCTATAATCGAAATGGCGATTCTGTTGATATTATCATTTCCCTTAAAGAAAAGTGGACCTTAATTCCAATCCCAATGTATTCCAGTAACAAACATGGAACATCCTATGGATTATATCTTATGGAGACCAACTTTCTTGGCTATGGTAAAACAATCTTCACCGGTGGGATCTACTCCCCAGAGAGCAAAAAGCTCATTATTGGATATATTGATCAATCTATACTTAACTCAAACTTTAGAGGAGCCATATTTCTAAGCCATAAAGATGAGATATATCAAAAGGGTGATTCAGACTATAATATATTCAGCAAGTATAAGGCATCAAAAACCCTCTTAAGAGTAGATGGGGGCTACAGCTTCACTGATACCATAAAAATTTTTGCAACCACTGGTTTATGGAAAGCAAATGTTGATTATTCCTACAATGAAGGGTTAAATATTCCTGAAGGTATGAGTAATTATCTTACAGGAATAATTGCTAAATACGAAAATACATATCACAATGAATATCTATATTTTGGAACTAAATTAGAAGTAAAGACAATAGGCTATATTCCAATGAACAGCAATTCTGACTATTTCAATGTTAGCTCCTACAAGGCAGAATACAATCATAAAGTTAGCCAACAGTCAAGGCTTAGCTTTTTCTCATCGGGTGAATATGGCAACAAACCATTGGTCTTTGAAGAGGTCATAGGAGGAAAGAACGGAGCACGAACTCTTCCTGCAGATATTCTCTGTGCAGATGATTTTATAAACTGGACACTATCTTTTGAGCAAACAGTTCTTAAATTCAAATGGGGAGTTGTAACTGCCCTTGCTTTTTTTGAAGAGGGATTTTACAAAAATGATTACGAAACATCGCACTACTATGGACCAGGGATAGGCACTCTTGTCTATCTCAAAAATATCGCCCTTCCAGCCATGGGTTTTAATATTGCAAAAAATCTCCACAGTGGATATAACGAATTCAGCGTAAATATTGGGATGAGCTTTTAGCTTAAATAACTCCTTCTCTTCTAAAATCTTCAATATCCTCCTGGCTATATCCAAGGGACAGTAAAATATCCTCACTATGCTCTCCAACTGCAGGGAATGTCATATTTATGTTACAGGGGCTATCGCTGAGTTTTACAGGATTTCCTGTTATAAATATATCTTTGCCACTTCCCATAAAGTCAAGGCTTTTAATAATCATCTCCCGAGCTGCAACCTGCTCTTGCTGAGGAACCTCATCAAGGCGAAGCACTGGCGTAAAGCAAATATCATCCCTTTCAAAAAAGGCAACCCACTCATCCCTTGTTTTCTCCAGAAATATACTACTAAGCTCTTCAATAACATAATCCTGTTTTTCCGGAATATATTGTAAAGGAATGAGATCCTCTCTCTTTAGTTTTGAACAAAATCCATGCCAGAATTTTTGCTCAATTGCTCCAAGACTCACGTAAGAGCCATCCTTGCATTTATATATATTATACATTGCAAAACCGCCTGTCAAAAACTCCCTCCCGGGCAAAGGAAGTTTATCATTACCACTCCATTCCCCAAATGTATAGGCAAGGAGACTTAAAGCACCATCCATCATTGAAATATCGCAAAGCTGCCCCTTCCCTGTCCTGGTTCTATTAAAAAGTGCAAGCAAAATTGCTATTACAGCATAAAGGCTTCCACCTGCAACATCTGCAATCTGGACAGAGGACATAACTGGTTCTCCATTTCTTGTTGCTGTAAGGGCTGTAACACCAGAAAGACTAAGATAGTTAATATCATGACCTGCCTTTTCCCTCCATGGGCCAGTGAGACCATAGCCTGTTATTGCACAGTAAACAAGACCTGCATTTATTTTTTTTAAATCCTCATATCCAAGGCCAAGTTTGTCCATAACCCCAGGCCTGAACTGCTCCACAAGAACATCTGACTCTGAGACTAACTTAGAAAAAATTTCTCTTGCCTTTTCATTTTTAAGGTTAAGAGTTATGCTCTTTTTATTCCTGTTTACAGATGCAAATCTTGTGCCATAGCCACTGACAAAGGGCGGTAAAGCTCTCCCAAGCTCTCCTCCAGGTTCTTCAACTTTTATCACTGTTGCTCCAAAGTCAGCAAGAAGCTGTGTAGCAAAAGGTCCAGGCAGATAACGAGTCAAATCAAGTATTTTTATACCTTCAAGAGGAGCACTCATAAAATCTCCAGAAAAATATTTTTTCATAAAAATCTATATTCAATCAATGTTAATTCCTTAATCTTTATATGGAATAACAGAATTTCTTCCTTAAATTTTTTATACAAAAAAATGCTTATGCTCAGGCCAAGAGTTTTTATAAATTTATTACTTTATACCAAGAAGTATTTTTAAAGATTCTTACTGATTTAATAAAATTACAAAGTGCACTGCCATCAGTCAAGGATAAAAGCAAAATATAAAATGCAATTTATTATAGACAGAAAACCATAGGACTTTAAAAAAAGCAAAAATCAAACTTTAAGAGGTATATATGGCCTTAATAACTATTGATAACTCAAAATGCAAACAGGATAAAATATGTGTTATGGAATGCCCAATGCAGATTATAACCATGAAGGAAGGGGAATTCCCTGAAGTATCCCCAAAGGCTGAGTCAATCTGCATAAACTGTGGACACTGTGTTGCAGTATGCCCAACAGGAGCTCTAAGCCTTACAACAATGAAAGCTGAAGACTGCGATCCCATTGATAAAAACTGGAATCCTGGAGTGAATGTAATTGAAAATTACTTCAAAGCCAGAAGATCTGTTAGAAGATTTCGCAAGGATAATGTTGAAAGAGAAAAACTCGAAAAGCTCATGGAGATAACAGCCTTTGCCCCATCAGGTCACAACTCAAGACCTGTTGAATGGATTATATATACAGAAAGGGAAAAAATCAAATCCTTAGTATCACTTGTAATTCAGTGGATGAAGTCAATGGAGGAATCTTCCCCTGAAATTGCAAAATCCATGCACTTTGACATGATAACTAAAGCCTGGGACTTTGGAATTGATGTAATTACTCATAACTGCCCTGTATTGGCAATTGCCCATGGAAAGAAGTCAAATCCCAATACTGCAGCAGCCTGTTCCATAGCGTTAGCTCATATGGAACTCATTGCTCCATCTCTGGGACTTGGTGCCTGCTGGGGAGGTTTTTTCACATGGTGTGCCATGACCTATGGTCCTCTCAAAGAAGCTTTAGCTATGCCAGAAGGTAACATTATCCAGGGCACTATGCTTTTGGGATATCCGCTATTTAAATACAGCAGAATACCTAAAAGAAGTATCACTATAGACTGGAGATAAAAATAACTTAAATAGAAGGGGGTAATCAACCTCCTTCTATTTAAGATCTACTATCTTTACCATACATTATAAAAATGAGCGTCCCGAGCATACCAAAACAACCTGCAGTAATAAAATTCACCTCTGGAGACTTAAGCCATAACCAAGCACTTGACAAAGCAGCCATTGAAACAAAAATATCTCGTAATAAATAATAAGTTCCATATACAGAAGCCTTAGCCCCTTCAGGAGCAAGTTTAACTATTAGAGCCTTTCTTGTTGGTTCACCAAATTCTTTTAAACCTCTGATTACAAAAGCAAAAATAAGCATTGGCATTGTGTGAGACAACATAAGAGCAAATGGGAACAAGGTAAAAAAGCCAAAGGTAATTGCAACTATATTTTTATTCGCTACTCTTTCTGAAAGCCATGCAACTGGTATATATATTAATATTGCAACAACCATCTCTACCACTGTAAGAAAACTAAAATCCATTGCCGAAAATTTATTAACATCCATAACCCATACAACAACAAAGGCATATGGTATCTGTTCTGCAAATCTCACAAAAATATCACTCAATAAAAGCCATCGAAGCTCAGGAGACATTTTTTTAAAGGATTCACCAATACGCAAAGGTTGATAAGGTTCCTGTTTCTGCTCTATATATTTCCATATAAACCACAGTGCAATAATACCAAAAACAAAGGCCACTGCAAATGCCAGTCGAGCACCTTTTTCTATGCCATAAAAAGAAATCAAAATTCCTCCAAGCACAGGTCCAATGGCCATTGGGATTCTTCGAACAAGGGAGTGCATTGTAACACCCATGGTTTGCTTTTCAAATCTCACAGTTGCTGATACAAGTGAAAGAATTGCCGGCAAAGATAGAGCTGTCCATGAAATAAAAAAAACTGCACCAAAAATAACAGCTTCCCAAAAAGGAAATACTATTACCACCAAATATCCAACCATAGATAATATTGTAAAAATAATTAAAGCATTTTTATATCCAATTCGATCAGAAATAAATCCACCAATAAATGAATAAATTGCACTGAGAAAATTATCCATTGCATTTAAAAAACCAACAACATAAGCAGACCCCCCGATGGCCATTATATATACAGGCAAAAAACGCTCTCCCATTTTTTCCCCAAGGCCAAGGAGAATCACCATAAAAAGCATTGTTACCATACTCCTATTAAGGCCAAAAAAATCTGCAATTTCATTCTTTGATTTATTCATTTTTCTCATCCACAACTATTTCATTAACAAGCTCTTTTAAATATTTTTTTACATTCTGCAACTCATCTAATCCCTTTTGAGTTGCCCTATAGTATTTTCTTATTTTCCCAGAAACGTTCTCCTGGAAACTCTCCAAAAATCCTTCCTTTTCAAGACTATGTAGTATTGGATACAATGTTCCAGGGCTTAACTTATACCCATGGCGGCTTAACTCTTCAATCATAGCACTGCCATAAACAGATTCCTCCACAGCATGATGCAAAATATGCAAGCATATGAATCCCTGAAACAATCTTTTTCTTATGTAATCGCTCATAATATTTCCCCAAAAAAATTAAGGCAACTTAATTACTAATTTCGATTTTGTCAATCATTATCGATTTTAGTAAAAAAAAGTTAAAAAATTTTTCTTGCCGCAAAAAGCCATTTTTATTTTTATTGTACTAGCCTGGGGTGCTCGTGATTGTCTCGCAGAGTTTTGAGCCTAAGAAAAAAAAGGGATCTCAATATCTGCTCTAAATAGTCATGCTCAGTTTCTGAGAAGGCTTGATATAGCGTGAGGGAACCCACCTGGTTTACCAGGTTCAAAACCCTTGACTTAACGGCACATCCGGGTGTATTTAATCTATAGAAAGCAATGTTTTGAGATTTTTAACGCTTTCTGGCAAACCCATTACATAAAGCTTATCATCCAACTGCAATTGAAAGCTTGTGTGATATATATAACGCTCTGTATTATTTCTCAATACAGCCAATATTATTACATCATCAGGAAAAGGATAAGTACCTGGCTTATAGCTTAAAAAATTTCTATTGGTAACAGGAACTATTGCAGCTATACTTTCTTCTTTATAGGAAAATAAGCCTTTAAGTTTTGAAAGAAACCCTTCTACTGACAAATTCTCCTCTTTTCTATTTCTTGCCACAAATGCTAATTTTATATCTTTATAATCCATCATCTCTGCTAATTCTACACTTGCCTTTTCATTAAGGATTGTATATAAATTCTCTATGCCAAAATTCTCCTTTAGAAAAGAACAGAATAAAACATTTATTTCATTATTTTCAGAAGTAGCAAGAGCAGATGTATAGTTATCCATAAGAATTGAACTATATGTGACAGGTTCAAGCCCATTACCCTCACTGCAAGGGAATCCCTTTTGTTCAGCAAGCTTACAATTTTTTTTGTTAGAGTCTATAAAAATCACATCTGTTTTATCATCTCTCCATTTCTCTGCTATAGCAAGAGAAATATTATTCACTCCAAGTATAATGATATTTCCATCACCTTTTTTTACTATTTTTAATTTTTCTGCAACCCAGGTTGCAGACATACCCTGTAATAAAACAGTTACAGAGATAAGCATAAATACCAATGTTTCTATCGCATGAGCATTTTCAACCCCTGCGGCAGATAGCTTAATTCCTGCTATTGATGCAATAGAGAGAGCCACTATTCCTCTAGGACCAAGCCAAGATATGAAGATTTTTTCTCTAAATGTAAAAGTACTTTTGGCAGTACTTAAAAATATTATAATAAATCTTGAAAGAATAATTAAACCTATTATAATAGAACCGTCTACCAAATATGTAGTAACATTTTTGAGGTTAAAATTGGCTGCAAGCAACACAAATAAGATTGATATAAAAATTCTTGTAATCTGTTCTATAAAATTAAAAATATTATCTCTATACTTAAAATCAATTGTACTGAGTATCAGCCCAACAATTACAACTGTTAAAAGACCAGATTCTGGCTGCAAAATTTCAGATGCAATATAAGAAATAAATACAACAGCAAGAACCAAGAAGCCATTGTTGGCTGGAGTTAAAATTTTTGTTTTATTAATAAAAAGGCGTATAAAAAGACCAAATAAAACGCCAGAGACTACTCCTATAAAAAGAGATCTTATGAATCCTAAAATAGAATGACTTAATTCATTGCTGGTAAGGACAAACTGCAAAACTATAATTGTGAGAATTGCTCCAACAGCATCTATAAGAACAGACTCGCCGTTTAAAAAATTTTTCACCTTACTATCAAGAGGGATATAACGTATAATAGGCTTTATTACAGTTGGACCAGTCACAATAATAATTGAGCTGAAAACAATCGAAACCTCCCATGGAAGCCCTACAATAAATCTAGCAGCAAAAAATCCCACACAGATCATTACAATTATGCTTAATGATATATCTTTAAATAACGGCATCCATAGGGAGCGAACATGCCTCATATTAAGAGACATGCCACCTTCAAAAAGTATAATGATAACAAAGATTGCAATCATTATATTCAACCCTTGCCCAAGGGCAGAGGGATTTATTATATCTAAAAAATTTGGGCTAAAAAGTATCCCCATAAAAAAGAACAATAAAATTCCTGGTATTTTAAATTTATCAGAAAAAGCAATACCAATAGCACCAAATATTATACTAAAAATAATAGTCTGGACAGCAATGCCTTCAAACATTTAGGTACCTCCATAAAAAAATGAAGTAACTACTCAGCTATCTGCAATTAAATTCGAGAAACACCTGTTTCCCTTTAAGAACCTTTTCCAGAGCATCAATAACACTGAAGTCCTGCTTCTTGACAGTTGAAATGAAACTCCTGATTATACAGAATTGCTCTGCACCACTAAAGGTCCTGAATAATCCTGATACCTTCTGCTGAAACTTCATCATGCGAATATCTCTTTCCGCAAGATTATTATCAAACGGTATAGTAAAGTCATACATAAACGATAGCGTTTCTTTTCTGTGATCACGCAGTCGTTCTAAAAGGCTTAACACCTTGCCCTTCTTTTCTCTTCCGCGCTTTTTGATTTTCTCTGACAGTGGAGGCGGATTTGCCTTGAATCCCTCGCTCACTATTCGGTTATATTTTCTCTCATACCTTTTAAGCTGTTCCAAATCGACTGCTTTACCCTTTTTTCTGCGCTCCTCGCTATCGTTTTTTACTTCACAGAGAAATCCTATCATCTTTTGAGCCCATGATTGCCCGTAGTGCTCATAAACAAAGGTCAATTCCCTCAAATGATGAGCATTACACAGGACATGATCACACTCATACTTGAAATATGGTGACCAGTGATCATGTACCGCCCGGCCCTTAAATGCCGGTAATATGCCCATTGCGTCACATGCCGCAGCCCCTCTTTTTTTATGCACTATATATGACGTCAAAAGGGGTGTGCTAGCGCTATGAATCCAGTGAAGCAACCGTCAGCTTTATCGTCTTATCCGGAGTGTCTGTCATTTCAAGAGTTTTCCCCTCATGCCCTTTTTGCCCGCCGCTTTTCTTGCCTGTTTTTCTCCGAAGGCTTTTTGTCCTTTTCTTTTTCTTGAGCCCATCGCTTGATGGCGGCTTGTTGCTGTTATGGCTATTTTTCTTGAGCTGGGCTTCAAGTTTTTCTATTCTGTCAAATAATTGAAGAATTAAAGCAACTACAGCATCTTTGCCCTGAGATCATATATCTTTTCGATTTCTTCCCGTTTCATAGAGACATAATCTATACTATGCCTCTAAAATTAATAGCAAAATTTCATTCCCCTTGAATTTTTTTTACCTGAGTAGTTACAAAATGGATTTAATTTCATTCAATTTCCTTCCTTTAGCCTTTCTTGCATTGTCTTAATTATCTCTTCATCGCTCTTTTTCTTGGTGAGCACTATTCTATATTTTATATCAAAGGTTGTGGGCTCTACTACTTTTTTTGGAAATATAAAATTCCAGCGCATTATATCATCATTAAGAAGAGCATCAATCTCTTTAAAATAAGTTGGTCTTTGAGATCTTATTTTCATTATCCTTCCAGAATCAGGGTAAAGCCACACAGAGACAACTCCATATCTAACCTCATCAATTATGGAGAGTTTATCTATCTCACCTATAATATATTTATCCCCACCTTCATCTGGAACACGGACTATAGTTTCCTCGTTTTTGCATTGAACAACCTTATACTCATCAGCTGTAATTAAGACCCTAAAAAGCTCACCACTTTTTTTATCTGGATGCAAAAATTCCTCATTTTCCTTTTGTACTTTTGCGGCAAAATCATCCAATCCTTTTGATGGAGTGACACTCTGGCAGCTTAAAAAAGCAATTATAGATAAAAAAGAAATAGCATGAATTATTAAACGAATTGACTTCATATTTCCCCTTAAGTTAATTGGATTAAATTATTTATAAAAAATTTTACTAATATTTAAAGTATGATTTTAGTTATAAAAGTCAAGGAAGATTTATTTAAAAGAGCAACTAACCATCGGAGATAAAAAAAGAAAACATGAAGCGAGTTATTATAATAGCACTTGTCATAATATCTGGAGTCTCCTCCTGCAGAAGTGACTATCCAGGCTTTAATAAAATCTTGCTCTCTGTTGCTCCTCATATAAATCAAGGCAATAAAGATTTCAATTTGCTTATTGATAAAATTCCAACAACAGAGTCCTCTCCATACACACTTGAGATAGCAATATACAAATTTTCTTCAGGGAAAGAAACTCTATCAATAGATGAAGCAGATACAGTAACAAGTTATAGCGATAAAATGAAAATTTCTCTTTTGCTAAAAATCACAAAAAATGATAAATTAATTGATTCTAAATTCATAGAGCTCAGTGGTGACTCAATAGAAAACATGTCTATTGAAATCACCAGAAGAATTAAAAATCTGCAATGGAATTTTTAGATTTCTCTTTTAATCTTTTTTTCTGAGCTTTTAAATATCTCATCTGGATTAATCTTATTCTTTTCATATTCTGCCTTTATAACATCGCCAGCAGAGGTGCGAAGATCATTGGCTATTGTGCATCTTCCCTCAAGAAGAACACCATTTTGAATTATAAGCTCAGGAGTTCTTATATCTCCATAAACTTTTGCCGTTGGCATAAGAAGAACTCTGCTTGTAGCATTTATATTACCCATAATGAGGCCTTCAACTATTACAGAGACTGCTTCAATATTAGTCTTTACCTTGCCATCAACACCTATATAAAGCTGATCTGCCTTGAGATTCTTCCCTTCAAAACATCCATCTATACGCAAAGAGCCATTGATTATAAAGGAACCACAAAAATATGATTTCTCTCCTATTACGTTATTTGAAAGGTCTCCTGCTCCTTTAACAATTGCCATCTCCAATTCTCCTTATGTCAATCTTTGTAAGTTAAGCACAATAAAATATAAAAACAAGAGCTAAATAATGTCAACATCAATTCACTGCTCTTTTTTTAATTATATCCCCTCAGCATAGACATGATAGAAATTGCACAAAAAACAATAGGTGCGGCTATATTAAAAAAAATTCCATAACTCAGATTATATGGGGCATGAGAAAATCCATGGGAAAAAATTAAATATATCATATAAAACATATAGCACAGAGATATAACAACAACAGCAAGGTATAGGAAAGTGAATTTTTTAAAAATCAGAACCCACATCAACGCCACAATTAAAATCATATATACAGCCAGTGGATTGTTAATTGAAAACCAGGCTTCAAAAATATAATATTTACCAACTGGCAGAATAACAGCTAAAAATGCTGTAAGGGTATTTATTACAATAAGCTTATCGTAAAAATCAAGATCCTGAAACCACTGCAATATCATTTTAAGAAGAGAACCTATAAAAGATCCAATTGAAAATAAAATATCACTTAGCCAATTCATATAAACCACCTAAAAAGTTTTCAATAAAAGTTTATTAAAGACATAAAATCTCTCACAGCCTCAGAAAAACCCCATGGCCCAATTTGCTCTGTGAAAATAAAATTTTTATATGTATCCATATAAGTTCCATCACTCCTGCGAACGACATAGGCCTTTTTAACAGCAAGCAACATGGGCACATCATTGTGACTGTCACCAGCTGCAGCAGTTAGTGGAAATTCCACACAATTACAGTAAAACTCCTCTATTTTTTTTACTGCAAATCCCTTGTCTATTCCTTTTTTAAGAATATGATTAAAACGAGCGCCACTGGTAATTACAAGATCATAGCTTGCAAGCAAGAGATTTATCTCATCAAAAACATCATGAGGCAGTTTGCCTCCACAAGAAGTTACAAAGGGAACAGAGGTTTTTCTTTCCTTTGCAAGAGATGCCCTCTTGGAGGAAAGTCCCGTAAGCCTTGCAATCTCTGCCACAGATAAAGTCTTTAAGGGAAAGATCTTCTCACCAGAAAACCTTTCTATTAGAGGGATTACCTCATCCATGAGATCTGTAATATCAGAAAAAAGTTCAAAAGAAAAACCATCCCTTTGAGGATAGGCAATGCCAGCACCATTTTCAAATCCAAAGGGGAAATATAAATCAAGCTCACCACAAAGCTCTGTCATCTCATCAAAGGTCTTGCTTGATATAAGACAAAGAGGAATGCCTCTCTCTTTTAAAAGATTTATTCCAGAAAGAGCTTTCTCATAACTATAATTATCATCAAGAAGAGTCCCATCAACATCAGAGAAAAAAATCGCTTTCATAATTTTACTCATACTTCTTCTTAACAAGGAGAAACTCCACACGCCTGTTTCTTCTTCTGTTTTCGTCATTGGTATTTGGATAAAAGGGCATAGTCTCTCCCATCCCTATAAACTTAAGCCTTTCGGGATTTGTTCCTTTTTTAACAAGATAATCTCTCACAGCCTTTGCCCTCTTTTCTGATAGGCTTAGATTATATTCCTCTGCACCCACATCATCTGTGTGCCCTTCGATTATAATCTCATAGGAGTTGTATTTTTCCAGTATTTGATAAACCCTATCGAGTATCTGAATGCCTCTCTTTTTCAAAAGAGCACTGTCAAAGGCAAATTCAATATTGCTAATCCTCATCTTCAATCCACGCTCTGTAACCATAACAAGAACATCCACTGAAATTTTATCAAAGGCTGTCTCTGAAACATTCCCAGCCATATCCTTGCAGGTAATCCTTGCCTGGTAATCAGAAGCAGACTCCACAAGCTCACCATTATCTCCAAGGCCATCCCAGTTAAGAGTTTCAGGAGGAGTTCCAGAACCCGCCATCTTTTTAAACAAAACACCTGTTTCACTATAAATTGCAATTTCCCATGAGGAAATGTTAAATTCTTCTTTTGAAGTTATTCTAAAGGTGAGATAATCATTCTCACCATCGCCATCTGGTGAAAAGAGATCTGGCTCATGGGAAATCTTCACAACAGGGGGAGTTGAATCAACAATAATCTTTTTTGGAAAGGAAGAAGGGGCATTACCACTTACATAAGTAACTATAAGCTTATAAAAGTAAACCCCATCATCTAAGGTCTTGCCCTTTTGATCTGTGCAATCCCAATCAATAAATCCAGGAATTTCTTGACCAGTAATAACTCTCAAAGGCTTATCTTCATCACTGTAGATCAAAAGCTCCCACTTTTCTATGCCTTTTCGCGATGAGACTTCTGGGAAAAACCTTATGCTACTTTTACCACTTTTGTAAGAAAAGTAAAACGACTCACCCCTGACATCAACAGTCTCCATAGCAGTTGTAAGTATTATCTCCTGTATCTCTGCTCTGGTTGCATTGCCAGCTTTATCTGTGGAGGTAATTGTATAATAATACAATCCATCGGGCAAGAGATTGCCATTAAGATCACTTCCGTCCCATTCAAATTTTTTTGGGACATCTCTTCCCTGCCATTGACGAGAAAAAACAGTTTTCCCTGAAATATCTTTTATCTCACCTATCCATATATCCTCTTCGGAGGTTATAATATCCTGATGAATAATGAGAGTGTCTTTTTTCCTATCACCATTTGGAGAAAATATAAGAGAATCTACTTTTACAGAAACAGATGGAGCCGTATTGTCAATATAAACATATCCAGATTTAACAGGAGAAATATTGTCCTTTGAGTCCCAGGCAAAAAAATAAAATTTATACTCACCATCTGGGAGCTTCTTGCCAGATCTATCTGAACCATCCCATAAAATCCTTTCTGGAACAACAAGAGACTCCTTTTTACTTATAAAACGAGTAATAAAGGTCTTTAAGGTAAGCTCACTTTCCATGTCCCTTTCTGTGATACTGTATTCTCTCACTACATTATCATTTCCATCTACAATCTGCAATTTCCATCCAGCTATAGAGCTTCCATCAGAAACCTCTGTCTTGAAAATAAGATAGTCATTAACCCCATCATAATTTGGAGATATATAAAAAATATCTGGTTCTATGGATGTTACAGGAGGATTGTGATCCTCACCCTCCAGTCTAAAGCTCAGGCCAAGGAAATGATCATAACCTAAATCTGAATGAACTAATGAATAGTTTATGACACCAGAAAAAAAGCTCTTATCAATTTTATATCCCGCACCAAGAGAATAACTCAAGAGATAATAGCTATTGGGATATGCAATGCCACAGCGTAAATAATAAGTGTTTAAGATCAAAGCCTCAATGCCGGTGGAATAAGAAAAATTAGCCTCATGCATAAAATAGCTGGCATCCTGCGCAAGAGAGAGCTCCCACTGAGAATCTCTATAAAATACAAATTCGATCCCACCCTTTAAAGAATTATAAGAAAGCTCATCAGAGGATGAAAAGCCAAGATTAGCAGAAATACCAGCAGAAAAATCATAAAGCCCAAAACCTCCGCCAAAGGACCTGCTGCCAAAAAAGTAAAGAAAACCAGGTCTTAAAGAACCATAATAAAAATTATCCCCTGCATCCATAGAGGAGATATCCAGAGCAATACCAGAAGTAAGTCTGGAGTTAATCTCCTTTCCAAATCCAGCAGAAAAATAGTAGCCAGAAATTTTATTCAAATCAGAATCCTTTGAAAAATAAGAAAAACTCATAGCCAAAACGCCATAGCTAAAGGGAATAGCACTCATAAGGGATGGCAGGATAAAAGTGTTATCAAGAGAGCCATAATTGGCAGAAAAAAACAAAGAATCAGTTAATGCCACAGAAGCAGGATTAAGCAAAAAAGCATCAGCCCTGGGAGAGGCAACCCCTGTGTTAGATTTACCAATTATAGAAGTTGAGCTTGAAATAAAAAAAGGGCTCTCAAGAGTTGCAGATCCAGCAATAGGAATGATTAAAAAAAATATTATTACAAAAAATTTGCATAATCTCATGAATAAACCTTTCTGTTAAAAAACTCTCTTAAATAAACAATACAAAGACAAATAAAAGTCTCATCTGGCAATAGAATTGTCAAGCATTGATAGATTTTTACAATAAATTAGGGCAAAAATACTAAAAATTTTATAATAAAAAAAATATATATATTTGTAGCAATATATAAATAGTAAAAATTTTTTAGAAAATTTTTTTAAAAAAATTTAATTTATTTTGTAACTTACTTGACAATTGGTTTACCAATAATTATATAGTTAACCAATAAATGTGTTTGTTGGAAACAAAATACCAAAATTTAAGGAGAACAAATATGGAAAGCTTTATTTTAATCACAGGTTTACTACTCTTTTCTGGCACAACAACTTATGATCTGCACCACAAGGCAATGGATGCACAAAAAGTAAGCAACTCAAATACTACAGTGCAGGTAGAAAAGGGCTTTTTCTCAGAAGATAAGAGAAAATAAAAAAACATAAAAATTATCTTAAAACAAACATTTATGAGTATACAGCAAGGGGAAACCCTTGCTGTATTATTTAAAGGGCTATTCCCATTCTATAGTTGAAGGGGGCTTTGAAGATATATCATAGACAACTCTGTTTACGCCCTTAACCTCATTTATTATTCTGTTGGAAATTCTCCTGAGCAAATCCTCTGGCAAATAAGCCCAATCTGCTGTCATTGCATCAACAGAGGTAACAGCACGAACAGCAACGACGTTCTCATAGGTGCGCTTGTCACCCATAACTCCTACGGATTTTACTGGCAAAAATACACCAAAAACCTGCCAGAGATTTCTGTAAAGCCCCGCATCCTTTACTTCCTGAACAATAATATCATCTGCATGCTGCAAAATCTTTATTCTTTCTTTTGTAACCTCTCCTATAATCCTTATGGCAAGGCCAGGACCAGGGAAAGGATGCCTGTAAATGAGTTCCTCTGGCATTCCAAGCTTTACGCCAAGCTCTCTTACCTCATCCTTAAAAAGTTCCTTTAAAGGCTCAATAACCTTACCGCTTTTTATAAGCTTTATGACTTCAGGGACACGGTTGTGATGACTCTTAATTGTATCAGAAGGTCCCTTTGTTGAAACAGACTCTATTACATCAGGATAAAGAGTCCCCTGGGCCAGAAAATCAAATCTACCAATTTTTTGAGCCTCTTCCATGAATACATCTATAAATTCCTTACCAATAATTCTTCTCTTCTGTTCAGGATCCTCCACACCTTTAAGTCTGGCAAGAAATCTCTCTGAGGCATCAACATATATGAGGTTGAGATTCATGTACTTTTTAAATCTCTCAACAACCTGCTTTTCCTCATCCTTGCGCAACAGGCCATTATTAACGAATACACAATAAAGCCTATCGCCTATTGCCTTCTGAAGAAGCACAGCAGTTACAGAAGAATCCACACCACCTGAAAGGCCAAGGAGAACTGTTCCATTGCCAACCTCTTTTGCAATAGCATCAACTGATGAGTCAATAAAAGACTCCATGGTCCATGTTGGCTTTAAATTACATATATCAAAAACAAAATTTTCCAGGACCTTTAATCCATTTGTTGTATGGTAAACCTCTGGATGAAATTGAACGCCATAGACATTGACATTATGGTTTTCTATTGCTGCAATCTCAGCATTATCTGAAGAGGCTGTCACAACAAAGCCCTCAGGCATTTGCAAAACCTTGTCTCCATGACTCATCCAGACCTGTTCCTTTTGCCCAAGTCCCTTAAGTAGCCTTGAATTGGAGTTTACACTGATAAAGGCTCTTCCATACTCCCTTGATGTTGCTCCGCCGCTTTCTCCGCCAAAGGCATTTACAACCACATAAAGGCCATAACATATACCAAGGACTGGAACTCCAAGGTTAAAGATCTCCTTAGAAATTTTAGGAGCATCTTCCTCATAAAAAGAAGAAGGTCCACCTGAAAGTATAACAGCTGATGGATTTTCTCTCTTTATATCCTCAATGGGAGTGTGATATGGAATAATCTCTGTATAAACCTTAAGCTCTCTTATACGCCTTGCAATGAGCTGTGTATACTGAGAACCAAAATCAAGAACCAGAACTCTCTCTGAAGGAACGCTCAGATTATGTTCAATCATTTTTACCCTCTAATTTTTTTATATAAGCCGCAAGACCTGTCTCTGCTATTATTTTGTTTTTCTCCTCAATCTTTTCTGCAACCTTTTTTCTATAAGCTCTGAGCTTTTCTGCAATTGTCTCATCAGATGTAGAGAGAATACTCAAAGCAAAAAGTGCAGCATTAACACCTCCAGACCTTCCAGCAGCCATAGTTGCCACAGGAACACCTGATGGCATCTGTAAAATAGAAAGTATAGAGTCAAGGCCTCCTGCGATATTTGTTTCAATTGGAATACCTATAACAGGCAAGGTTGTATGAGAGGCAACAACTCCCGGGAGATGTGCAGCTCCCCCTGCAATTGCTATAATAACCTTAATCCCTCTCTCTGAGGCACTTTTTACCCATTCAAGAGTCTTTTCTGGACTTCTATGAGCAGATGAAACAATCACTTCATAAGCCACCTCAAAGCTATCAAGAGTCTCAAAACACTCCTTTACCTTTGGTAAATCTGAATCGCTGCCAAGAATTATACCTATTAAAGGCATTTTATTACCTCTTTTAAAAAAATTTAAAATGCAACATTTTGAAAAGAGTTACAAAATAAAATCATAAAAATATGTCAATTATTTAAAAGAGTTATGCTCTAAAATAATAAAATATTTGTTGCTTGACTATCCATAATGATTTTATATATTTTATTTTAATAATAAAATTCAAGGAGAAAGTAATGAAATCCTTAAAAAAACTAACATTAGTTTTTGCTTTTATCTTAGCTTCAACCTTTGCCTTTGCAGAGGAATCAAACATTAATTTTAAAGTTGGCGCCCAGTTCCCTGATGCTCCTGATAAAACAGGATTTGATTCTGCAATATCCTTTAACTTTGGAGCAGATAAATACTTCACAATAGGCGTAGAGGCTGGTTTTGGCTGGGTAAAATGGAAAGACAGCGGAGCTGCCACAGAAATTGATGGAGTTCCTCTTCAGGAAGTGGATAAAACAAATCTCTACAGCTTCCCACTTCTTGCTGTAGCAACTATAAGGCTTGCAGATATGAAGGAGCAATATGGATTTATGCCCTATGTAACAGGAGGCGCTGGATACTCATGGACTATCTTTGATAATCCAGATCTACCAGATGAATTTGACAAAACATTTTCTGGATTTACATGGCAGGTTGTTGGAGGAGTGTCTTTTTTACTTGGTTCTGGCTCAAATATGATGTTCATAGTAGAAGCTGGCTGGAGAAGTGCTGAAGTAGACAACAGTAACAATCTGCAACTTGACATGTCTGGTCCAATTGTCCGTGCAGGTGTAAGCTTCCCTCTTGAGCTTTCTTCTTATTAAGATTAACAATAAACTCCCAAAAAAAAATCCCGCCTCTGGAGGCGGGATTTTTGTATTCCCTATCTTGCGGCTATTTTTAAGGTAAAACGCCCTGCTTATGGCTTACCTCAAAAGTTGTAAAACTGACTGAGTCTTTGCATTAGCCTGAGCCAGCATCGCAGTACCACTCTGCACAAGGACCTGATCCTTTGTCAGATTTACCATAGATTCAGCCATATCAGCATCTCTGATCCGGCTTTCTGAGGCCTGTATATTTTCATAAGCAGTCATTAGACCTTTTGCAGCATATTCAAGTCTGTTATAGTAAGCACCAAGATCTGCTCTTTGCTTGGAGATCTTGTGAAGTGCCTCATCAATAACACCAATTGTTCTGTTTGCGCTGTCAGCTGTAGCCAGATCAGCTATAAAGGCGCCTGTTTTCTCTCTCAATCCAAGACCCTGTGCGGTCATTGTCCCAATATACACTCTCTCCCTCTGGTGCATATTGGCTCCCATGTGAAACCACATGCTGGCCTTTGCATTGGTCTTGGCAAAGTCTCCCTGAAGCAATTTAAACTTGTTAAATTCAGCCTGAGAAGCTATTCTGTCAACTTCATCTACCAGAGCAGAAACCTCAACCTGAATGAGCTGCCTGTCCTGATCTGTATAGATACCGTTAGAAGCCTGAACAGCAAGAACTCTAATCCTTTGCAGAATCTCTGTGGTCTGGTTGAGATAGCCTTCTGTAGTCTGAACAAAAGACATACCGTCTTCTGTATTTCTCTCTGCCTGTCTGAGGCCATTTATCTGAGCTCTCATCTTTTCAGATACAGCAAGACCAGAGGCATCATCACCAGCCTTGTTGATCCTCATACCAGAGGAAAGAGTCTCCATTGACTTCTCAACATCCCAGTGCTTGAACTTAACAACCTTATTGGCGTTAATTGCACTCATATTGTGATTGATAATCATATTAAACACTCCTTTGTTTGTTTTCGTTTCCGCTTCTCCTACAAAGCAGAAACACCCTGATCTCCCTATCAGGGTTTTAATACCAGGTTATATAAATAGGGAATACAGCCACCTTTTTAACAGCGACCATGAATATCAGGAAAGGGCTAATATCCATGCTCGCTGTTAATACTTTTCAGTTTTCAAAGATCTAAAGAAACGGGTTTGGCAGGCTCTCCCAAGCCTGCCAAGGAATGAAACCAATTATAAAACTACCTGAGCAATTGTAATACTCCCTGAGATTTTGCATTAGCCTGAGCCAGCATCGCAGTTCCACTTTGAACAAGAATTTGATTCTTTGTAAAGTTAACCATTGTTTCTGCCATATCAGCATCTCTGATTCGGCTTTCAGATGCCTGAATATTTTCATAAGCAGTCATAAGCCCCTTAGCTGCATGTTCCATTCTGTTGTAATATGCTCCAAGGTCTGCTCTCTGCTTTGAAAGGATATGAAGAGCATTGTCAAGAACGCCTATGTTCCTGTTAGCTTCAGATGCAGTTGAAAGAGTCATAGGGTTGCCTATCATATTCTTAAGACCAAGAGCCTTAGCAGTCATTGTCTGAATGTAAAGCCTTTCCCTCTGATGCATATTAGCAC
Organism: Spirochaetes bacterium ADurb.Bin218; assembly: GCA_002069965.1. Classification (GTDB taxonomy): domain Bacteria; phylum Spirochaetota; class UBA4802; order UBA4802; family UBA5550; genus UBA5550. The sequence continues at coordinate 29,921 of MWCI01000012.1, read as the reverse complement.
CCATATGTATCCACATAGATGCAGTTGTGCTCACTCTTCCAAAATCCCCCTGCAGGAGTTTCATCTTGTTGAACTCTGCCTGAGAAGCAAGCCTGTCCACCTCATCAACCAGCTGAGAAATCTCAACCTGAATGAGCTGTCTATCTTCAAGAGTGTAAATACCGTTAGATGATTGAATAGCAAGAACTCTCATTCTCTGAACGATATTTGTAACTTCTTCAAGATAGCCCTCTGCTGTCTGAATGAGAGACATACCATCCTCTGTATTTCTCTCTGCCTGCCTGAGACCATTAACCTGAGATCTCATCTTTTCAGAAACAGCAAGACCAGAAGCATCATCACCAGCTCTGTTTATCCTCATACCTGAGGAAAGAGCTTCCATGTTCTTGTCTACATTCCAATGTTGAAATTTTAATACCCTATTGGTATTAATAGCGGACATATTGTGGTTAATTATCATAAGATTCCTCCCTGAATCGTTTAATCTTAATCTGGCTTCCTTGCCCTGATTGTCAGATTCTACTCCCTGACGTTTCAATAGTCGGGATCTTTGAGGATTAAATTGAAGTCAAATATAGTAGATTATATGTATTTATATCTATTTATAGTCATTTATATTAAAATATAATATTAAAATACCTATTTTTCTCATAATAATGCATATTTTCCCTTATTTTTACTTTTCGGGAATTATTTTTCTATGGCTTAGGAAAATTTTTAAAATTTCTCTTTTTATTATAAAAATTTTGCTACTTTCTTTTAGTTGTCTAAGTAATACTGACTACTTCAAGTTTGAAGTGCTTGGATGTTCAAGAGAGCTCAGATTAAAAAATAAAGAAAAAGTATTTTTAGATTTTGGATGGTTTTTGATTAAAAGTTAGGAAGATTAAAAAATCTTCCCAACTTTTTTTTCGTTATCCCAGAAAGGAGATATAGTGAGCAAGGTTTCTATAACTCCTGGCAATTCCTGAAGAGTATAATCAATATCCTCTTCAGTTGTATACCTGCTGAGGCTAAACCTCACAGATCCATGTATCTTAGAAAAAGGTATATTCATTGCCCTTAAAACATGGGAAGGCTCAAGAGAGCCACTGGAGCAGGCAGATCCTGTGGAAACACAAATCCCCTTTCGATCAAGGTAAAGCAATATGGACTCACCCTCAATAAACTCAAAGGAGGCATTCAGCGTGTTTGGAGTTCTTTTCTCTATTGCTCCGTTTATGCTTGCTGTTTTTATTTTCTCCAGAATTCCCTTTTGCAATTTATCCCTCAGAGCTGCTACTTTTGGCATATCCTTAAGGTGAAGGAGTGCAAGCTCTGCAGCCTTTCCCATTCCAACAACCCCAGAAACATTCTCTGTCCCAGGACGCCTTCCCTTTTCCTGATGGCCTCCATAAATAAGCGGTCTCATGCGTGTGCCTTTGCGGACATACAAAGCTCCTACTCCCTTTGGGCCATGAAATTTATGGGCAGATATTGAATAAAGATCACAGTTTATTTTATTTACATCCACAGGAATTTTTCCTGCAGCCTGAACTCCGTCAACATGAAAGGGTATTCCTCTCTCCTTTAAAAAAGCACCAATCTCCTCAACAGGATTTATAACCCCTGTTTCGTTATTTGCATGCATAATAGAAACAATTGCAGTATCCTCTGTTACTGAATTTTTAAGAAACTCAACATCAACAACTCCATCACTCCCAACAGGGACAAAGGTAACTCTATAGCCCTCTTTTTCCAGCTGTTTGCAAAGATTGAGCACTGCTGGATGCTCTGTTGTGGATGTTATAACATGCTTCTTTTCTTTGTAGTAACCAAGAATTCCTCTTATGGCAATATTATCGCTTTCTGTGGCAGTGCCTGTAAAGGTTATTTCAAAATCATTATCTGCACCAAGAAGCCTTGCAACCTGCTCTCTAGCCCTGAGCATATCCTTTGCAACAAGCCCTCCAAAGGAATGCATGCTTGAAGGATTGCCATACCTATCTTTAAAAAAGGGCAGCATTGCATCCAGAACCTCAGGGGCAACCATTGTTGTTGCGTTATTATCAAGATATACCACTCTTTCCATGTTTCCTCCTTATGCAAGTTTTATATTAAGCTTAGGGGAAACATTCTTCCTCAGCTCTTCCTGAACAAAGTTTTCCAGAGTCACCTGCGCAGTCATGCATGTTGAGCATGCTCCTCTTAATCTAACAAAGACATCATCTCCATTTATATCAATAAGCTCAATATCACCACCATCTCTCTTTAAGGCAGGTCGCACCACTGCATTTATGGTTTCCTCTATCTTTCTTATCTTCTGGAGATTTGTCATAGGCTCATCACAGCAGGATGGAGTAACGCTACAACGTGATTTTTCCTCTTCTATTATATCTTCAATCCTTGGAATACATGTTCCGCACACTGTCCCTGCTCCTGTAAGCTGCATCATATCCTCAAGATTTGTAACTCCCTTTTCATGGACAGCCTTTCGTATATCCTCATCTGTTACATTCATGCAATGGCATATAATCTCCCCATGGGGCTCATCCTCTATTGGAGGCTTTTCCCCTCTGTAATCTGCTATTGCATTTATTAAAGCCTCTCTACCCATAACAGAGCAGTGTATTTTTTGCTCAGGAAGACCTCCAAGATACTCAACAATATCCTGATTTGTAATTTTCTCTGCCTCCTCAACAGTCTTGCCCTTTATCATCTCTGTAAGAGCAGAGGATGAGGCAATGGCACTTCCACATCCAAAAGTTTCAAACTTGGCATCTGTGATTATGCCATTTTCCACTTTTATATATAAAGTGAGAGCATCGCCACAGACAACACTTCCCACATGACCAACACCGTCAGCATCTTCTATTTTACCAACGTTCTTTGGATTTGTATAAAGCTCTTTTACCTTTTCTGTGTATTCCCACATAAAAAACCTCTATGGTAAATTTAATTAACTCATAAAAAGCCTATAGCTTCCTATATCTATTTAATAGACCTCTGATGTCAAGATATTGTTACCTGACAAAAACAAAAATTTAAATTTGACATGAAATTTTAGCTTATGAAGGCATAGTTGAGATTTCTGCCCAAATCCCCATTTCTATGGGAAAAAAACTCATGGGAAAGCATTTTATTACACATATAGCAATTAAAGATATTTGTTATTCCCTCTCTTTTTAAAGATCTCTCTATACTTTGCCATAGATTTAAAAAAAGCCTTCCATTAAACTCAATGAAATCCTCAGGAAATTTTGAAGCAACATCCTCTTTTACCTCATAAGATTGAGGGCCAATAGAGGGCAAAATAAAGGCAGATATATTTTCTGGATTACAGCCATAATACTCTATCATATCTCTCACACACCTGCCAGATATGTTAAGATAAGTTCCTTTCCAGCCAGAGTGCACAGCGCCGAGAATTTTCTCTTTGTGATCGTATATAAAAACTGGCACACAATCTGCTGTTCTAATAACAAGACATATATCAGGGATTGCAGTAATAAAACCATCGGCCTCTGCAACAGCAGGGCTATCACTGGAGGGCTTTGCAACTACGTGTATAATGGAATCACCATGGACCTGTTCCAGCATCAATATTGAAGCACTATCAATGCCTGTGAGTTCTTTTAGCAAAGACTTTTCCTTAAACCTAACTTTATCTTTATTGCCATAGTCAAAATTGTTAATCCTGCGACCTGCAACTCCTAAATTTAATCCAGGTGGAGCAGGTCTTAGAGAAAAATTCCCTTTTTCACTTTTAATCAATGTATACATATTTTTATCCAGTAAATTTCAGCAGTTAGTTAGCAAAAGTCTTTAATTTAAGCTATATCCCCTTATTCAACAGAGCTATAAATAATCTGGCTAACTTTTTCATGTGCTCCACTCCCTCTTCTCTTGTTCTTCCAGGGTATTTGCCAAAGGTAAAAACAATTCCATTTAAAACAGAAAAGATAAGATGAGTCACAGGCCTTATATTCTTTACATCTATTTCTTTTAATAGTATAGAATCAAATATTGAAAAGAGTTCCCTTGAAATTTCTTTTAGCTGTTCAATGGACTCTTCAGTCTTAAATTTTCCATCCATTATGCAGTGCTGCACTATTCTCATATAATCATAGTTATCTATCATCTCTTCCATATATCGCACTGCTATTTTATCAAGGGTATCATCTCCTGAATTGATCATCTCCCTCATGATATCCACAGCTCTCTGAAAGCCCCTTAGAGATACTGCTACATAGAGGCTCTCTTTATCAGGGAAATAGGTATAAATAGCCCCTGGGGATATACCCACCTCACGAGCAAGCTCTCTCATGTTTACATCATCAAAGGTCTTCTGAGAAAAAACCTTTTCCGCAACATCAAGTATGAGATTGCGCTTTTGAATGCGCTCCTGCTCTTTTATATCTGTAAATTTTGTTGGTTCTGTCATATTCCTTCAAAAACACCCAATTTTAATTCTTATGTCAAAAATATTCTCAAAGCTTTATAGTAAAATTTAGCCCCACTTTGCAAGAGAAAAATATTTTTGAAAAATTTAATTTAAAATTTTGAATAATATTTGACTTTTTAAACTTTATTTATTATATTAAACATTGTTTAGAGAATAATACTTTGTTCAGGATACAGCCATGAAAATACATAAAATAAAGGGTTATATAAATTCTGTATTTATAGCTGAATATGACCATGGACTTCTGCTCATGGACGGAGGCTCTCCTGCTGATGTGGAACTCATTGAAGATTTTTGCAAAAATACACTAAAAAGGGACGTTGGGGAATTTATGCTCTCTGTTGTGTCTCATATGCATCCAGATCACTCAGGCGCTGCACCTATTTTAAGAAAAAAATATGGCATAAAAATTGCTGCTTTCCACAATATTGATAGATGGTATTCTGGCCCCTCTGGATGGCTTCAACATAAGCTGGATTGCTTTATGGCACAAATTGTAGCCTGGCGAAACAAGACAAAGATTCGTAAGGTTTTCAGCCAAAGAATAACTTCACCAGACTTTCTCTTAAAAGACGGGCAGCAGCTACCCTTTTTCAACGACTGGTCTGTTATTCACACTCCTGGCCATACAAGCCATGACATTGCACTTTTTAATGAAAAAGAAAGACTTCTCTACTGTGGAGACAGCATAATAAATATAAAAAATAGATTCTATTTACCACTACCTGTAATCTTTAAAAACAAAATGAGAAACTCCTACAAAAAGCTTGGGACTCTTGATGTAAAAACAATTCTGTTACCCCATGGTAATGATATTACAACAGATAATTGTAAAGAAATTTTTAAATGCATGGAAAGATTACTTGAAGAGCCTCCAAACCGCATCCGCAGAAGGGTTCATATATTTTCTGTGTGGTCTCCAGATATATGGAAACCATCTATAAAAAAATTCCTTTTTACATAAATTTCAATATCAATGGAAATTGTCCATTGTAAAATCAAAGTCACAGAAGAGATAGATCATATCTTTTCCTTGCCATAAATCCAGAAACCTTTCTATACCCTGCAGCCTTTAACATTGCAATAGCTATGTCGTACCCTCTGCAAACCTCATCAGGAGAGTGAGAATCAGATCCTAAAGTTACAGGGACATTTTCCTTAAAAAGAATATCTACAATCTCTTTCGATGGATAGATCTCCTTCACTGGTTTATAAAGGCCAGAGGTGTTTATCTCTGCAACAATTCCTTTCTCTGCCATCTTTTTGGCAATTGTGGTAATTCTACTGGTAAAATCCCCATTGGCTCTATGACCAAACTTTTTTATAAGATCAAAATGCCCTATAATATCAACAAGATTGGATTCCACAAGGGACTCAAGCACTGAGTAGTAATCAGAATATATATCATCAATTGGCCGCTCATTGAACCTCTCAATATTATCTGGATTATCAAATCCCCAGTCTTTTATGTAATGAACAGATCCTATTACAAAATCAATTCTCTCATCAAAAAAATATCTGTTATCAAAGGTATCAAAGATAGGGTAATCCACCTCAAAGCCTACCCTTACAGCAATTTTATCTCTATAAAGCTCCTTAAGCCTCACTGCCTCATTTATATAGCTTTCTGTCTCCTCTGGGTTCATGGAAATACCATCTCTCAGATGTAAAGGCACAGGAGCGTGATCAGAAAAACCAAATTCCTGCAAAGATTTGTTTATTGCTGATGAGACATAATCTTCCATTGTGCCACTGGCATGGCCACAGAGATTTGTGTGATTGTGATAATTTACCATTTTTAATATCCGTGTCTGTAGTAATAGTAAGAAATATCATTCAGGGATAGGTATTCTTTATTGTCGATTTTATCTCTTCTTATAAAAAATTTATCCAGCCTTTCATCCCCATCGGGGTTTATTACAGCAAGAATATTCCACAGCAAAGGGACCCTTGCACCTCCCTGTTTGCTTTTATCAATGGAGGATTCTATGACTTTGGTATCCATTATATGTTCAAGCTCTATGGAGATAAAACGATCATTATCTTTTAGGGAGTCACTCTGCATATCAGAATGAGTTAGATACAAAACAAGTGTCCTTACCTTTTTTATAAAAAGAGCAGCCAGTTCTATGTTTCCTGTTTCTATATATCGTGGTCGAAGCAAAATCTTTTCCACTTTCAAAAAATCATTTTTGTAAGGATAAAAGGAAAGCAAAAAACGAACTCTATCTGGAGTCATTATAAGTGATGAATTCCCAGGATATCCAAGGGCAGGATATATTATATCAATGGAATAATCGCCATTTTTGAACTTTACTGTTTTGTAAAGCTCATCCTGTTTCTGAGACAAAAGAGAATCGATATCAGAGACAAGTTCAGTATCCACCTCTGAAACTTCATGGTCAAAACCGTGCTTTGACAAACCGCTTATATTATAATACTCTCTGATATCAAACATAACGTCCTCTTTTAATTATTAAAGCCCATAATCTCACTTATAAGAGACCAGGCCTCTTTTCGCTTATTGTCATATTTCATCAATGAGGAATTACTACCTGTCTTTACATAGTCAACAAGATTATTTCCCTCATCCATGAGCAACTCATAGCACTTTATAAGCTTTTCCACAAAATAGTGTTCGTTTTCTGGGATATCTCCGGATTCCATCATCTTTCTAAGATACTCCTTTTGAACCCCAGCCTGAGCCACAACTGAGTTTACAAAGATTACAGTTTGTTCTTTTTCATAAACCTTCTTTGTATAGGAATCTGCAATAACTCCTATGGAAAGATAGGAAAGATAAAGATTTGATGCAGTAGATGCTCCTATGGCCTGCAACTGCATGTCACTTGCAAAGGCTGCAAATGAGAAAAAAATAAAAAACAGGAAAGCTGCTGCTCTTTTTTTCATTGAGACCTCCTTTTATTATTATGCCTTCCCGGCAGAGCCGAGGACATTTATATTCTTATGTTTGTAAAGCTCTTTAAGCGCATCCCTTGCAGGTCCAAGATATTTTCTTGGATCAAACTCAGAAGGATTTTCGTACAACACCTTTCTTATTGCAGCAGTCATTGCAAGCCTTCCATCTGAATCTATATTTATTTTGCAAACCGCAGACTTTGCTGCCTCGCGAAGTTGACTTTCTGGTATGCCTACAGCATCATCCATCTTCCCACCATATTTATTTATCTCAGTAACAAGCTCCGGTGGAACTGATGAGGAACCATGGAGAACAATAGGGAATCCTGGAATTCTCTTTTCAATCTCGTGCAGTATATCAAGTCTTATCTTCGGTTCTGTCCCTGGCTTGAATTTATATGCTCCATGGGAAGTGCCTATTGCTATTGCAAGGGAATCTACACCTGTGCGGCTCACAAAATCTTCAACCTCATCAGGTCTTGTAAAAACATGTTCCTCCGCATGGACATCATCTTCAACACCAGCTAAAACCCCAAGCTCTCCCTCTACAGTTACATCGTGTTTATGAGCATAGGCCACTACCTTTTTTGTAAGCTTTACATTTTCCTCATAGGAAAGATGAGAGCCATCTATCATAACAGAGGAAAAACCTGTATCAATACAACTTTTGCACAACTCATAGGAGTCCCCATGGTCAAGGTGAAGAACAATTGGAATTTTTTTCCCAAGATCCTTTGCATATTGCACAGCTCCCTCTGCCATATAACGAAGCAAAGTCTGATTTGCATATTTGCGCGCACCTGCAGATACCTGCAATATTACAGGAGAGCTTGTCTCAACACAGGCCATTATGATTGCCTGTAGTTGCTCCATATTATTAAAATTATAAGCTGGTATTGCATATCCACCTTTAACTGCCTTCTTAAAAAGATTTCTTGTGTTGACAAGTCCTAAATCCTTATAGTTTATCATTGCTGTCCTCCATAAAAATGTCTGCCTGTTTTTTGAGTAACATTCTTTCTTTTAATTACTTAGCAGATTTTTAAAATAAAAACGAGTTGGTATTTTAATTTTAAAACAAACCCCTGTCAATAATTTTTAAATCTTTTCACTCATATATCCTATCCCAAAAAACTTAAGAATAGATATTATAATTATAATGCTTTCTAAGCATCTGACAAAATTTTTTATAACAACTCTTCAATTTTTTGAAAAAATTTATCTTGCCAATATGTAAGCCAGAAATATTTTGAGACATAACTCTCAGGATAATTTAACATGAAAAGTCAATTCAAAGCAAAAATTGCACTTTTAGTTGCAATGATAATATGGTCAACATCCTTTGTTGCTCTTAAGATATCCTTTCGTTCCTATGATCCAATGTTTGTAATATGGGCAAGGCAGATAATTGCAGCAACAGCCTTTCTCTTTGTTATAAAAAAATTGTGGAAAAGCTGCACCTACCAGAAAGGAGATCTTAAACTGCTTTTACTTATGTCTCTTTTTGAACCATGCCTTTACTTCATCTTTGAAGCGATGGCCCTTGTAAATACAAGTGCCTCACAGGCTGGTATGCTTACCTCTATGCTCCCTTTGCTTGTTGCAATTGCTGCTTTTTTTGTTCTTAAAGAAAAAACAACATCTCTCACATGGATTGGCTTTGTTACTGCAATTACAGGAGCTGTTATTTTAAGCGGATTTAGCACTGCCACAGAAGAAGCGCCAAACCCCATGCTTGGAAACTTTCTTGAATTCATGGCAATGGTCTGCGCCACAGGGTACACTATTACATTAAAAAAATTAAGTTCAAGATATAATCCCTTTTTCCTTACAGCCATTCAATGCTTTGTTGGAACCTTTTTCTTTTTCCCTCTCATCTTTATTGGTAGCAAAGGATTTCCAGGAAGTTTTGAACCCTTCCCTGCCCTTTCAATAATATATCTTGGGCTTATAGTTACAATAGGTGCTTATGGCCTATATAGCCTTGGGATCAGCAAGGTAAAGGCTTCAACTGCTGCTGCCTTTGTAAATCTCATACCTGTATTTACACTTTTCTGGGGCTGGTTACTTCTCAATGAAACAATGAACGCCTTTCAATACATGGGATGTGGCCTTGTTTTTATTGGAGTATATATAAGTCAAAAGGGTTAATCTACCAAAGGAGTGTTTTTCATGGAAAGTAATAAATCTTTACAAAGAGTTGCTCTCATAGCTGCTATTATAAGCGGATTTATAACCCCCTTTATGGTTTCATCAACAAATATAGTTTTACCTGCCATGGCAAGGGACTTTGAATTAAACGCTGTAGAAACTGGATGGGTTGTCACTTCATATATTCTCTCTTCTGCTATATTTCTTGTTCCCTTTGGAAGGCTTTCTGATATAGTTGGAAGAAAAAAAATATTTACCATAGGAATATTTCTATTTAGCATTTTTACTCTGGCAATTGCCTCAATACCAACCAATTCCTCAATCCTCCTAACGTTGCGATTTCTTCAGGGAATGGGTAGCGCCATGATATTTGGCACAGGTATGACGATCATAATATCAGTTTTCCCTCCAGAGGAAAGAGGAAAGGTTCTTGGTATAAATGTATCATCTGTCTATCTTGGCCTTGCCATTGGTCCCTTTGCTGGAGGAATTCTTTCTCAGCATTTTACATGGAGGAGCATTTTCTTTATCACTGCAATTCTAAGCTTTATGCTCACAGTATTTGTTTTCTCTAAGCTAAAAGGAGAATGGGCAGATGCAAAGGGCGAGGATTTTGATTTTATTGGTTCTATTTTATATGGGATATCCCTGCTTGCTCTTATGCGTGGTTTTTCCATGATTCCAACCCTTTTTGGATTTTTTCTCATAGTAACTGGCATTATACTATTTGTAGCCTTTGCCTTATACGAGCTAAGACAAACACATCCTGTGCTCAATTTCAAAATATTCAGAGATAACCTCACATATAGCCTTGCAACTACATCGGCTCTAATAAACTATAGTGCCACATTTGGAGTAAGCTTTCTCTTAAGCCTATACCTTCAGACAGTTAAAGCCATGAGCCCTCTTCAGGCCGGCACAATTATGCTCATTCAGCCAATTTTTCAAACTATTCTTTCTCCTTTTACTGGCAGGCTTGCGGATAAAAGAGAACCTCAAAGCATTGCATCCTTTGGCATGGCCCTTACTGCTTTTGGATTATTTCTTTTTATATTCCTCAATAGGGATACCTCAATTGCTTTTATAATCGCTACCCTTGCACTGCTTGGCACAGGATTTGCATTTTTTTCATCTCCCAATACAACAGCTGCAATGAACTCAGTAGAAAAGAAATACTATGGCGTTGCCAGTAGCTTTCTTGGGACAATGAGACTTCTGGGTCAGATGTTTAGCATGGCTATTGCAATGACTGTATTTTCTTTAATTATGCACCAGAAAAAGATTTCTCCTGAATATAGCGATCTATTTTTAAAAAGCTCAAAAACTATATTTATTATATTTGCTATCCTTTGCTTTTTTGGTGTTTTTTTAAAAACAGGTAAATATAAAAATAATGCCAAAAAATAAAAAATTTTTTTATTTTTTTTAAAATTTTGTTGACCAAAAAACATATATGTTTTAGAAATGTCTCATCAAGGAAAGAAACATTTCCTCGGTGGTTATAGAGAGAGGGTCACACCTGTTCCCATTCCGAACACAGAAGTTAAGCCTCTCATCGCCGATGGTACTGCATGGGTAGCTGTGTGGGAGAGCAGGACGCTGCCGGGGTTAAATAAAATAAAAAAAAGACACTTAAGTGTCTTTTTTTTATTCCCTATTTTCTAAGAAATTTTAGTGAGAGCATTCATGTCCATGGGAACTGCAGCCTTCCCCTGAATCCCTCAGCTCACCTGCAAGATATTTCACTGCCACATCCTTAACATCGCCAGAGCATCCTCTTACAACCTCAATTCCATGACTTTTCAGCAGATTTAAGGCACTTTCTCCCATATTGCCTGCAAGCATTACTTTTACTCCCATATCAGACAAAACCTTTGCTATATCAGATTTACATCCGCATCCCTTTGGAGACTTTAATACATCTGTAGATACTATCTCATTATTTCCACTAACAGTATAAATTGTATAGTAATCACAATGCCCAAAGTGATCGTCTATTTGCCTATTTGCTGTTGGTAATGCTATTTTCATATTTTTTATCTCCTAAAAAATAAAATTATAAATCCATTAACGCTTCTCAACATTAAGTGAGATTTTACCGACTCCTGCCTCCTTTGCCATATCCATTATCTCTATGATGAGAAAATACTTTATATCCTTATCAGCTTTTATAACAAGTGGGGCCTCTGGATTTTTTTTAACATAATCACTTAGCTCATTTTTTAAAGAGGCAACATCCACTATTTTGTTATTAAAATAGATTTCTTGCTCGTTTTTTATTGTTACGTTAAATTGCTCAACAGTGCCCTGCTCTCCATACTTTGACTTTGGCAGACTCACAGTTATACTGGACTGAATAATGATTGGAGTTGTAATCATAAATATTATAAGAAGAACAAGGACAACATCTGTAAAAGGAGTTATGTTTATCTCTGATTTTATTGCAGAACTTTTATAACCTTTTATCTTCATCTGCTACCTGTGTTTTATACAATCATATAATTCAGAAGCGCACAACTCCATCTCACGCACAATGCGATCAATTCTTGTGATAAAATAATTAAAGGCTACAACAGAGGGTATTGCCACAAGAAGCCCTGTTGCTGTTGCTATGAGAGCCTCAGAGACTCCAACAATAACTGTATTCATTCCTCCCTGACCCATTGTTGCTATATCGTGAAAGGCTCGCATAATTCCTATTACTGTTCCAAAAAGTCCTATATACACAGCTGTGTTTCCTATGGTCCCAACAATGCCTGTATACTCCTCAAGCTTTATTGCCTCCTCTGCAACAGCTCTCTCCATAGCGCTTTCCACTGCCATCTCACCCTTACCCTGTTGCAAAAGCCCTGCAAGGAGCACTGAACAGTAGGGGTTGCTTTCTTTTTGGCAGAGTTCTATAGCACCATTTATATCTCCCTCAATAACCTTTGACTTTACTGAATCCAGTAAGGCAAATCTGTTGATCTTTTTTAATTTTCTAAATATGAAAAGCTTTTGTAAAATTACAGCCACTGTAAGGATAGAGCAAAATATTAGAACATACATTACTCCTCCCCCTGAGTTTAAAATGGAAATAATACTCTTACCTTCAAACATAAATTGTTCCTATTTTTTTATAAATTTTCAGTAATAATTCCTGACGATATTTTTTACTGTAATAAATACTATTTTAAATGTCTGCATTTTATTCCTTATAAGGATTAGGAAATTAATATTAATAATTTTGACAAATTTTATTTAATAATGATACAAAAATATACAAGCACAAAAATTCCAAGAATTATTCTATAATAGCCAAAAAGCTTAAAATCATGCTTTCTTATATAGTTCATAAAAAATGCTATCACAGCCAGAGCCACAACAAAAGATACAACAAAGCCCAGGGCAAGAACTAAAGACTGATGTGCAGTCATATAAACTCCATGCTTTAAAAAAGAATAACCTGAGGCTGCTACCATTGTTGGGATTGCAAGGAAAAAAGAAAACTCAGCAGCAACAGACCTTGAGGCTCCAAGAAGCATTGCTCCTATAATTGTTGCAGCAGATCGTGATGTTCCAGGTATTATAGCAAGACACTGGATAAATCCTATCAAAATTGCAAGGCGATATGTAAGCTCATGAACTGAATTTATCTTTATATTGTGAACCTTTCTTTCTACTATTATCAAAAAAACACCCCAGATAATAAGAGAAAAAGCCACAACCTCTGGCTTAAATAAATGCTCTTCCATAAAATCAGCAGTTACATATCCTATTGCAAGGGCTGGTAAAACTCCTGCAACAGCCTTAAACCATAGATTCCATACCTGCAACTTTTCCTCTTTACTCCTTTTATAAAAAAAAGGAAAAAGCTTTTTCCTGAAATAGACCACTACAGATAAGATTGCCCCCAATTGTATGACAACATCAAACATAATGGCAAATTTGCCTGTAAAGCTCAAAAATTCGTTTAAAATTATAAGGTGCCCAGTGGAGGAAATTGGCAAAAACTCCGTAATGCCCTCTGTTATCCCAAGTATTATTGCCACTAAAAAATCACTCATAATAGCTCCATAGTATTAAAAAATATGGACAACATAAAATCTGCCGGGATTTTATTTGTCAATTAAGTAATAAATTCTTTAAAGCGGCTATTTGTAAAGGCTTTCTGTTATAAAAACCGAGGAATATCTTTTAGTGTAAAATCAAGAAAATATTAGAAGTTAAGGAATAAATATTGATTCAAAATAAAAACAAGTTGATTTGCAAAAACTATTACACTATTTTTCTAAAATGGAGACTTAAACTTTAGAGAGATTCTATGCAAACAAGAGAATTAATAAATGGCGAAAAAGGCTTAATGCTTAAAAATTTCATTAAGCTACTGTTTCCATCTACAGCTATACTTTTTATATTTATAGTTACCATTTTTTTCTTTTTTATACCTCATTTTAGAAATCTTCACATTCAGCATAAATCAAACTCTTGCAAATACCTTGTCCAGATTGTTATAGATTATCTCACCTCCCTTAACTCTGAAGTAATTGAGGGCAAGGTTACCTTACAGGAAGCTCAAAGAAGAGCAACCACAAGAATAAGAAATCTTCGCTTTGGAAACATCAGTAAAGACTATTTCTGGATTATAAAAGATGACGGCAGAATTTTAATGCATCCCTTCAGAGTTGATATAGAAAATAAAGATCCCTCTGCTATTACAGGTCCAGATGGTCAGATACTTGCAAAGCTTATGGCAGAGATGACAGAAATCGCAAAAGATAATCCAGAGGGAGGAACAATATCTTACATCTGGAATAGGAGAGATGAAATAAACAAAGTAGGTCCTAAAATTGCCTATGTTAAGCTCTTCAAGCCATGGGGATGGGTTATAGGCACAGGGATATATATAGACGAGGCAGAGATGGAAATTGCCTCATGGAAAAATTATTTTGCTATTATCTCTCTCCTTGTAGGAATTTTATCTGCCTTAATATCACTTATTATATCCCATAATGCTTATGTTCTTAGAAAAAAAGAAAAGCTCTCTCAGGAACTTCTAATTGAAAGTGAAAAAAATCTCCGAATCAGAGAAGAGCTATTCCGCAGCATCTTTGAAAAAAGCCCTCATGCAATAGTAATAACAGATGAACAAAGCAAAGAAATAATCACCGCAAATAATGCCTTCTGGTCTATGACTGGCTATTCCCCTGATGATTTTATCGGATATCAGGAAATACATATTATTAGCGATGAAGAAGCACGGGCTGTTGAAGAAAATATAAAATACTTTAAAGTAGCTGAAAAAATTACCTCTATTATTTTAACAAAGAATAACGGTAAAAGAGACATTTTTTATTCTGTTGTTCCTATAAACTATCAAGGGAGAAGTTCTCTGCTAAAAATGATAGTTGATGTAACAGAAGAAAGGACTCTGGAAGAACAACTACGCCATTCACAAAAGATGGAGGTTATTGGAAAACTAACTGGCGGTCTTGTCCATGACTTCAATAACCTGCTCTCTGTTATAACTGGAACTGCAGGAATTATGCATATCAGATGCAAAGATCCTGAAGAGGCAAAACATATTCAGCGTATCATTGATACTGCAGAAAAAGGAGCAAGCTTAATCAAAAAGCTCTTAATATTTTCCAGAAAAGATAATGCTGTTTTAAAAATCTTTGACATACACAATACAATAAAATCAACAGCTGAGATACTCTCTCATACTTTGAGCAAAAACATAAAAATAACTCTAAAACTAAATTCTCCCAAAACAATGATAAAAGGAGATCCAGCTTTAATTGAAAACTGCCTACTCAATATTGGGATCAATGCAAGAGATGCAATGCCAGAGGGAGGGGAAATAACCTTTGCAACTAAAACTATCCTGCTTCCAGAAAACGCAATAAAGACTCTAAGAAATTCCAGGAATGAAGAATATATTCAAATAAGCATATCAGATACTGGCTCTGGAATAGCTCCTGAAAATCTCTCAAAAATATTTGAACCATTCTTTACAACAAAACCTCCGGGCCAGGGCACAGGCCTGGGACTGGCAGCTGTCTACGACATAATAAAAAAACACAATGGCACAATTGAGGTGGAAAGCAAAACAGGATATGGAACCGTATTTCACATATACCTACCTTTTATTCATGAAGAGGAGGAATAATCATATATCAGAGACATTTTTTCTTATCAAGAATATCTCTAATTTTTTTTGTAAAATCATCAATTGTAACAGGCTTTGATAAAAAGTTAAGCCCTTCCTCCAGGATTCCATGATGAGATATAATCTCCATTGGATAACCAGATACAAAAAGCACATCCACATCCGGTATAATTTTTGCTATTTCATTGTAAAGCTCCTTCCCATTCATGCCAGGCATTACAACATCAGTTATAACTAAATCAATTTTTTCTCTGCAAGATGATGCAATCTTTAAAGCCTCATCCCCTGTTGCAGCATCAAAAACCTTATATCCCTTCTGCCTGAGCATTACAGAGGTCATTTTGCGAACCTGCTCCTGATCCTCAACAACAAGAATTGTTTCTGTCCCATAGTTATTTATATCATAAAGTAAACATTCACCAGAATTAACTTTTTTTGCAGAGATAGGGAAATAAATATGAAAACTCGTCCCTTTACCTTTTTCGCTATAAAGCCATATACTCCCTGCATGCTGCTTTACTATTCCATAAACAGTTGCAAGCCCAAGGCCTGTTCCCATGCCTTTTTCTTTAGTTGTAAAAAATGGTTCAAAGATCTTGCTCTGGATATCCTTATCCATGCCAACACCTGTATCGCTTATTTCAAGCATTACATATCTTCCAGGGAAAACACCTTCATGAGAATTGGCATAAGATGAGTCAAGCATTTTGTTTTCTGTCCTTATTATCAACTTTCCACCATCTGGCATTGCGTCCTGGCCATTAAGGGCAAGATTTAAAATAACCTGTTCTATCTGACCTGTATCTGCCTCAATAGTCTCTATACCCTCAGAAAGATGAAGTTCTATTTGTATATTCTCCCTGATTGTTCTCCTTAGCATCTTTTCAAAATTCTCTATAACTGAATTTATATTTATTGGCTTTAATTCAAGTGTCTGCTTTCTTGCAAAGGCCAGAAGCTGTTTGGTAAGCTCTCCCGCTCTTTTGGAAGCCTTTATAACCTCATCTATCATTTCATCTGAGCTTTTCAAGTTCTCAATTTCAAGGTCTATCTTATCAAGAAAATCCATCATGCTGGATATGACATTTCCAAAAAAGGATTCTCTTCTACCTGTAGAACTCTCTCCATCTTTCCATAAATTATCAAGGGTCTGAGCGATCTCGCCCTTTTTATTTGCAAGGGAGGCTGCAAGATTCTTAAGCTTAATCTGCACCATCTGAGAATAGCCAAGAATAGCTGCAAGCATGTTATTAAAGTCATGGGCAACCCCTCCTGCGAGCTGACCTATGGACTCTAACTTCCGAGCCTGTTGAAGTTGATCTTCTAATTTTTTTCTCTCTGCCTCAGCTTCTCTCAAATCAGTTATATCCATAAGAGATGCTATGCTGTATGGAGAATCTGGAATCATTGTGACACTGTTTATAATATTCCGCACCTCTCCATTGCGGCGAATAAACTTAAACTCATACTTCCGTGGAGCAGAAGAAGCATCATCTCTTCTTGCCTGATGATATTTCTTCATTTTTTCAAGGTCATCTTTGTCCACAAACTGAGTCCAGCTAAGCTTGCCCTCATTTTCTTCAATTGAATAACCAGAAAGCAAAGCCCATTCTGTATTTGCCTTTACAATTGTTGTATCAGGTGCAATTATAATTGATGGAAGGCCTGTATTTTCAAAGACAGCCTTATACCAGGTCTCTGTTTGTTTCTTTTCTGTAATGTCCTGCAAAAAGGCCAGGCTCATCTTTGTCCCTGGAAGCATATTTATATTCAAGGCTATATCTTTGACATTGCCAGAGGCATCCTTAAGCTTAAACTCATATTCACCTGGAGCCAAAGTGGGATCAATTCTTCTTTTAATATGGAAATTAATCATCCTTTCAAGCTCATCGTTAAGTGCAACAATTATGTCCCATTTTCTCTTTCCCTCAAGCTCATATCTTGAGTATCCAGAAAGATTCTCAAAGGCCTTATTGCATAACAAAATAGTTCTATCCTCATCAATAAGGAGCATAGGAAAACGTGCGCTTTCAAAAAAATCCCTATAGATGCTCTCTGGTAATTGTTTTTCTATTTCTGCCATGATTTTCTCTCAAAATATCTATTTATATTATATCACCCCCTCTCCAACAGATGGGGAAGTGGCCAATTCACAATTTTCTAATATAATATAATATCAAAAACCCAAAAGGCAAATAATTTTTATAAAAAAGGCCCTGTCTATACCACAGAGCCTTTCAATAGAAAATAAATAACCCAAGTCTTAGCTACAATGTAATCTCTGCACCTCCATAAAAACTTCTACCTTTTGTGTTATACCCATAGGTCTCCATGTAATCCTCATCTGTAAGGTTTTCTCCCTTAAAGGTAAAGGTAACTGTGTCATTTAAAGAATATCTTATATTAAGATCAAATTTATGATAGGATGCAAGAGTCACAATAGATTGACTCCATGTTGCAGGATCGTAATACACATCCTTTCTTTCATCCGAATATATATAAGAGGCTGTAATATCAAGCCCCTCGAGAGGAATCACTGTAACAGAGGCTGCGTGTTTATGAGCCGGTCTCTTTAATGTGGCACTTGAATCATTTGTTTCATCATATTTAATATATGTGTAACTGTAGTTGGTTCTTAAAAAAGAGAGTATTTTAATTCCAGAAGAAAGTTCCACTCCACTATTTTTTACCTTACCTTCAAGGTTATCATATTTAGAGGAGATCCATATAATCTTATCCTTATACTCCTGGACAAAATAGGTCAAATCAAAGAAAAAGGCTCCACCAAACAGTTCTTGATAAATACCTCCATCATAAACAAAGCTTTTTTCAGGATTCAAATTCTTATTCCCTCCCCACTGACCATAAAGCTCAAAAAGCGATGGAGCTCTGAAACCTGTTCCTGTTGAGCCATGGAATTTTGTCCCTGTAGCAGAAACTATAATTGAAGCAGAACTATCCCATGTCCAGTGCTGCCCAAATACGTCATTATCATCAAGCCTTGCCCCTGCATTTATATTCAATACATCAAAGAGAGTGAGAGAATCGTGAACAAAAAAGCTCCTTGTAAAAATAGATTTATCATTAAATATTGAAATGCTATTGACACTTGACCCTTCATCATAATAAGCAGAAGTACTTCTGCCTTTATCATTTACCAGATCAAATCCAACTGTAAGGACATTTATATCAAAAAGATTGAACTTATTAGAAAAATCAAGTCTATAGTTAGAGCCATTATATGTATATACTGAATTTTCAGTTGTATCTATAGAATCAGCTGGATCTATATTTTCCCTCACAAAGGACATGCAAGATGCTCCAAGCTTATAATTCCACCACTTAAAGAGTGAATGAGAAAACTCCCCTCTGGATGTAAAAAGCTTACTTGTATATATATTATTTGGATCATCCTCAAAAGAACCATCGTCGCTATCAAGCTTTGAATCTGTATAATTCATAGAAAAAAGAATTGAAGCCTTATCTGAAAGCTTTGACTCCATCTTGCCTGAGGCTGTTATATTTTCAAAGCTGTCACTGTCAAAATCAGAGGTTCCTCTCTTCTTGGCACTTGAGATGCCATCTGTTTTATAATGAGAGCCAGAAAAATAAAAACTGCTTGTTCCATTATAATCACTTACTGAAACAGATTCAGCAAAGCTTTTATTAGAGCCAATCTCTCCTTTTATAACAACCTTTCTATCTTTCCCTTTCTTTGTTATGATATTTATCACACCCCCTGAGGCCTCTGCTCCGTAGATACTGCTCATTGCTCCTTTTACAATCTCAATCCTCTCTATGTCAGAGGTCATGATGCTTGAAATATCATACATATTACCAATCGACATTGGATCGCTTATCTTTACACCATCGATCATTATTAAGACATTTCCACTTTTTGAACCTCTTATATACACATAAGAAAGACTTCCCTCTGTACCATATCTTGTCACAGTAACCCCTGCCACTGTCTCTAAAACATCAGCGAGAGTCTTTTTACCACTCCTTTTAATCTCATCCTCTGTTACAACTGTAATTGCTTTGCCCTCTTTTGAAACTGAAGATTCATACCTTGTTGCAGTTACAACAATAGGGTCATTGGTAAATACATCTTCAGCAAAAGAAAACGTAGCGTTAAGACACAAAAAAGCTATCATAAATAATGATATTTTAATCTTCATATATTCTCCTCTTAAAATTAATGGTGATAAGTTTTTAATAAAATTTGTTTCTAAACAGACCTTTGCCCTCTTTTTAAAATCATCAAGAGTCTTAAGAACAAAGGCTTGCAAAGCCAATATAGATGAATTAGCTCAAATAAGATAAATTCAGTAGAAGAAAATATGATGCAGGATTATAAATCGTAGCATTTTAAACCTCCCCTTCCTCGAAAGTAATAGCGGTTTCAGGTTTAATCAAAGATCTGGCTTACATCATAATGATGATCACAGTTGCGGGACAGCCAGGGATTTGCACCCTGTTCCATGAATAAACCTGTTTTTTCTATTAAAAAAAGACTCTCTTTTTATTCAAGCAAAATTTATTGCAGTTTTAAAACAAAAACTACATCTTGCAAAACCTTAACTGATGATGAAAGGGATATCTGATTTTCAGCAAAAAAAATCCATCTCCGTGCTGCATTTACAGCTGCTCTGTCAAGGATTCCGTATCCAGAGCTTCTGAAAACCTCTACGCGTCCGCACCTGCCATCTGGCAAAACTTCTATTAAGAGAGAAACTCTTCCTTCATATCCCATCATGCGCGCAATGGCTGGATATTGTGGGGGGCTATTTTTATAGGCTGCATTGACAAGAGCTCCAACAACACCCGCAAGGCCAGATGAATCCGCTTCATCGCCTTTTCCCTTTGAGTTGGAATTACCGCGGTGTCCATCAAAATCTCCTCTACCTTTGCCTGAATACCCCGAATGTTCCATAGAAGCTGCAAAGCCCCTGTCAAAGGCGAGATAGAGCCTGACGTTATGATCTTTTGAGATAAAAAAACCTGCCTCATTATAAAAATATAAAAGGCAGAAAAAAAATAAATGTAAAAGGATTGAAACCAGTAAACTTTTTCTAAAATTCACCTTTCACCTGTTGAGAAAAAATAATCTCTTTGAAATTTCTCTATCAAGACGGAATATATCCTCAAAATGTCCGGAAAGCTCTGTGTCCCTGTCAAAATTATTTTTAATTTTCTTTACCATATCTCTCAATAATAACAGATCAGCTCTTCTCTTTATATGGCCGTCTCTTATAAGTTCCAGGAGCTCATCAAACTCATATCTTCGTAGCTTAACTCTAAAGAAAAAATCAACCCCATATATCTGTATTAATTTTTCTGGTGGCAATTTTTTTGTGTCATTTGAAAAAGATTCAAATTGAGGTTGATCAACTGCTCTTCTGCTTCGGGTGGAAAATTCTACTTTATTATCCAGGGGTTCACTTTCTTTCTCTTCCACAATGGTTCCAGAGGAAAACAACTCTTTCAATTTTGCCTCTCTCCAGTTATATGTAAATTCCTCTGGATACCTATTCATGAGGTTTTCGTATTCATTGAGCATAATAGCAATATTGGCTAATCTACCTATATTTGTATTTGAAACACTTCCTAAATTTCCAATAATGTCATGGTATATCTGCTGATAAATTTTATTGCTATGATTCTCCTTATTGTATACATCTGTAAGTCTTTTCTGATAAAGCCTCTTGAGGTTTGAAACAACATCTATCTCTGCAACTACATATCCCTCAAGCTTTTGAATATTTTTAGCAGGATTATCCCTGACTATTGTTATAATAAAGAGCCTATGAACTTCACTTAAAACTATAAGCGCCTGCTTTACCTCTGACTCACTATACCCTTCAGCAGAGACAAAATCCCTTATGAACTGATCTGATAAAGGAATAATTGAATCATCTCCATTAAAATTCACTTTTCTAATGCTATCATACAACTTATCAAGTAGAACTCTATCTATCATCTAACACACTCTCTGAGTTTTTGATATATACTCATATAATTCTGTCAAAGAAATTCTTTCCTTACGGAAAAAAGGATCATCTACCTCTTTTACAAATATAATATTTATGGAAGCAATTGTCCTATTTACTGCATCAAGATTTAACATAAATCCAGAATCCATTGTTTTTATCTCTGTAAAATTCTTTGGACAAAAATCAACTCTTCCATCGTAAAAAATAGGATAGCCATGGGTTCTGCAAATAATTGGTCTACTTTTGTATATTGAGCATTGCCCATTATACAAAAAAACGCATTTATCTTTAGTAAAATTCTCTGGCAAAGAGAGGTTCTCACTTACAGCGCTTTTATAAATAACATAAGCCTCAACAGGAAAGACTGATGTTAATATGCAGCACTCATCACAGCCCTTTTTACATTTAATCTCCTTAGAAAAGGCTGCAAGAATCTTTTTCTCATATTCATCGATGTTCACTATAAGTTTACTATAAAGCTCAAGGGATTTCATAAAAACTCCCCCTTCAAAAAGTTAAAAAAATTATTCAATTGTCTTGACCTGCCTTATTTATATGCTATACATAATAGCCAAAGGATCTAACTAAGGGATTATTTACAAGAAAAATACATTGTGAGAAAAAATGAAAAAATTTTTGCTTATAATTCTATGCTGCTTTCTAATTATAATAGAAAATTATAAAAATGCATCTTCCCTATCTTATAAAAGACATGATTTAATTATAAAAAAAGCCATATCTATGCTTAAAAATTTAGAAAAGGACAAAAGCTGGACAATCGCTGGTTACTCCAACTGGAAAAATAAAATTCTGCTCAAGGAATATGGCAACAGAGGAAAAAATATACTGATAATTGGGGGCATTCATGGTGATGAGCCTGCAAGCGTAACCTCCGCAATTTATCTTGCAAAGTATCTGGAAAAAAATTCAGCCTCAATAAAAAACAGAGTTATCATTGTGCCATGCCTTAACCCTGACGGACTCAGAGCTGGCAGAAGAACCAATGGCCATAAGATTGATCTCAACAGAAATTTTCCCTCCTCCACATGGGAATTTGACTACACAAAACATTACAATAATCCAGGACCTTTGCCTGCATCAGAGCCAGAGACTGTAGTTGCCATAGAAATTATGGATAAGTATCAGCCTGTAATGATCATTCAGCTCCATCAACCCTTTGCTGCTCTTTACCCTGATTCAAAAGCACCCAATGACTTAATTGAAAAAATGTCAGATATCTCTGGATTTTCTATATCATTTGACATAGGATATAAAACACCTGGTTCCCTTGGAAGCTTCAAATCCGATCAGGAATACTCAATAATAGGCATTACCTATGAACTGGGAAGAATAGACAGAGAGCCAGATTACAATAAAGTAATTCTATCTCTCCTTGAGGCCATCAATTACGATTACAATTAATACATAGGCACTTCCAGAGATTTAGCATTCATTGCCTTAAGGAGTAGATCTGACACTGCATTTTTGTTAAATTCCTCAATAGGCTGATCATTGTCATCATAAATTGCATAGGGAGAGCTATTTAAGTCCATATTATTTCTATATAAAACCTTATATCCATTCCCAATAATTGCATAGCCATTTCTTTTAAAGCTAACAAGTATCCCCAGAGAGGATATGGCATAATCTTTTTCTGGAGAGTATTTCAACAAAGATTTTCCTGTTGTGAAATACTTATAGTCAACATTTATACCAATGATATCAAATACAGTTGGTAAAAAATCCTGATGGGATGTATACTTATATTTTATATCAGTGTTTTTTATATTTGGATAATAGATTATAGCTGCTGGACCAATCTGAATATCATTCAGCCCCCATGTGTGACCAAAACTTCCATGCTCCCAGAACTCCTCTCCGTGATCACCTGCAATAACAATTATCGTATTTTTAAGCCTTCCCATAGCCTCCATTTCTGTAAGAAGATTTTTGAGGAGATAATCTGCATAATAAACTGAGTTTTTATATCTGTTCATAAGCTCTTCTTTGTTTTTTCTAAAACCACTCTGAGGCCCACTTATAATCTTAAAATCAGATCTAAAATCTGGTGTGTATTTTTTGAATTCTGGAGGATAGTAATAATTAAAGTGAGTAACATTAACAAGAATATAATCAAATCTCTTTGAAGTGTTACTCTCCTTTTTCAACTCCTGGATATAATTTTCAAAAAGCCATCTGTCTCGTGGAGCATAGTCATCTTCCCATGTTCCTGCTGCTCTAACAAATTTATGTTCAGTTTTTACCAGAATATCCTCATAAATATGCTCATAATTCCTTGGAGAATTGTAATATACAGACTGCCTGTATCCTGCCTTTTTGAGCACCTCAAGGGCCATGTTTGGCAACTTATTCTGCCTTAAGGGCTCAAAATAATAAGGAGCAAGCCCTGTGAGCATTCCATAGAGGCTTCCTGGGGTATTGTTCCCAGTGCTGTAGTGTTTCTTTAAAATAAAAGCCTTGTCTGAGGCAAATCTATATAAAAAAGGCATATTCTCTGGGTTAAGCATATCCCTGCGCAATCCCTCTACATTGATAAAAAGAATGTTATATGGATGATGTGTTGAGATTTCACCTGAAAGAATCTTTTTGCCATATATTCCCATTCTCTTCAGTTGCTCAATTTCTTTCTTTTCACTTAAAATTAATCTTTCAGAAAAAAGTGGCGGGATAGCTGTTCCCTTCTTCCCATCCTCATCTACTCTAACAAGATCATCTGGGAAACCAGTGAGAGATTGCCATGGAATCTTATGCTTCATACTGTTCATCTTCCAGTCAGAGTCAGCCATTCCAACTAATTTAAAATGCACAAAAACAAGAACCAATGAAATCACACAAACAAGAAGTCCAAAAAAAGCATGAGAGAATGGTCTGCCAGAAAAAAGTCTATTCAAGAACATATATGTAAAAAAATACAGAAATAGATAAATTGCAATAACAAGAAAAACCTGTAAAACTGTAGCTGTAAAATTGCCCATCTCTCCACCCTGCCAGCCTCTTAGAGCCATAACCAGCCCTTCCATGCCAAGCTGCTTTCCATAAACAGCTACAGACATATTGTTAATAACAAAAACCACTGTCACTATTAAATTTGACAGTAAATAGGCCATTGCACTTCTATATCTAAAGTAGATAAAAAAAGCTTTGAATATAAAAAAGAAGAGCGCATTAAGAAAAACTATTGAAAAAAAGATATATACCCCAAGAAGAAAAAGCTCAATGTCAAAAGAACCACTGTATCTATCTATAAGCAAATAAAAAGTAAAAGCCAGCGACCATAAAATTAAATTGGCAAAACCTGCAATATTGACATGAAAAAATCTCTTAAGACTAAATCCCATATATAACTCCTTTGAATCTACAAAGGGGAATAGAGCCTATTTATTTCAAATATTTTTTTAAGATTCCCAAATATTTCTTCGGTTATCTTTAAAAGTAATAAAATTCTACCACTAAAAGTTTACTCTAAAGTTGTAATTGTTTCTTGACTTTCTTAGCTATTTTTACTTTATACTTTATAAAAGTTTAAATATCTTCAAAAATATCTTAAAAAGCTTAAGGAGCTCTCCATGTTAAGAAAAACCTCTTCTTTCTATTCTTTAATTTTGACTTTATCTTTGCTTTTGCTCTTTCTCTCATCATCCCCTGAAAATCTTCAGCTATCTGCCAGGACCACAAAAAGTGAAATACTAAAGCGATATAAACAAGATAAAGAAGCTGTTCTCCGTAGTCCGGAAGAGATGAAAGCAATGATGAAAACAGTTGTGGATGATATAAAGAAACGAAACCTCAAATTTACTGTTGAACTTAACGAGATGATGAAATACCAAATCTCTCAAATAGCAGGAACAAAGCCTCCAGCAGAAGATGAGCTGAAAAAGAAAGAGGAAGAGAGACGCAAAAAAGAAGAACTGGAACGCCAGCAAAGAGAAAAAAAGCGACAGGAAGAATTAAGACGCCAGGAGGAGCAACGCAAAAAGAGAGAAGAGGAAATAGAGCGTGAGCAGAATCAAAAAAAACAGGAAGAAATGAGAAGACAGGAAGAGGAGAGGCGTAAACAGGAAGAAAAGAAACGTCAGGATGAAATGAAAAAAGAAGAAATGATGGATCGAAATATTCCTGCTGAAATAACACCATCCATAGATTTAGTTGCATTTAACTGGAGAGACTCAGGGCTACTTTCCAAGGTCCAATATCAGGGTATATGCGGAAGCTGCTGGGCCTTTACCTCAGCTGCAGTTTATGAAGCAAACTACAAGATGAAAAATAATAAAATACTGGATATATCAGAACAATTCTTTCTGGACTGCGCCAAAGATAAATATGGAAATGATGCCGGAAGCTGTGACGGAGGATGGTATGGAGGAGTCTTTGACTATCTCATGCAAAATGGAGCTTTCCTTGAAAGCGACATGCCATACAAAGGTAAAGAAGGATTTTGCGCTGTTCAGAAAAAATCCAATTACAAAATAATTAAATGGGGCTACATCAGAAGAGATGCAGGAATCCCTTCTGTCCAGGAAATGAAAGAGGCTATTGTAAAATATGGAGCAATTGCAGCAACAGTGAAAGTAACTCCTGCCTTTCAGGCCTACAAAAGCGGAATATTTGATGAACACGCAAAGGTTTCAGGGCCAAATGATGTCAATCATGCAATTACAATAGTTGGCTGGGACGACAACAAAAAGGCTTACCTTGTTAAAAATTCATGGGGGCCTGCATGGGGTGAAGGAGGATATATATGGGTTGAATATGGCTGTAACAATATAGGATATGGTGCAGCATGGGTAGTGGTAGTCTCTGAATAAAGGATGGTTATATGAAAAAATTTTTTCTTTTACTAAGTGTTTTTATATTTTCTTGCGCCTCATCTCCTTCTATCTTTCTTTCTGAGGGGGAATCTGTTATTAAAGCAAAGCCAGGAAAAACATTTTCTGTAAAACTTGCCTCTCAACTTTCAACTGGTTACAGTTGGAAGATAACAGAAATTCCACAAGACATGGCTGTGATTAAGGAAATTATACGCACAGAAGAAAGTGAAAAGACAGGAGGCTTTGATATTCAGGAATTTGTATTTAAAAGCAATAAATCAGGGGGGATAATTGTTTTTAAATATGGTGAGCACTGGAAACAAAATCCATCCTATATAAAGACAGCAAGAATTTTAGTGCAGGTTGAGTAAACCTGCTCTAAAATTCTCTTTATTAATTTCTCTCTGTTGATAGAGTGCAAAATTATTATAAAAATTTTCTTGTGGACTTGATTTTCCTTCCATGAAAATTTCTACTTGATATGTTTAATATTCATATTTAAATTGAATTCAAGAGGATAAATCTTGAAACAATGATAGAAAATACAGTAATAAAAATAGGCAGCTGGGCCATTGACATCCGCAATGGGGTTAAAGATTTTTCTTTGTTTATAAAATCTATTGTTACCTCTTTTAAATCTTTACGATATATAAGATTTCGATCTCTCTATACAATCATAATAAATCAGACAAGGTTTACTGGAGTTGATGCTCTCTCCATAGTTATAATAATAGCCCTTTTACTTGGGGCAACTGTAATAATCCAGGCCTTAACATCTTTGCCAAAATTTGGAGTTGAAGGATTTCTCGGCAATCTCCTTGTTATAATAATTGCAAGGGAGTTGGGACCTCTTGCAACAACTCTAATAGTAATAGCCAGATCAGGTTCTGCAATTGCCACTGAAATTTCTGTTCAAAAATGGTCAAAGGAAATACTTGCCATGGAGCTTATGGGTATTGACACAAAGCTCTTCATTGTATTCCCGAGGATCATTGCATCAATACTTTCCATTATGGGGCTTATTATAATATTCGATGTAGTTGCCTTCATTGGCGGTTATCTAATAGCTCTTACAGTAATTTACATACCAATGGATACCTTTGGACAGACACTTATTGACTCTTTTACTTTTAAGGATATCACTGCAGCTTTAGCCAAAAGCATTCTCTTTGGCATAGCAGTTCCATTAATTTGCTGTTACTATGGATTTAAGCCTAACTCTAAATTTGAAATTCCTATTTTTGTATCTAAGGCTGTAATCAGAACTTTATTTGTTGCTATTATAGTTAATATTGCAATATCTACCATATTTTATCTTATATGAGGCTATGTTGGAAGAATTAATTCTTGAGGTAAAAAACGTAAAGTATACACGTGATGGAGTCACTTTACTGAACAATATCTCCTTTTCACTAAAAAAAGGGGAAGCTATGGTAATTTTTGGGACAGAGGATTCTGGTATATCCCATCTATTTGATGTTATAATCAGAGGGGATGTTTCTTTTGAGGGAGATGTTTTATACAAAGGCAGTAGCATAAAGGAACTGGATTACTTTAGCTTGATGGAATACAAAGAAGAAATAGGATATCTCCATGGTGATTATGGGCTTATCAGCAATTTATCTGTGGAACAAAACATCTCTCTGCCGCTGGAATATCACTCATCCCTTTCGGGAGCAGAGATTAAAAACTATGTAAATAAGCTGATATTTGATTTAAACTTAGACCACTGTAAAAAGCTGCGACCATTTCAACTGAGCAGATCAGAAATTCTTAAAACAGCCTTTGCTCGCTCCATTGCCAATGAACCAGATCTACTCTATCTTGAGCATGCCTTTGAAAATCAATGCTATCTCAACATAATCACAATCTTTGATATTTTAAAAAAGAGAATTGCAAGAAAAGATAAGTCTCTCATAATAGTTACATACAGGCCAGAAAATTTTATTGATATTGCCAATAGATTCATTATGTTTTTTAATGGCAGAATTGTATTTGAAGGATCAAAGGATGAATTTTTATATTCCCAGAATCCTTATTTGATACAATATAAGACAAATAATCCTGAAGGTCCTATGGTGATTTTATGAAAAAATTTACTCTTAAAAATCCAAACGAATTCAGAGTGGGTTTATTTATTTTAATACCTGTAATTATACTTATTCTCTTTATCATACTTAAATTAGGTTATTCCTTATCTGGTTCTACTATTGATGTTTATCTTAAAATTGACAACATATCTGCAATAAAAAAAGGAACAGCTATAAAACTCAAGGGGTATGACATTGGTAGAGTTGTTGAGCTTAAACCAGTATATAAGCCATCTCTCCACTTCCTTGCGACCATGAGGATAAAAAAAGACATTGAACTATATGAAAACTGCACTGCCCTTATATTAAATCAAAATATTATTGGTGACACTGTAATAGAAATACGCAACCCTGACATAAAAGGTGCTCCCTTACTTGATGGAGATGTAATAGAAGGCCTTGAATACGTAAACCTTGAGGCGATTCTAACTGACGTCCATAAACTTCTCAACACTGTTACAGAGACCGTTGTTATAATGAAAGACCTCTCCTTAGGCAGTAGAGAAAATATCTTAGGATTACTTTCTGATCTAAGAACAAGCGTGGCAGGGGTAAATTCGATTCTTGCAGATTCTCAAAAAGATATTCCTGCTATATTGCAGTCCCTGAGGAACACAGCAGCCTTAGCTCAAGAAATTGCCAAGGAATTTAAAGAAAGACCTATCGGATTTATGCTAAAAGGCAAAAAAGAAGAGGAGGAGAAATAATAGTAAAAAAAAGATCAAGCTTAACTGATAATAAGTTCATAAAATTTTTAAAGCAAATCTTCTTCTGATAAAATCTTTATTCCATTTTCTTTAAGCAGCTGAGCTGTTATGCCATACCCTTCAATGACTTTCCCAGAAAAGCTTCCATCATAAATCTGCCCGCAACCACAGGAAGGGCTCCTCTGCTTTAATATGGCTTCTGTGATATTATACAATTTAGCAATTTTAAAAACCTCAAAAGCTCCTGTTTTAAAATATTCTGTTACGATCTTACCAGATTTTGTTATAACCTCATCTCCATGTATTTCAGAAGATTCTCTGGGAGTTGGCAACCCTCCTAATTGTTCAGGACAAATTGGTATGAGAATTTCTTGCTCTAAAAGAGAAAGAACTTTCTCATTTGACACAATTTGTCCATCATATCTACATTTAATTCCCAGTAAACAGGCGCTGCAAAGTTTCATGATTTAAATTTGCAAAACCTCATAGTAATCTACTCAATATTTACTGTCTCCCTTACTCTGTATGGTGGCAGCTTTTGCGATTCATGGTAAATCCTTATCATTATCTCTGCTATTATACCCATCTGTATAAAAAGCACCCCAAGAATAATTAGCATAACGGTCATAAGCAA
>MWCI01000011.1 GCA_002069965.1 Spirochaetes bacterium ADurb.Bin218 | reverse complement strand
TGGGATAAATCGCTGCTACCTCTGTAAAGGCATAGGCCACATGCGCAGCCGCTGTATTGCCGTCCATAGATTGCATTACTTTTCCAGACATCGCAAATCTCCTTTAATTTTTGTGTTAATTTTTATGTATGTTAAAGAGACCGAACCATTTTCACTTAAAATACGGTCAGTTTACCCCACATAAAAAAGTATTTAAGATATATTATTCCTGAATTTAATTTACCATATCTACAGTAAATTAACAAATACTTAAAGTGCAAAACAACTATTATTAGCAAATTCTGTAAATAAAAAATTTAAAAAGAATAATCAAAATATAATGTCAAGCTTGTTATGTCAAAAATGAAATATTTTTTTAACAGATGTCTGACCACCTGACATGCTTCTTATGACATAGGCAATCATTTTATGCACATATACATAGTAGACTTCATGCCAGTTAATTTCCACAAAGGGTGATATTTTTTTATAAAAATATTCTTTTTTCTTGATTTTTAAAAAATCAACGCTATTATTTTACTTTAAATTTACAGTTGACACAGGACACTTTAAAAAACTTTAATGTTTCAATCTCAAAATTTTATTATTCGCATTTGATGGAGAAATTTGCTAATGAAAGAGTTTCCCAAATTAAACACGAAAGAACCTGATGGGATTGCCCCCAACGGCAAACCTTACACTGTCATGATTGTAGAAAGCAAGGAATTCCAAAGAAAACTTTTAGCTCAAATTTTTGAATCAGAACAATATAAGGTTGTGGAAACTGCAGCAAATGGCAAAGAGGCTCTGGAAAAATATGATAAGCTCAAAGGCAAAATAGATCTCATAACAACCGAACTTGATATGCCAGTCCTTGATGGATATGCAATGCTGTATGAGTTAAACCAACGAAAAAGTAACTCCTTAGTTGTATTCATAAGTGAAGAAACTACAAAGGGTGTTATGCAAGATCTCATACAGATGGGGATAAAAGATTATATTCTTAAACCCATCAATAGAAAGGTTGTCCTGGAAAGAGTAAAACGTGTTATAGCTAAATATAAAAAGACTGCCCTGGAATAAAATAATCAATGAGAGATGACTAAATTTTGAGGTATTAAATATGTCCAATGAACTCGAAGCTGCAGCAAGCAACTTTGCAGAAACAACCAAAAAGATGCAAATAGCTCTATACTACACCTATGGAGATCAGGACAAAGCAAGAAAGATGCTCAGCGACTCTTATAAGGATTTAGTCATCTTTAAGGGTAAATTTTCATCTGCCAGCGTATATGGTGCTTTTTTAATCTTTGTAAATAAAATATATTTTAAGGTTACACACTCAATTGTTATTGTGAGTAAATCCTTTGAGCTATCTGAGCTAAAGACTGCTGTTGATTGGAGAAATTTTGAACGACAGCTTGATCTTGTGCAAAAAAAGGGAGGAATAGACGAAATTTTTTCCTCACAGATAAAAGATAACATATCAAAGAGGCTTACAATTCAGGAGCTTACTAAATTTGTTCGTCTAATAGAGGCAAAGGATGAAATTTCCTTAGGACATAATTTTCAAAAATTTCTAACAGATGTAACAGGTTTTCAAAATATTGTTCTGTCTCTTGATTATGAAGAAAGCTCATCCCTTGCAATGGAACTGCACTCAATCACAAGCACAAAGCTTTCCCCTGCTGAGCTTGCCAAAGGCCAAAACCAACAACCGCAACCTGAAGTAAAGGTAGAGAAAATCGACGATGCCCTTGAAGGTCGTGAAATCAAATTGATGCTAAATGGAGCTTTGATACTTTCCCCTATAAAAGGAAAAGACATAGCCAAATTAGCAGTTGGCGACAGAATTATGATAAGCATCATAGACAAAACCCCAAAGGCTATTGAACTTGCAAAGGCCTTCAAAGCCTATGATGAAGAAGGCAACATGAAACCCATACCTGGAAGAATTGTTTCTCTTAAAAAAGATGACTATCTTAATATAATTGCAATTGTAGCTAAGGGGATCTACATGAAAATTATCGAGGAAGAAGAGAACATTAAAGTCGCCATGGATCCCACATATTATAACCAATCAAAGGCAACGGAGGATGAAGAGAGCAAGGGTTTTAGTAAAACATTCATCATAATTCTGACTCTTATATTTGTGATACTTGTGGGTATAGTTGTAGCCTTTGTCTTTGCTCTTTAATCTAAATAGGTCTAATTTCTATACCTCTTTTTTTAAGGTTATCCTTAACCTCTTTTATGCTTATTTCTCTATAATGAAAAATTGAGGCAGCAAGAACAGCATCAGCTTTTCCTTTAACCAGCCCATCATAAAGATGCTCTATAGTCCCTGCACCACCAGAGGCTATAACAGGAATATCCACTGCCTCTGCGACAGCTCTTGTCAATTCAAGGTCATAGCCGTCCTTAGTCCCATCTCTATCCATGCTTGTAAGCAATATCTCCCCTGCTCCCAATTTTTGCGCCTCAATTGCCCATTGCACTGCATCAAGATCTGTCGGAGTTCTACCTCCATTGAGATATACTGTCCATCCTCCTCTAAGATTTTTCTTAGCATCAATTGCAACAAGTATACATTGAGAACCAAAACGCTCTGCTGATTCTGTTATCAAAGATGGATTGTTAACAGCAGCAGTATTTATGGAAATCTTGTCAGCACCATTTTCAAGAATTAGCCTCACATCCTCTACTGTCCTTATGCCTCCACCAACAGTAAAGGGAATATGAACTGTTTCTGCTACTTTTTTAACCATATCAAGTATAATATTACGTCTGTCTGCTGAAGCTGTTATGTCTAAAAAACAAAGCTCATCAGCTCCTTCCTGATCATAGAATTTTCCATTCTCAACAGGGTCTCCAGCATCCTGGAGATTAACAAAATTAACTCCCTTTACAACTCTTCCATCTTTAACATCAAGGCATGGTATAATTCTTTTAGCCAGCATAGAGTCCCCACAAAATTATTTTTCAATACTTCAATCGAGAGACCTAAAATATACTTCTTAGTCAATAAAAAAATACATAAACCACATTTCTTCTGCCCATTAATAAAAAACTTGCACTTAGAGAGTAATTTTTTTATCTTTAATTTTAATAAATTTTTAGGATAGATCTCATGACTAATAAAAACAGCCAAAATCAGTTTCGTAACTTTTCAGCAAAATATACTCATCTATTTGATGAATATATAAAAAGCTATTTTGATTCCAAGATTAATGGCTATCCCCATGAATTTGCCAAAGAGATACTTTCTGATATAAAAGAATATTGCCTGCGTGATGGCAAAAGAATACGACCATTATTGCTCCTGAATTCCTATATTGGATATAAAAGGGGATTCAAAAAAATTGAAGAAATTATAAAATTAGGTGCTGCCGTTGAGATAATGCACTCTCTCCTTTTGATTCAGGACGATATAATTGACAGAAGCCCTATGAGGCGGGGTGGCAAAGCTATGCACATATTGCTTGGAGATAAATACAGGCCTCAAACACGGAATGAATATATAGGAACAGATATTGCTTCAATTGTTGCTGATATAATGTTTTCCTGCTCCCTTGAGATTATTGCCAATGCAAAGATCAGAAATAGCATAAGGACAGAGTTTTTGAAGATTTTTTCACAGACATACGAAAAAACTGCATGGGGTCAAATTTTAGACTCACTAAACACTCTGCCTATAACACTGGAGAAAGATACAGAGGCTCCAATGCTCATTTCTTTGATGAAAACGGCATACTATACTATTGCATATCCAATGACAATGGGATATGTCTTAAGCGGTGGTCAGGGGATACATGAGCTTGAGGCTATAAAAAACTTTGGCCTAACCCTGGGGCTTGCTTTTCAAATAAGAGATGATATTCTCAGCATTTTTGGAGTTGAATCTGAAACAGGGAAACCCTCCGATAGCGATCTGGTAGAGGGAAAGTTTACCTTGCTCATACACAACACCATGCAAAAATTATCTGACGAGGATTTTACTATATTCAGAGAAAAATTTCTTTCTCAATCAAAAACTCCTACAGATATAGAATGGATAAGATGCACAATTAAAGACTCTGGTGGACTTGAAGAAACAATAAATAGCCACGAATCTCTAATTGACGAGGCCTATGCTAAGGTAGAAGAGCTATCTATAAAATCTGCAAACAAAGAGGTTCTAAAAGGCATAATAGAGGCAATTGAGGATTTGCCCATTTAAAAGCTCTCTAAAGCTTCAATATCACATCTTCAATAGAAGTTATTAGAGATTTAGTTGTTTCTTTAAATTCTATGATAAACATTTCATGAGAAGGGGGTTTGTGATATCGCTCATAACCTTCTATGATCTTATTCCCTCTTTCAAAGTCTTTAAGTCTTGAATTAAAAATACTGCTCTGTATTTTTTCAAGGCATGCAATGAGTTCCCTTAGATCAGATTTAAGTGTTGAAAAATTATGCTTATTTGATTGAAGAAGGCCAAGGGCATGGTTCCATTCATAGTTCTCTGTAGGAGTGTAAAGCTCATCAAGGGATTTGCCTCTTTGCAAAAGCTCACAAAGTCTCTGATAAAGGCAATAAAGAGTATAGTAGCGTATATAAAAATCATAAGTTGCAATAGCCCCAAGCCTTGATTCCTCTCTGATTACATTTTTCCCTGCCCCTGGAATATCATCGCCACAATAAAATTCCCTTATCGATTTAACATTTTTCAATCGTTCTCTTGCATCAATCATTAAATTTATTATATCCTGTCTGAATATTTTATAGACTATTTTATTTCTTCGTGATTTATTCCTCATCTTATATTTAGATTCATTGCGCACAATGGAAAACATATTCTCTTTAAGCACCCATGCTGGTATGAGCTCATTAAAACTTTGAGGAATATCTCTCTCTCCATAAGAATTTGGTATTATAAGAGAAAATGGAAATTCAACTCTTTGAGGCTGAGTTACTGTCCCTGTTGCAATTATAGAATAAGGTGATTTGCGATAACATGAAGGGAATTTTATACTACAGCCAAGTCCAAAGAACAATCCCTCCCCGGGATATATTTCCTGATCTGGCAGCCTTGACGTATGATTGGACCCAACATTTGCTCCATAGCCAATATTACCCTTGCCCTCTGGCCAGATTGCCGATATAAGCAGAGACTGATGGTGACTCACTGTAAAAGGACCTGCAAAGGTTGAGGTAACCTCACCCCCTCCCAATGCAGAGTTAGGCCCAATAACAGAGGAAGAGACTCTGCATTGATTTTCCACTTCACAATGTTCCATTAAAAGTGAATTAAAAAGCACAGCTCCTTTTTTAATATGACAGCCATTCTGTATAAGTGCTCCTTCTGCCAAGACCCCATCTATTAAAGAAGAAGGCTCATCCATGGAACTCAAAACAGTGGAATTAGAGATCCTTATGGCTCCATCAACAATTGCATAATCGCCAATAAAGGAATCTTCTATTGAAAGTGTGTTTATTATAGATGCATTTTCTCCTATGAATCCTTTTTCCAGAGAAAGCAAATTCCTATAAAGGGCTACATACTCCGAAAATATTTCTGGCGTATGAGAGCTGTTAAGTATAAAAATAGCTGCTTCCATATCCATCTCTGCAAAGACTGGAAATGCCAGATCCCCTGTTTCTGGCCCAATAGGTATAATCTCGCCATTTCCAAAAGAATTTCTCTCTTTTGATGCAATTGTGCCAACATTAAAAATAATAGCACCAGAGGATACTATGAAATTATCAAGCAGCTTACACTCATAAATAAGAGAATCTTTGCCGATTATACAATTCCCTATTGCGCTTCTATATATACCAGAGGTAAAAGATGAATAATTGCGTAATTTTACCAAGGCACCTGTAAATTCATGGAGCACAACCTTTCCATAAAAATAATTATCTCTTATATATTCTCCATTGAAATCACCAACAACTCTTATATTTTCCCAGTTGTCAGAGCGATTTCCATTTTTTTTAAGCAATTCTATCTCATCTAATAAAAGAGGTCGTGAAGTAATATTCATCAATTCCTTTGCAGAGTTTACTGCAACAATCAAATCTGAGTTATTTATTAGTGACTGTAACTTTTCATTTATCTCCATGACTTTACCTCTGACTTATTTATTCACATTAGCCAATAAGAGGCAATTATTTTTTATATTAAAAAGCACTATTATCCCTCAAGTTTTTTAGATAGGAAATTCCCTATTACACAGAACTTTGCCGGTAATTCATTACCTTGCAGTAAAATTTTTTAAAAATTGTTGCGGTTAAAGATATTAAAAGCAGCTTATTGGGCAAGCATAGATAAGAAGAACTCATGAATTCTTGTATCATCTGTAAGCTCAGGGTGAAATGTTGCTCCAAGAATATTGCCCTGACGGACAAGAACTGGATCTCCATCAAAGGCAGCTAAAACCTCAACTTCATCAGAAAGATGAATTATTTTTGGGGCTCTAATAAATATCCCCCTTAGAGGCTCTGTCATACCTTTAATTTCCAGATTAGCCTCAAAGCTCTCAAGCTGCCTCCCGTAGGCATTTCTCTCAACAGTGACATCAAGTAATCTCAAAAGTGGAAGCTCAAAAGCTACAACATTGCTTGCAAGAAGTATCAATCCTGCACAGGTTCCAAAGATTGGCATTCCATTATTTGCTCTATGAATAATTATATCAAGGAGGTTGTTTCTTGTAATGAGCTTGCTCATTACAGTGCTTTCTCCACCAGGTATTATGAGAGCATCACAGGTCAACAGATCCTCAGATGTTCTCACCTGGCAACTGAAATGGCCAAGCCTTTCAATCATCTCACAATGCTTATGAAAGGCTCCCTGCATGGCAAGGACGCCTATCTTCTTTGCATTAGACATCAAGCTCTACCAACCCCTACCTGCAAGCTTGTCACTGTCTTTAAGCTGAGTAACTCCGATTCCCGTCATAGGCTCACCTAAATTGCGGGATATCTCTGCCAGCTTTTTGGGATCATTATAATAAGTCACAGCCTGGACAATAGCCTGAGCTCTCTTTGCAGGATTCCCTGATTTAAAAATACCAGAGCCAACGAATACAGCCTCAGCTCCAAGGTGCATCATAAGAGCAGCATCTGCTGGAGTTGCAACACCTCCTGCTGAAAAATTAGGCACAGGTAGCTTGCCAGTTTTTGCAACCTCATAAACCAGTTCGTATGGGGCACCCAACTCCTTTGCAACAGTCATAAGCTCTTCCTCTGGCAGACTTGTAATTCTGCGAATCTCATCCTGCAGAGTTCTCATGTGACGAACAGCTTCAATTATATCTCCAGTGCCTGCCTCACCCTTGGTTCTAATCATAGCTGCACCTTCCCCAATTCGCCTCAGGGCCTCTCCCAGATCTCTGCAACCACAAACGAAGGGCACTTTAAAATTGCGTTTATTTACATGGTATCTATCATCTGCTGGGGTCAAAACCTCACTCTCGTCTATAAAATCAACACCCAGGGCCTCAAGAATTTGCGCCTCTACAAAATGTCCAATTCTGCATTTTGCCATCACAGGAATAGAAACAGCCTCCTGAATTCTTATTATCACCTCAGGATCTGACATGCGAGCAACACCACCTGCTACTCTTATATCAGCAGGAACCCTTTCAAGAGCCATAACTGCTGCAGCTCCTGCATCCTCTGCAATCTTTGCATGCTCTGGAGTAACAACATCCATTATTACTCCTCCCTTAAGCATTTCTGCAAGGCCAACTTTGGTCTTCCATGTTGATTCTTGCTTCAAACTCCAAATTTTATCTGTCATGGCCTTAACCTCTTTACTTCAGAATTGACTTCATATATAATTTTAACTACTTTCAAAGAAAAGTCATAGTAAAAACATTGCTTATTTTTTCAATTATTTTATTAGAAATTGTTGTGCATAACTCTTTGTTTTAATGGAAAGGGAAAACTCAGGTTAAAAATAAGTGGTTAAATCCTCCGGGATATAGCATTTATCAAATATCTATCTCGCTGATATAGAGAGAACTATTTTTAATTGAAATTAAATTAGAACATATTGAATAGCATTTTCTCCTCAGCCTTTAACGTCCTGTCAAATACTGGAGTAGACTCTTTTTACTTTGGCCGCTTCAGATAACAAAGCTTATGCTCTTCACTCCCTGGCGCTCCCTTGGGATAGGCTACAATCGCTGTGAAAAGGCTGCTGCGATTTTGCATAGGCAAAACATTATTCTAAAGAATTTGCCATTAATAGTGTATATAAACTTGACAAAATAGTACTAATATTCATACTATATATAGTACTAATTTGAGGGATATAAAAATGGCACAGACAATAACAGCAAATGACCTAAAAACGAAAGGTATTTCCATATTAAATGAGCATACTTCCTCAGGTGATGAAGTAATTATTACTGTTAGAGGGAAAAACAAATATGTGGTTCTTCCCATTGAAAAATATAATTATCTGAGAGAATGCGAACTTGAAGCTGCTTTGCATGAATCAAGAAAAGACATAAAAGAAGGCAAATTTCACAAGGAATCAGTAGAAAAACATGTAAAGAGAATTACTCGTGGCTGAGATTATTTATACTGAAAGTTATATTAAAAGGGCTAAAAAATTCATAAAGAAACATCCAGATCTATTGTCGCAATATGAAAAGACACTAAAGCTACTGGAGATTAATCCAAAACATCCTTCACTTCGCTTACATAAACTAGATGGTAAATTATCTGAACTATATTCAGTTTCAATAAATATATTATATCGTATCTGTATTGATTTTCTTATTGAAAATGATATAATAATTCCAATCGATGTTGGGAGACATGATGAGGTTTATTGATAATCCTGGCAAATTGACAGTTTGATGCTCTAAAATCCGTCACTAAAATAGTCCCTGAAAATTTAGGATTAATTATAAACGAACAACTCAGCAGTAAAAATAAATTATAAAAAATAATCAAAAAAGTTTATCTTCATTCTCATTTATTACTACACTATCTCTCTACTATACCTTAATTTTACGATATATTTTCCCCAGTGTTTTACTATATTGCTTGATCGATTAGAAAATATAAGTTTAATTTACACTTAGAAAAATCCTTTTGATAGTACAAGGAATAAGATATGACAAAAAAAATAATATCATCACTGATTTTACTTTTGCTTTGCTCAGCAGTTTTTGCCGCAGGAAGTCCTTCTGAAAATAGCATAAAAGAAAAAGATAATTCCCATGAATTCTGTGGTAAGTCCAAAAGCAATTGTGAGGATAACAAAGAAAAAGAAAAAGCTAAAACTCCTTATGTGAAAAAGAAAAAGCCAATTAAAAACGACTCTTCTCAGAAGTAGGTCACAGTCCCTGCATAGCGTTTACGCCAATAGTCCTTTCGGATATCATCATAGCATACTCTCTTTCCCCTGCTTGGCGCATGAATAAATTTATAATCTCCAAGGTATATTCCAACATGGGAAATTTTCCAACCTGAAATTCTAAAAAATACCAGATCACCAGGTTTGGCCTTCTTTATGGGGACTCTCCTGCCTTTGGCATATTGCTGCTGAGCAGAATGTGGCAAAGTAAAGCCATTTATCTTGTAGACATAGCTTGAATAGCCAGAGCAATCAAAGCCCTCTGGAGTGGTTCCACCATATTTATACCTAACTCCAACATACCTTTCAGCTGTTTTGACAATGGAATATCTCTTTGGGCCATGAACAAGATAAGATACAGAGGACCTACCTGTGGTAGCACAGGATGATAAAAAAATACTAAATAAAGACAAAAATATTATACAACAGAAGAACCTTTTCATTACA
The DNA here is from genome assembly GCA_002069965.1 of Spirochaetes bacterium ADurb.Bin218. Taxonomy (GTDB): domain Bacteria; phylum Spirochaetota; class UBA4802; order UBA4802; family UBA5550; genus UBA5550. Next base: position 58,222 of record MWCI01000011.1, on the reverse strand, counting down.
TCCTTTCTGGTCAACTACGTTATTACTTCACTGATATATTATCGGATAAATTTTTTGTAAAACTCGTCTTTTTCTATTACAGACATTATTCTATTTATTTTTGTAGTTTCAAATATCTTAATTAGTTCCGAACTGAGACCAAAGACATACATTTCAATGCTATTTTTTACAGAGGTATTAAAAAACTTAACCAAGGTCCCTATGGCAGAAGAATCTATAAATTCAAGATTCTGGCAATTAAAACCTATTACAGTTGGCTCTTTTTTAAGAACCTGATCCCAGGTCTGCTCAACCTCAACAATATTGCCTATATAAAAATATTTTGGGAGAGCAATAATTATAACTTTATCTTTCTCTTCGATTTCCACTTCTTTTATATACCTGGACTTATCTATCATTATAAATGATACCTCTATATTATTAAAGCTATTTTTTCAATATATTTTTTATTTAAAACTCAAATAATTTATGGCTTTAAAAGAATAATATCCTAATATTTAAAATAAGTCAAAAATATTTCTTGATCCAGAGGGCTTTTAATAAAAAATACGAAAAAATTTTCACAATTTAAGGTTAATTCTATGGATAAAATATCAGGTGGACTTGAAAATGTCAGGGGATTTACATTCTCTGCAATAAAATGCGGCATCAGATACTCTGATCGAATTGATTATTCCCTTATACTAAGTGATAGCCTTTGCAATGCAGTAGGGGTTTTTACCACAAATAAAATAACAGCTGCCCCTGTAAAACTTTGTAGGGAAAGAATAAACAATAAAATAAAGGCAATTCTAATAAACTCAACCAATGCCAACGCCTGCACAGGTCATGAGGGGCTACAAAATGCAAAGGGACTTACAGAGGATATAGCAAAAAGAATTGGAGTCTCTCCTGAATCTGTGCTAATGGCCTCCACGGGAATAATCGGCAGGCAACTGCCCTATGAAAAAATGCTTTCATCCCATGATGAACTTATAGCAAATCTTGATAGAAATAATGGCCAGGCAATGGCAAGAGCAATAATGACAACAGACACTATACCAAAAGAGGTTGCTGCATCCTTTACTGTAAATGGAGAAAAATTTTACATAGCAGGGATTGCAAAGGGTGCAGGGATGATAGCACCAAACATGGCTACATTGCTTTCCTTTATCTTAACTGATGCTCCTATTGAAAAGAATTACCTTGATTACACTTTTCGCAAATTTATCAAAAAGACCTTCAACTCAATAACAATTGATGGAGATATGTCCACCAACGACAGTGCAATTATACTCTCCCCAGATTTCCCTTCCCCATTTAAAGAAGATCAACTGGCTGATTTTGAAGAGGCTCTTCTCTTTGTTCTTGACTCCTTAGCACAACTCATTGTATATGATGCAGAGGGAGCAACAAAAAGTGTTAAGATCAGGACAATTGGTGCTGCAACAGATGATGATGCTGACAAAATTGCAAGAGCTGTATCACAATCCCTCCTTGTAAAAACTGCAATCTTTGGGAATGACCCAAACTGGGGCAGAATTGTATGCGCTGCAGGATATTCAGGTGCAGATATAAATGAATCCACTCTTTCTGTATATGTTGAAGATATACCTCTTTTTGTGAAAGGATCTCCCACAGAACAGGACCTAAAAGAACTTGAAAGCGTATTAAAAAGAAGAAATTATACAATAACAATTGATGTTGGACTTGGCAATGGAGAGTCAATCATGTGGACATCAGATCTCTCCTTTGATTATGTGAAAATCAATGCTGAATATTCTACATGAAGTTTAACGGAACTGACAAATTTCTGTGCAGTTATAGAATCTTTTATTTCTTAAATTGCACAGAAATTTTGACGATAAAAACAATAATCAATGAGATTGTAATATTACAGATGAAAAACTCAAATTCAATAATAAAAAGATACAGCATAAAAGGGTGCTTTATAGCTCTTTTAATTTTTTTTCATGTTAACACTATATATGCTCAAGAGCCAAAGCCTTCAGTTGTTATTTACAATCTCGAATTTAATTATGACAAAGAAGCCACAACTGATAATAAAAATTATAATTCTTACTCATACATTATAGCAGAGACAATTGCAAAAAAATTACTTGAGTCTGAAAAATATTCAATAAAAAGAAACAGAACATATATATCGCAGGATTTTGACATAAACAATGAGACTTTGATATCCAAAAAAGATTTAAAAGACTTAGAAGCTTTGCCAGAGTATATAATCTATGGAGATTATGAAATCAGTGAAAAGACTCTTTTTGTTACCATATATGTATATAGCATAGAGAATAAAAAAATTGCAACAGCCTTCTCTGAGCAAGATGAAACAGGAATTTATCTCTTAAAAACTACAGAGGAGCTATCGTCGCAGATTGAATCAATTATTGATAGAGATTATGCTCAAAAAGCCATCATAGCAGAAAAACCATTACCAGTTAAAACAGAGGAAAAACCACGGAAAGAAGATACAAAAAAAGCTAAGGATTCACCTTTTGCCTTTCTGGAAAAACCTCTGTCAATCATCACAGTGGGATTTGATTATGGAAAAGGAACATTCAACTCCCCATGGAACGACGTTCTTGATGATTGCAGATATTATTCACCTTACATATCCCTTGACATATTCCCTTATGTGTCCATTGGATTTAAAATGGATTATCTCCATGGAGATAATGACGACAGGAATCTTACATACCACAGCGATTTTATCATATATGGGACAACGGCTTTTATTCAATTTCAAGTAAAGCCTGTTGATTTAATATCACTATACTTTTGTATGGGCGCAGGGACAAACAAAACTCAAATTATATACAATGCACAAATGCCCTTCATCCCACCTCTACAGGAGGTCAAATCCAGAGACACCTCAGGAGAATTAAATGCAGGTTTGCAGCTAAACCTTTCTTCCCTTATAATAAGAGGAGGATTTTTATATAAAAGGATTTTTTATTCCATGGAACCAATGGATTTAAAAATAATATATTGTGGAATAGGGATAGATTTTTGAAAATAAAGTCTAACTTAAATATATTTAATTAAAGATTTGACAAAATTTACCGATAATGTTATTAGATTATAGAAGGATGCAGATTATGGTTATTGATAAGATTGGAAATATAGGAAATATATCCGAAACTAAAAAAAGCAAACCTGCTCACTCAAAGAAAGAGGAAGTCAAGGCAGATACTATATCTATTTCCTCTGAAGGTAAGCAAGCTGCAGAGACTGCAAGACTTTCTCAAATAGCAAAAGAAACTCCAGACATAAGAGCTGAGAGAGTTAAAGAAATTAGGCAGAAAATCAATGATGGAACATACGATTTCAATGATCATAAAATACTGGAAATGGTTGCAGACAGGATTGCAAGTTTTCTCTTAAGATAAGATTAAGAACTATGGCAGGGGTTGAAAAGCGGGTATAGTGGGTATGTCCGCTTTTTTTATTAATAACAACTTTTAGGAAGTGATTTTGGACAGAAAAATACAACCTGAATTCCATTTACCAACAGAGATCTATATAAGACCAGGTATAAGTAAAAACTCTTCTGATATAATAAGTAGATTTGGGAAGAGAACTGTTGTTATTACTACTGCTGCTGATTTTGAGATTTACCAGGAACGTCTGGCAGAACTCTATTCATATTTTAAAAATTCCAATATGGGCTGCATAATCTACGATGAATTGCCAGGAGATCCAACCACTGAGGATATTGATAATGCTGTTACATTTATAAAAAAGACAAAATGCGATGCACTCATAGGCTTTGGCGGAGTCAATTCCATAAATGCAGCAAAGGCTATTGCTATTTTATGCACAAATTATCTCTTTTGTTATGATTTAATCAAAAAGGGCGAGACAATCAAACCTCCTATAAATCTAATTACAATCCCTGCATACCCCTCTTTTGGTTTTGAAATTGCCCCAATATTTTATTTGCGAGATATAGAAGATCTAACATATCAGGTATACTATAATCTTAACCTCTATCCCAAGGCAACTATTGTGGATTCAGAGCTTACATTTCTGGCTCAATCAGAAAAAATTCTAAAAACAGCTCTTAGCTCCCTTGCACTTTCTACTGAATCTGTAATATCAACAATGAATAATGATGTAATAAATACCTATGCCCTTAAATCCATTGACTTAATATTTAGAAATCTGCCATCATTTTACAAAGATCCCAATAATATAATTCACAGAAATAATCTATCCACAGCCTCAGTTATGTCCGGAATCTCCTTTTCTGTGGCTTTCCTTTGCGTTTCTCTGGCTATAGCTCTTGCACTGTCATCAAAAAGCTCCCTTGATGTTGATACAGCCATAGGACTTATTATACCACATATAATGGAGTTTAATCTAACAACCTCCCCTGGAAAATATGTTCAGATGTCAAAGGTTATGGGTGAGGATGTTAGAGATATTACAGTTATTGAGGCTGCAATTAAAGCTGTGGAAGCAGTAAGAAAGCTTGAAATAGATATTGATTTCCCTCAGAGGCTATCAAGTTTTAATATAGGCCAGGGACAATTCCGTGATATTGCAAACATTGCCACTTCCTACCCTTTTATACGCAACACCCCAAGAATGCTTTCAAAAAGTGAAATAGAAACAATACTTATTGCTGCATTCTAAGGTATAATCTAAAATACTTTTTTACAATGACTTAATCTCTTCAGAGGAAAAGATTTGATTTATGTCCAGAATAACTACAAAGCCAGTCTTAAGCTTTGCTATGCCGACAATATACTTCCCAGAAATTCCCTTTACCACTGGTGGAGGAGGCTCAATTTCTGTGGAATCGACCTTTACTACATGACTTACAGAATCAATTGCAAGGCCAATTTGCTTGCCCTCTATATTCACAACTATTGCTCTGCTGGCCTGACTTAAATTTGAAACAATTCCAAACTTTTTGCCAAGATCTATTATAGGAATCACTCTTCCACGGAGATCAATTACCCCAAGAACATGATTGCTTGACTTAGGAAGTTTTGTAACCTTAGGAATCTTTAAAATCTCTTGCACCTGCAATATATCAATACCATATTCCTCATTACCTATTTTAAAGCATACAATCTGTATTGAATTTATAACTTCCTGAGTTTTCTGATGCATAGCACAATCCCTGTCTATTTTTAAATTAATATAACAAAAACAAGCCTTTCTTTTCAAGAAAAAAAGCAAATATTATAAAAATTTATAAACATTTGCCATATTAAGAGAGTATTTTTTAGACTCTGACTCTTTAGATAAAATATTCATAGAGATATATAGCAGTCCCAGAAACAAGGAAAAGCAAAATCTTTATAAAGACTGGCTCTCTTTCCCTTATAAAAATATCAAGTATACCCAGCAGTATCCCCCAGAAAACAAGACAGGCGCCAAGAACAAAAAAATTGTATTGAGACATAAAAAACGAAAGGCCACCCAAAGAAAGTCCCACAAAAAAATCCAGCAGATCTAAAAAATTAATGCGTCTTTTAGAGGTAACAGTTGCAGAGTCTGAATAATAGGGCGATTCCAGATTGTCATTTTCATCTTTAAAGTAGCGCTGCTTAACAACGCGACGCTGCTTTTTTTTCTCCTCTTCCTTTGCTATTTTTTCTGATTCTTCACCAGGGATTATTCCATAATTTTTATTGATGAGTCTTAAAACTTCCTTATTGGGGAGAGTAGAAAACTCATCAGCTCTGTCAGATATAACCTTTGCAACACCTATGGTTCTTCCACTGTTATTTCTCTCTGTAATAATCTTCCCACCAGAAATCACAGCATAATAAGATGAATTCTTCTCCTCACTGACCTCAACAAAAAGCCGTACTCTACCCTCTGTCAGGTTATAATCCACTCGAATATAATCCCCATTGCCCAGAGTTGCATACATTGCTCTCTCATATCCCCTGATCTCAGAGGGTCTTCGCTTCCATGAAAGCCCACCTCCGCCATACATATAAACCATCCTTGCAATAGCAATTTGATAAAAGTTTTGCTTTAATACCAAAAGAGATTGGCTTTTTACCAATCTCTTTCACCTGCATCAGATTTTTTTCTTATGACGATTAAGTCTTCTTCTTTTCTTTCTTTTATGATTTGCGATCTTTCTTCTCTTTCTCTTTCTACCGCAGGGCATATTTAACTCCTTATTTTAATCATTATATCATTATCTTAAATTGTCTATATCACCTTTGACAGATGAATTACTCTCCGATAAATCCCCAAACATAGAAGGAAGTCCTGTCTTATCAGATGATATTATTACTTTTATATTGCCACCTAATTTGTCAATATAAATATATTTTAAAATGTTAGGATTGTCTTTTATTAACGAAGAAATCTTTAATAATTTTTCATAATAAAATTCAAAATCTCCCCTTTCTTTAAGAGCTTCCCTTTTAAGCAGAATCTCCTGCTTTTTTATATTAAAATTTATATCTCTGATCTCTTTTGTCTTTTGAATGGCCTCAGCAATGAGTTTATTATCAGGAAAATATCCTGGCAAAATAAACTCAAATTTATCAGATTCTATACCAATAGAAGAGAGACGCTTTTTGACCTCAGGTGCAACTGAGGCATTAAAAATGCCTTCGTTTCTAAGGAATTTTTCCTGTTCATAGGAAGAAAGCATATCGTGAAGAATAACAGACAAAAGATTTTCTGCTACAGAGAGTATGAATCTTTCAAGGCTATCAGTAGTGGAGATTGCTGAAAAATTGTTAAATTTATCAATATCAATACGATAAGCAACCTCAACAGGAATCTTTATTGAATAGGTATCCTCTCCTAACAAATTTAATGATGGTATGGTTAAAATGATACTACTAAAAAATGAACTCTTAAGCGATCTCCTCTCCACAGAATACTTCCATGGCAGGCAGCCCTCTCTTATAAAATTTATCCTGCCTTTGAATACAGAGATTACCTTGCCATTTGTATCTTTAAGGAGTAAAAATTCATCTTCCTTGCGAAGATATATGGAAAAAGCCATAAGATATATCAGTGCAGAAACAAACAGCACTTTGATCAAAAGCTTAATAATCTCTTTCATAGTTACGCTCTTTAAAAATTAAATTATCAATCGTCATCTTCTTCCTTGAAAGGAATCAGCTTGCTTGGAACCATTGTTGAAATAGCATGCTTATAAATCAAATTCTGCTTTTTATCAACCTCAAGCAATATGGTAAAATTATCAAAGCTTACAACCCTACCTTTAATTGGGACTCCATTTACAAGAAAAACTGTTATTTCTGTTTTGTTTTTCCTTGCAAAATTCAAGAAAACATCTTGAAGATTGTTAACCTGCTTACTCATAAATAACCCTCTCTAAATTTTTAGCCAGATTTTTATTTTTTCTTTTATTTTATCTCTTTCATTAAAATCAAGCCAGATGACTTCTCTTATTCTCTTAAACCAGGTCATCTGCTTTTTAGCATACCTTTTTGTATTAACCTTTATCTTCTCAATGGCCTCATCAAGAGTATACTTGCCATCAATATAATCATTTATTTCACCATAGCCAATTGATCTCATGGAATTTAAATGAGACCCATAGCCTCTTTCTCTCAAAGCATAAACCTCATCCACAAGCCCTTTCTTTATCATTAAGTCAACCCTTGACTCAATCCTTAATTTGAGAATATCTCTGTGAGCCTCAAGGCCTATTATCAACACATCTGAATTTACATTAACTGCCTTTTCACTATAAAAAGAGGAAATTGGCTTACCTGTTCCTCTGTATACCTCAAGCCCTCTTACTATTCTCTGCCTGTCATTTTTGTGGACATTCCTGGCAAAGATTTCATCAACTCGTTGTAACTCTTCATAGAGGCTTTCAAGCCCCCTCTCATTGGCCTCCTTCATAAGCTGCAATTTGATAGACTTATCTATTTCTGGAATTTGAGATAAGCCAAAAAAATAAGAGCTTATATATAGACCCGTGCCCCCTACAATTAAAGGGATTTTCCCTCTATCCTCTATATCAGAGCAGGCGCTTACACATCTCTGGCAAAACTCCCCAGCAGTAAACTGATAATCAGGATCAACTATATCTATTAGATGATGCCTCACTCGCTCCAGAAGAGCTTTATCTGGCTTGGAGCTGCCAATATCCATATATCTATAGACCTGAACAGAATCAGCAGAGATAATCTCAAAAATATCCTCTGCAATTTCCCCAGCAAGATCACTCTTACCTGTTGCCGTTGGTCCTATTATTGCTAATATTTTACTCAATAGTATAAATTATTCAATATCTTTTTCTTCATATATAAATTTTATTTCACCATCCAGAACCATCTTCAAAACATGAGGAACCACTTTCCAATTCAGGTTTTTCTCTGGATAGTTCTGTATATTGCCCACTTTGTCAACAGCCTTCATCACAGCTTTGGTAAACACATATTTATTTTTGTCATAAGTCATTAATTTATCAAGTGGAATAATCATTGAAATCCTCCAAAATTTTCTTTACGTCAGCTTCAATATTCTTTGTTTTGCAAATCTCAGCCTCTACTATAGCTTTGAGTTTAGTCATTGATTCTTCTAATACTGTATTTACAATCACATAATCAAAATTTTTATATTCATTAATTTCTTTTGCTGCATTTTTTAAACGTACATCTAACTCCTCTTCACTCTCTGTTTGCCGCCCAATGAGACGAGCCTTGAGTATATTCAACGATGGAGGAATTATAAAAATAAAAACTGCATCTGGCAATTTTTTTCTTAAAATTTTACTTCCCTGAACATCAACATCGAAAAGAGGAAATTTACCACTTTTTAAAATTCTGTCAATCTCTTTTTTTGAAGTCCCATAATAATTGCCATAGACCTCTGCCCACTCAAAAAACTCATCATTTTCTATCATTTCCAAAAATTTTTCTTTTGAGACAAAATAATAATTAACTCCATGGGACTCCCCAGGCCGTATCTTCCTGGTTGTTGTGGATATGCTGAACATAAATCTGTCATCGGAGCGAAGAAGCCTCGTTATTAAAGTGGTCTTGCCAGCGCCAGATGGAGCAGAAATTACAAAAATCATTTCAACTTTCCGCGTTATTACTTAGCCTGTTGGAAAGAGTCTCCGGCTGCATTGCCGAGAGAATAATGTGATTGCTATCCATAATGATTATGGATCTTGTCTTTCGGCCATGAGTTGCATCTATCAACAGATTGTTCTCTCTGGCCTCTTCCTTAAGCCTTTTACCTGAGGCAGAGGAGGGAGTAATAACTGCTATAATCCTCTCAGCAACAACAGCATTTCCAAAACCAATATTTAAAAGAGATGTCTTCATAACCAATCTATATAACTTTTTTTATATAAAAAACTGTCAAGCGATTTTACAAAATAAGGTAATTTAAACTATATTTCTGCAATGCTCCCTGATCTTGTCTATGTGATTTTTCACCTCAACCACCATGTGGGAGATCTCTGAGTTATTGGACTTTGCAGCTATTGTATTTATCTCGCGAAACAACTCCTGGGATAAAAAGTCAAGTCTGCGTCCCACCTGGCCTTCATCTTTTAATAAAACTTTAAACTTTTCCAGATGATCATTCATACGCACAAGCTCCTCATTTATATCGAGCTTTTCAGCCAGAAGAGCTATTTCTGTATATAATCTTGTATAATCAATGTTTCCTTCAGCTATATTCTTCAACCTGCTTTTTAGTATATCCTTTTTCTCCTCCACAACCTTTTTAGAGACTGATTTAATCTTTGCCACATCCTTTGCTATTGCTCCAAGACAACTTTGAATATCCTTTTTAATTACTGCTCCTTCTTTTTTACGCATTTCTATGGTCTTTGCTATGACTGAATTTAAAGTTGAGTATATGTCCTTTTTTGCCTTATCAGAGAGAACAGTTCTTTCCTTTTGCGTGATACCTTCAAGAAGGAGCACTGATTCAAAACGCAGGGGTTCTGTTATCCTTAGGGACTTATGAAGAGTTTCCAGTTCCTGATAATATTTCTTCATCAACTGAGTATTCAGGGATACTGGCTTTGCGCTGTTCCAGTCAAAGATATCTATTGTAAGCTCAATTTTACCTCTCTCAAAGTGTTTTTTTAGAATTTGCGTAAATTCATTCTCATCATTGCGCAAAATCTTTGGAAGATTAACATAAATCTCAAGATACTTTGAGTTAAGAGATTTTATCTCCACCGAGTACGAAAAATTATCATTACTCTTTTCTGCAAAGGCATAGCCTGTCATACTTTCCATAAGTTTTTCCTAAATTATCTTCGTTTCTTTACCGATAGTCTTAATTTTTACCTCACCTGTTTCGAGATAAAAATCTATTGTTCTACCATAGTCACCACCTACATCCTCTGCAACTATTTTTATGCCAAGATTTGTAAGAATCTTTCGCACTGTGGTTATATTATTTTTTCCTATATCGCCCATTAGAGAATTTTCTGTATGCTTAAACATTGTTGCCCCTCCTGTAATCTTTGCAATTAAGGAGTTGCGACTGCAGCCCATTTTTTCCATATCCAATAGCATAGCTGGTATGGCTGTATCTGCATATTTTCGTATATTTACATATTCCCGTTTTGATGTTGGGAGCATGATATGGGAAAGCCCCCCTATTTTGCTCTGTGGATCATATATACAGATTCCCACGCAGGAACCAAGAATAGTTCGTAAAATATCAGGACTCCTTGACACACCATAGTCTGCAATTCCTACATTAATTAACTCAAATGCCATTTATTAACTCCTCGGTTTAGGGACATATATAGGCGCATCAAGAATCTTTTTATAAAGAAAATCATCAGAAATAGAATGCAATGTCTCAGAATGTCCTATGAACAAATATCCATGTTCATAAATTGATTGATAGAAATTAGCAACCAATTCCCTTTGATGAGCCTTATCAAAATATATCATTACATTCCTGCAAAAAATTATATCAAGATTTTTTGGGAACGGATTCTTAAAAAAATTCAAATAATAAAAATTAACCATCTTTTTAAGATTATCATTTATTCTGTAAAGGCCTTTTTCTTTGTCTACAAGAGTAAAATACTTTTTTAGATACTCAGGAGGGACTTTTTCTATTCTTCTGCCTGAGTAATATCCTTCTCTTGCAAATTCAAGGACAGATGGAGCTATATCAGTTGCAATTATCTCTATATTCCATCCCTGTAAATATTTCATGGACTCCATAATACAAATTGCGATTGTGTAGGGTTCCTCCCCTGTTGAACATGCCGCACTCCATATCCTTAGAGTTTTATCTTTTTTAATTTTTACAAGTTCTGGTATACAGTAATCCTTCAAAGCCTCAAAATGGCGTTCATTCCTGAAAAAATAGGTCTCATTTGTTGAAACAACATCCAATAGCTCTTCATATTCCTTTTTTTTTGCCTCACCTGTAAGGCTTTCTAAATATTTATAGTAATCACTAAACTCATTCAAAGAAAGAGCAGCAAGCCTCTTCCGTAATCTGTTAGAAAGAAGCGTTATCTTTGAATCCTTCATGTAAATGCCGCTTTCATCATATATGAGCTTTGCAAACTTTTTAAATTCCTCTTCAGTAAGCCTTTTTATATTCAGCTCCATAACTCTACCTTAAATATTCATAAAATTCACTCTTTTTACTTATGGTAAAATAATATCCCTAAATAAAGATATAAAAAAATAAAAAAACAAACAAGGTAAGAATATAAATTTCAAATAAAAATCAAAGATTTTTTGAATTAAGACTTATGACAAGACGCACCTCTCCTGAGGGCAATCCAGAAAAACGTGAAAGTTCCTCGACTGTGTATCCCTTGGAATATAAGTCATTTATCAGTGTATATTTGTCTTTTGTCTTTGCAAAGAGTTCACTTATGTTATCTTCTAAACTTTCTTCAATTTTATCTTCAAGTCCAACTGGAGAGCCCTTCTCTTCTTTATAAATATCTAAAAAATCAATGGGGCTGTCTTCAATAAAATCTATAGACTTTTTCCTCTCTTCTTTTGTCATAGTGGTAGCTTTTGCTTTGGCCTTTTCTGTCTTTTCAAAAGTACGCAACTTAGACACATCTGCAGATATAATTTCATTGGAAGGGATAACTTCTTTGGTATGTGATGGTTTTCTCTCAACTGGAGTATTTTTTTCTTCTAAGGTTTGAAGTTTTGTTTCCCCTTTCATCCCTGGCAGATCTCCATTATCAAAGACTCGCATATCTATTCCCTTTATATTGCCAGCCTCATTTAAGAGTCGTTTTAAAATACTTATTTTGTTTTCAAGGATAGTTATATTACGCTCTGCTGTTGAATTAAATTCAGTTATAATTTCCCCCATTTCTTTTCGAAGTTTTTTCTCCTGAAATGTTGCAGAGCTTTTTTCAATCTTTAAACTCAAAACAAGATATATCACAACTGCTGTGAATATATTAAATAGAAAAAGGAGAAAAAATTCCATTTTGACCTCATTCCTTATTATGTCTCATAAAATAAAAAACTAAATCTTATTTTAAAACGTCAATTATCCGACCTATTTTATCATCTTTCATTGGCTCAGGTTTGTCTTCTTTCTTTTTCTCTTTCTCACCAGCTTGCCTTTTGGCCTCTCTTTTGGGCGAGCCCTTTTCCTCATTTTTTATTTGTGTCTGCTCCCCTTTTTTCAATTCATCAAGTCTATCCTTGACAAGGTTAGACTTTTCTGCCGCTTCCTTATCAAGTACATTTTGCTGCTGCAATATACCTGCATGTCTTGCATGCTCCGCCTTACCAACCTCCGTCATCTGGCCAATGTTTGTCTGGAGATCAATAGGCTTAATCGGCATTGGAAGTTACCTCCTTCGCCTTACAAGTGTTGTAATCTTTTGAGTCCCTTCAGATAAATCTGGAGGCTCATAATCTGATATATGTATTTCTCCACCCTCAAGTTTAAATGTTACATGGGTATAGTTATCTCTAATTTTGAAATCCTTATCTTTTATGTATATCTCAACTCCAGGATAGGCTATGCGCTCTGCACAAACCTTGCCCTTGTGCTCCAGCATTGATATATAGGAATTTAACTCCTCCAGTTCCGAATTCACCTCATCAAAGCGCTCGCTTTGTTTGGCCTCTCTTTCTGTCATCTCCGTGAGAAGTTTTTCCTTTTCATCAGCAAGCTTACCACCTGCATTTCGCTTTTGAGTAGTCAAGGTCTTTATATCAAGTCTTAGCTTTGTAAGTTCATTTTCCAGTTCATCTTTAATTTTCTGGAGATCATCCATCTGCTGTAAAATTTTTGGATTTATTCCAACTCTTATAATTGTTCGAGTTGCACCCTCAGCGCCAAGAAACCTTGCATTTACCTCATCACCTGCCCTTATAACTCCCCCTGCGATTTTAGCTCTGCGACCTATTGAATAAATCTTTTCTCCTGCATCAACATTTGAATGTAGTATCCCCTCAGGAACAACAACATTCTTCTCTGCAATAAGATTTGAGTTCTGGACAAATTTTGCAAAAATTGAGCCCCCTGTAGACTCAACCCTGGCCTCTTCTTTGCCGCTTATACCTTGATGAACAATGATATCCCCTTCTGCTTCTATATTAGCCTTTTGAACTGTTCCTTTAACCTCAACGTTCCCTGCTGCTTTGACCTCAAAATTGTCAAGAACGCTTCCCTGAACAATTACAGATCCAAGAAAAACTATGTTGCCTGTTTCAAGAGAAACATCCCCTCCCACAACGTAAACAGGCTCTACAGATATCCTTCCAAGCTTAAAAACCACCTGCCCATTTATCTCTGCTGTAAGTTCTGTCCCATCCTCAGAAAGAATAGTTCCCTTACCATATTTAATAGAAATATCCTTACCGGATTTTGCCGGTATTACTCTGTTTGTTATTGTTCTACCAGGGATTCCCTCTTCAGCAGGGACCTTCACTGCAAGCAATTGGCCTGCCACAACATTTTCAAGAAGCTCAAGATTGCGGAAATCTACCTTCCCGCTATCGTCCTCTTCAAATTGAACCTTGGATTTATCGACTCTAACCTTGTATTCTATATAAGCATCGCGCCCATTTCTTGGGTACTGACCCTCTGCTGCAAGCAGTGGCCTTCTATAATCCATTTCCTCAAGATAATCATTTATCTCTTTTTCCTTTATTCCTGTAACAACCCCTGCGTTACGCAAGGCCTCTATAACATCATCATAATCCATATGTCTGCCATTAAAACGAGGCGGATTAAAATATACATAGGCTTTCATCTCATCATCTGTAACTTCAACACGCAACGTTCCATCGTAATTTGGGTTTGGCACCCAATCACCCACTTTAATCCATTCTGATCTGGCATTTTTTACAGCTTTAGCAATTGCTGACTTATCAAACTTTGATATTCTCATCTCATAGAGTTTGTTTTCGACACTTTCAGGTGCAACCTTTGCCCCATTACCTCTTGGAGGAATAACCTTAAGCATCACTCCGTTCTTTGTTACTCTTATTTTATATATTCCATCGCTATCTTCTTTTTGCAGGGAAATACCAGGAATATGAGAGCCAGAGAATTTAGAATCAAGCTCATCTAACTCTGTCATCTCTACAGTGGAAAGTTTTATTGGCGTGACTATTACGCGATAGGGCAACCTGCCTATACCAAAAAACCCCTTTGTCCCCTTCTCTACAATTTCATAATCAAGAGCAGAAATATCCACATTGAGTTCTTTGGCAGCCAATTCAAGAGCCTGTTTAACCGAATCAGCATAGACCTCAAGAGAGTTATCGCCATTTTCCTCAGAAATGGCGCTGTCTATTTCCATGAAGAGATCTTTTAGGCTTGGCATATCAACCCACTATATTAGACTTAATTCTACCCAATCTACCTCGGAGCCTCATTATTGCCTTTGTGTGCAACTGAGAGACCCTGCTTTCTGTGACATCCAGAACCTCACCTATTTCCTTCAAGGTCAAATCTTCATAGTAATATAGCACTATGACCTTCTTTTCCTTGTCTGGAAGCTTTTTTATAGCATCTATAATATATTCTTTAATTTCTTCTTTTTCAAGAAGTATATCTGGATTCATATTTTCCGGGGCCTCTAAGGTCTCAAGTATTGATAATTCATCATTATCATCCCCCAGATACCAGACATCATTTAATGAGAGCATCGATGTCCCACTTAGTTTATTGAGGAGATTCTGGAATTCCTCATTTGTGATACCAAGCTCCTTGGCAATTTCTTCATCTTCAACTGTTCGTCCAAGTTTATTTTCAAGTTCCGCTATAACCTGCTCTATCTGCTTTGCCTTCTGCCTGATTGAACGGGGAATCCAATCTATTGAACGCAATTCATCAAATATTGCTCCTCTTATCCTTGTCATTGCATAGGTCTTGAATTTTATGCCTCGTGATGGATCAAATTTATTTATCGCATCTAACAATCCAAATATCCCATAAGATACAAGATCCTCAAACTCTATACTCTGAGGCATACCCATGGAGATCTTTCCGGCGACATACTTAACAAGAGGAGCATATTTCAAAACAAAATAGTCTCTTATACTCTGCTCATTGCTCTTGCTATATCTCTCCCAGAGTTTATCTTCATCAATTGAGTCGTATTCTTTAAATTTTTTATTATCCATAAACTCTTTCCAGGAAAATTTAATCTTTATCTTTACTCATCATTGTTCTAATTGCCTGAGCCATAATCTTAGGTTCATAACTACTAAATTTCTCATCCACCACTATATGCTTCCCCAGTTTTCCAGTTGATGCATTAAATGCTGTATTAAGCCCATCATCACCTAATGTTGAATATTTGTCAAAATCCTTTTCAGAAAGCTCTGTAAACTCTGGATTGGACTCCCTTGTACCCTCTGAAGACTCTTCATGATCTATCTCAACCTCGTCCTGATTGATTGAATTAGACACAACAGGCTCCTCTTTTGAAGAAGCCTCGACTAACATCTCATATACCTCTGGGACATAGGTCTTTATTACAAAAATTATGCCAAAACCAATGCCGAAAAACACTGGTATACAAATCAAGGATCTAACTATTGTAACACCAAACTTAACACCAGAGATAATACCAACAAGTAAGGTCAACAAAAAAGCAGCAGCAGAAAAAACCGCACCCACCTTATTCTCTAATGTCAATCCATGAAAAGTCATCTTATATTACCATTTCTTATAATCTTCTATGTAATTTAATTATATTATTAAACAAATCAAGCCTTTTTCTAATCTTCTTTGTGATTAGCAGACTGACCAATCAAATTTTTTATAAATCCCCCTATCCCTCCTATTGTTTCAGGAGACACCTCTTTATTATTTATCCTGTCTGCTATCATTTTCACACAACCAGAGGCCTTTGATTTAGGATAGCTTACATAAAAAGGTTTCTGGTTACGAACAGATTTAGGAACATTTGGATCCTCATATATAAATCCCAGATCTTCAACTTTTATATTGAGAAACTGACCTGCTATATTGATAACCCTTTGAGCAACCCTCTTGCCCTCAGAAACCGACTGAGCCTTATTTACTATCAACTTAATATTTTTTTCTGTAGTCTGAGAAGCTATAGCCTTTATAATCCCATAGGCATCTGTAATAGCAGTTGGCTCAGGAGTCGTCACAACTATCACCTCATCTGCTGCCAGAACAAAACTCAAAACATTTTGTGATATACCAGCTCCTGTGTCAATAATAAGATAATCATCACTTGCAAGCTCATTCATTGCCTCTATAAATTCATCTCTTTGCTTTTGCTCAAGGTTTGCAAGTTGATGAAAACCAGAGGCTCCAGCAATTATCTTAATACCCTCCGGAACCTCAATTATAATATCCTTAAGTCGCTTTTTTCCTTTTATTACATGGTAGAGATTATATTTTGGTATAATCCCCAATATTACATTTATATTAGCAAGACCAAGATCAGCATCAACTAAAGTCACTGACTTGCCATCCTCAGCAAGAGCAATTGCAAGGCTTACAGATAAACTTGTTTTGCCAACCCCTCCCTTTCCACTTGTTATTACTATAGTTCTGGTTGAAGAGGGAACATCATTCTTTTTTTCTAAAACCAATCTCCTCAAATTCGCTGCCTGATCCACAGCAAGCCTCCTTATCATTGATTAACTGGTTCCCGAACTATCATGTCAGCAATCTCTTCAGCATCTGCAACACGTATATCATTGGGAACCTCCTGCCCATTGGTAAAATAAGAAATGGGCTTATTATATTTATCGGCAACATTGATGACATTCCCAATATAAGAAGTTTCATCTACCTTTGTAATTATTACACTATCAAAATCCATTACATTGAAAGATTTAAATATCTGCTCCAGATCTGTTTTTTTTGTATTTGCACTAACGCAGAGAATTTTTTCAAAGTCAAAATCAATTGTCTCCGCAAAGCTCTTTATTTCAGCAATCTTAAGCTCATTTTTATGGCTTCTCCCGGAAGTATCAACCATTATTATATCTGCCTTTTCTTTGGCAATGACATCTTTAAACTGTTTTTGTTCACTTACCACATGTATAGGTATTCTCATTATTTCTGCATATTTCTTTAGCTGCTCTGTAGCTGCTATTCTATAATTATCTATTGTTATAAAAGCAACTTTATTTCCCTCCCTGAGGGAATGAATAGCACCAAGCTTGGCCATAGTCGTAGTTTTTCCAACACCTGTTGGGCCTATAAACATAATAATTTTCTTTCTACTTCCCTTTTGAATTGGACCTGTAGTTACTATTCGTCCCTTCAATAATTCTTTTAAACTCTTCTCTATTTTGTATTTGTCTTTAAGCTCTTCTCTGCTAATGCTATTTCTCACTTCTCTTATAATATACTCACATTCCTGTGGATCAAAATCATTATTTAATAAAATTTCCCTTACAGGAGCAAGTTGAGAATCTTCTTCTATTATATTTTTTTCCTTTGACTGATTTTCTATGAGCTTATTTAAAGCAGCTTTTATTTCGTGAACTTCCTTTTCTATATGCTTAACAAGCTCATCATTGCTATCATCTGTGACAATTTTTTCTTTTGACGGAATATTCAAAGCAGCCTGTGGTATGACTTTCTCAACTGGATCGGAGTTAAATGAGGATGCAGGTTTTTTAAGGCTATTAAGGCTGTCATTGAGACTATCAATAGATTTGTTGATCGAATCAACTTTTAATGAAGCAGAGGAAGATGCTCTATCGATAATCTCCTGCACCTTACTACTTTTAACTGGCTCATTTTTATCATCAACAATAAAATCAAAAGTGCTCTTCTTTTGAGAAGATAAAGAAGCTCCTGGGAAAGGTCTTTTATCCTTCACTGCTGCTGTAAGCTCCACGACCTCCTTTGCAAAGAGCTTACTCTTAAAAAGACCTCCTTCTTTGATATACTTATGACTGATTGGGATTGCATCATCTCCATGGTCAATTCTCAATTTTTTAATAGCCTCATTATAGTTTTCTGCAACAATCTTTACGTATTTCATTCTCTTAACTCCCTATAAATTTATTTCGTTTTACACAATATTCCAATCTAAGCTGTAGCAGGCAGTAATGCCGATACAACTATATTAACCTTTATATTTTTTGGAATTTCATTATATGCCAGAACTACTGGTGCCTGAATCTCCCTTTCCAGAAGAGCAAAGGTAACGCTTCTGATTTGAGGTGAAACCAGAAATATTGGCGAAAATCCCATTCTTGATGCTCTTGTATATGCCTCAAGGAGAGAATTTACAACGATATTGTGAGTATCAGGATCCATACCAACCACTCTGCCCTCAACAGGATCTTCATAAATTGAATTTCGAATAATGCTTTCTATCTCTGGATCAACAGTTATAACAGAAAGGACATTATCCTCATTTACAAGGGAACCAACAATCTGTCTTGAGAGAGCACCTCTCACATACTCTGTTAGCATTCCCGTATCCTGTGTGTAATTATAATAGGTGGCCAATGTTTCAAGTATTGTAACCATATTCCTGATCGAAACTCTTTCACGAAGAAGATTTTGAAGCACCTTCTGGATCTCACCATATTTAATCCTTTCCTCAACCTCTTTGACCACAGCAGGATAATCGTTTCTGATATTATCAATGAGTTTTTTCACCTCTTCCCGTCCAAGAATTTCATCAGCATGTCTCTTGATAATTTCTGTTAGATGAGTTGCTATTATCGTGGGGCAATCCACCACAGTGTATCCTCTGCTTTCCGCAAGATCCCTGACATCCGGTTCAATCCATATTGCATTGAGGTTAAATACTGGTTCAATGAATTCAACCCCTGTTATCTTTTCTCTTACATCTCCAGAATCCATAGCCATGAGCTTTCCAACCTGCAGCTTACCTCGTCCAACCTCAACTCCCTTAATCAATATTGAATAGACCTCTGGTTCAAGCTCCATATTATCCCTTATTCTTATAGGAGGGACAATAAGTCCCATATCAAGGGCACTTCGTCTTCTAATGTTTGTTATTCTATCAAGCAAGGTTCCCCCTTGTTCCGGATCTACAAGTGGGATAAGATTATAACCAATTTCAACCTCAAGGGGATCAATCTGTATAAGCGGTAAAACTGATTCAGGTTTGCTTTCCTTTGCAGCAGCCTGCCTTGCTTCAATCTCTTTATGCTGCAATTCTTCCTGCTGAGTCTGAGTGAGCAAATATGCAAGACCTGCAAGAGAGCCTGAAAGCAAAATAAGAGAAATCTTTGGAAATCCAGGGATAAGAATCCCCGCAGCCAGAGCCCCTGCTGTTATATAAAGAGCTCTTGGTTGGGCCGAAAGCTGCTGTGATATTTGATCACCAAAATTTTCATTGGAAACAGCTCTTGTAACAATAATACCTGTTGCAGTTGTAATCAAAAGAGAGGGGATCTGACTTACAAGACCATCACCTATGGAAAGCAATGTATAGGTTCTAAGCGCAACATCAAAGCTTTCATTTCTTTGCACCATTCCAATAATAAAACCACCGACTATATTTATAACAGTTATGATGATACCTACCTTAACATCTCCCTGCACAAACTTTGAGGCTCCATCCATGGCTCCATAAAAATCAGCCTCTTTTCGAATTTCCTCACGCCTCTGCCGTGCAATCTCCTCTGTTATAAGTCCATTACTTAAGTCTGAGTCAATACTCATCTGCTTACCTGGCATTGCATCCAATGTAAACCTTGCAGCAACTTCTGCTGTTCTTGTTGCACCTTTTGTTATTACAATAAACTGGACAGCAACAAGAACTATAAATATTATAAAGCCGACAACATAATTACCACCGACAACAAAGTTCCCAAATGTTCGAATGATCTTACCGTCAAATGCCGCTCCCTCAAGCAAAATGAGACGTGTTGAAGATACATTAAGTGCAAGCCTGTAGATAGTTGTAATTAGAAGCAATGATGGGAATATAGAAAAATCAAAAGATCTATGGACAAACAGAACAATCATCAAAACAAGCAGCCCAATCATGATGCTTACGGCCATGAGAAAATCAAGAATAATCGTTGGCAAAGGAATAATAAGCATCATTACTACTACAATGACACCTATTCCCATGAGTATGTCAGTCTTTTGCATCCACTGCCTGTTGCCAGGTGCAAGGGATAATCTACCTTCTGCCATAGTTTACTCCTGTAAAGTTAAAACCATTATGCCATGAAAACTCTCAAAGCCTCATGAACCATAAAAAATTAGACAATCTCTCTGAGCTTATCCTGTCTTTTGTAAAGCTCAGCATATATATACGAAACAGCCCTAAAGAGATCCTCTGGAATAACATCACCTATATCAAGCCTATTATAAAGCTCCTGCGCAAGAGGCCTGTTTTCAATAATCTCAATATTATTTTCCCGTGCAACCTCTCTTATTTTAAGAGCCATGCTATCAACACCCTTGGCAATCACAGTAGGAGCGATCATTGTTTCTCTATCGTATTTAAGTGCAACAGCATAGTGAGTTGGATTGGTAACAACCACATCAGCCTTTGGGACCTCACGAATCATGTTTCTCATAAGAATTTCTCTCTGCATCTCCCTCATCCTTGCACGAATATGAGGATCTCCAATGGTCTCCTTCCATTCTTCTTTTACTTCCTGCTTGGTCATTTTTAGAGATTCAATAAATTCCATCTTCTGGAAAAAGTAATCAGGAACTGATATTATTAGCAAAACAACTGCACTCCATACAATAATCTTAAAGGCTATGAAAAGTATATTTTTCATAGCAAGCCCAATAGAGATATCAGGGGTTTTTATTATCTCATCAAAATCATTTGCAATAATGAGATAGGTCACAAAGCCCAGAATAACAACCTTGGCGATTGATTTCACAAGATTTATAAAAACCTGTCTTGAAAAAAATATCTTCCTGAACATGGTTGCAGGGTCAAAACGTATCTTATTCCAATCAGGCTGCAAAGGATGAGTGGATATCTGAAATCCAACTTGAGAAACCTCAGAAATGATTGCAGCAATATTTGCTGCAAGAAAAATAGGGAAAAGCAACTTAGCTGATTCCAGAATAAGCTTTAAAAGTTCCAGTTTAATATTGCGCTCAGAAAATACAATTCGTGAAAATGACGAAAAATAATATTTTGTAATCATAGCCAGAGAGTCATATATCCATGATCCAAATATAAACAAAGCAAAGCATCCTGCAAGGACTACAACAGCCTGTGGATATTCAGCAGTTTTGGCAACCTGTCCCTTCTCTCTTGCTTCCCGTAACTTCTTTTCTGTAGGCTCTTCTGTACGACCTTCATCCTCAGCAGCAAAAAGTTGCAGATCAATCCTAAAATCCAGAAAGGGGTCATGGTGCAAATAATGCTGAGTCAAAAAATCAGTCATGTCAGTTAACCTGGCCAATGTAGCAATACCCCCGTTAAAAATTTAATACTCCTCTCGATTGCCACCTGCATAATCTTAATTACCATTGGCGTTGTAATTATAAGCAACAGAAAAGCTCCAAAGATCTGAAAAGGAAAGCCAAGCATCATAATGTTCATCTGAGGAGCAGCCTTTGCAAGCACTCCCATAGAAACAGAAATTAAAAAAGACACAGCAACAATGGGAAGAGCAATCTTCAGAGCTACAATAAACATACCACTGAAGGCATAGACAATGTATTTCAAAAAACCACCTGTAGCGGCCTTGCTTACTCCAAAGAAAGGAGCAAGTTCAAAAGAACGACATATAGCCTCTATCAAAAAATGATGGCCGTTGATAAATAAAAACACAAGTATTCCTATAAAGTTCTTCATCTGGCCCAATAGTGGAACAGAAACCTGAGCCAGAGGATCATAAACCTCATTTATACCAAAGCCAATTTGAGCTGCATAATATTGTCCCGAAAGCTGAAATGCAGAAAATATTATAGAAACAAGAAATCCAATGAAAATACCAATGGCCACTTCCTGCAATACAAGTAAATAATAAAGACCCATGGTGCCAGGAACTTTTACGGTTGTTGCAGAGAGAACAGGAAAAACAACCAATGTTATTAAAAAAGAAAGCATAGCCTTTAGACGTAATGGAATAACCCCACTGGAAAAAAATGGGGCTACCATCATCATTGCATTTATCCTGATAAGAACAAGGAGGAATGCCTGAAAATTAGTTACAAAATATTCCATCGTCTAAGTATTAACCCATCCCTATCTTTTCTATTAGAAAGAATATATTATTTGTATAATTTACTAAAACTCTAATCATCCATGACCCAAGCAGGATAATAGTGATAAATATTGCCACAATTTTTGGGACAAAAGTAAGAGTCTGCTCCTGAATAGAAGTGGTTGTTTGAATAATGGAAATAATAAGGCCTACAAACATACCAACACCAAGAATTGGAGCAGAAACTATCAATACAGTCATTAAAGACTCTCGCATTATTTTAATCACCATAAGATCGGTCATAGTTTACCTCTTCATTTAAAGGATCTAACAAGCTCATAGACTAACAAATTCCAGCCATCGACCAATATAAACAAAATCAGCTTAAAAGGCAGCGATATCATAACTGGTGGCAACATAATCATACCCATTGCCATAAGAGCACTTGCAATAATCATATCTATCACAATAAAAGGCAAAAAAAGCAAAACGCCAATTTCAAAGGCAATTCTTAACTCGCTAATCATGAAAGCAGGTATCAAACAATAAGAAGGAATATCCTTTTTGGACTTGGGCTTTTCAATCTTTGCAAGCTTAACAAAAAGTGCAATATCCTTTTCTCTTGTCTGTCTAAACATAAATTCTCTCATTGGTTCCATACTTCTGTCGAAAAACTGTTGATTTGAGATCTGACCATTAAGATAGGGCTGAAGAGCCTTTTCGTTTATTTCGGTAAAGGTAGGAGCCATGATAAAAAAAGTTAAAAACAAAGACAGTCCAACAATAACCTGATTTGGCGGCATCTGCTGTAAAGATAAAGCTCTTTTAACAAAGTCAAGGACTATGACCACACGGGTAAAGGCAGTCATCATTATTATAATAGAAGGTGCAAGTGTAAGTATCGATAAAAGGAATAATATCTGTAAACTCAATGCGACATCTTTTGGATTATTTGCCTCAGTAACATTGAAAGTTATTTTTGGTATTGGCATAGTAACTCCCCCTGCATTCTGGGCAAGCAATGCAGCAGGCACAAGCAAAAGAGCAAAAGTCAAAAATAAAAATCTCTTATTCTTCATCATCACCATTCATTTTTTTTAGTCTGCTTTTTTGTCTGGATAAATAACTCAAATCTACATCTCGCTCTTCCAGCGATGTTCTCTTTGTGCCAGTTGGTCCCTTTGCTGATTTTTTATCTGTAAATCTATCTTTTATATCAGAAACACGGTCAATGACCCATCCTATCTGCTGTCCAAGAAAATCCTGAAAAGTCAGTTCTTTGATAGGAGTTGATCTTGAGCTAAGCAATCTTATTCTATCGATTTCATCCTTTGCCTCTATTTCTGTAAGGAGATTTATTCCACTTTCAGATACCCCTATAAGATAAATTTTACCTGCGATATCAATAAGCTGAAGAGTTTTATTTGGCCCAACAGGAACCATAGAGAGAATCCTTATGGCCTCATGCCCGGATACCTGCAATCCCGCCTTTTGAGTCACAAATTTATAAAATAAATAAAAACCACCAGCAAAAAGCCCAAGAACAAAAATAGTTTTTATAATCATCCAGACAAAGGACTCCTCCTCTACCTGAGGGCCGAAAGCCCTTTCATCAAAGGCCTGGCCTGGAACTTTTTCTTCTGCTTTAGTCTCGCTTTGACCTTGCTGCGTGATCTGACCATTAGAAGAGTTCTGAGCTAAAGCTGAGAATGAAAGGCAATTCAAAAAAACTATCAACACAAAGGCAAAAAAAGCTGTGCTAAAGTTTAATTTATGGCGATAAGATAGTGATACATTATGTCTCATATTTATCCAGATTCCAAAAAAATTTTTTAAATAAGCTATCTGTTAATAGATTTAAATCTTTCGTCCTGACTTACAATATCAGTTACACGAACACCAAAATTTTCATCAATAACAACAACCTCCCCCTTAGCTATAAGCTTTCCATTTACAAGGAGGTCTACAGGTTCACCAGCGAGTTTATCAAGCTCAATAATTGAGCCTTCACCCAGTCCAAGTATATCCTTAACAAGTTTTGTGGTTCTTCCAAGTTCCACAGTCAGTGTCATCTCCACATCAAGAAGAAGGCTAATATCACCATAGCCACCTGAAGAGATACTCTCTCCCATTTGAGGAAAACGCACTGAGCTTATTTGCGCCTGAGGTGGAGTATATTGATATTGAGGCTGAGGTGACACTTGAGGTGCGCCAAGAGTCCCAAGAACACCAGCAATTCCCGCATCTATAATATGATAAAGTTTTGAATTGAGAATTCCATCTATTGTCATGTCATAGGTGATCTTTATAACTTCGCCAGGAGGTAATTGAAGCTCTGCTGGTGTATTTGCAACAGATACAACAGCAGGGGATGTCCCAATACCACCTCCCACCTTACCACTAAATTGCGTAGCAAGGGAGGATATAAGCTGATTTGTAAACTCCTGAATTGTGCTTTGATGAGCATCAGTTATTTCTGCAGGAGGTGTGCCGCTATCATCACCCATCATCAGAGAGGATATTATACCAGCATCTCTATAGTTGAAGACTACTAAATTCCGTCCAGAGATTGCCCCTGTGAAATTCACTGCAACCTGCACAAATCTCCCACGGAAATCATTCCTCATGGTCTCCTGAGGCTTGGCCTCAACCACTGGATTTGAAAAAACCAGATTACGGCCGCCAAGATATCCACTCAAAGCAGGAGCAACAGCGGATATGGAAGAATTCAAGATATTGCGAATATTATTACTCTCCATAGGAGAAAAAGAAGAAGCTCCACGGGAAGGAGGAGCGTCAAAACCCATGGAAGGTTCTGGACCTGAAACTATATCATCCGCTCCCTGTAACAGAGCATCAATTTCGTCTTGTGATAAGGAGCCGTCTCCCATAAATTCCTCCAGTAAAAATTATCAAGCGACAAGCCAAACAAAAAGTATAGCAACAAAAAATTATAATCTAATTCACAAGGTATTCTTTAAAATAAACTTCTTTAATCTTACCAGCTATAAGTCTGAGATTTATATGTGCCTTAATCTCCTCAGAAAGAGTAATCATATCATCTTTATCTTTAAGATCCTCAACTGTTTTACCCTGAAGTATTACATTTACAATATGTTGAATCTCATCCCTCCTATTGGCAAGCTCTGCACTCATCAAAGGACTTGCTTCATAAGCAAGAGAAATAGTCATCTTTATAAAATGTGGCTCTGCATCCGCCGTTGACTTAGAAAATGGTGGAAGCTCAAAGGTTGCCAGAGGCTCTGGAGGCGGAGCTGCAATTATATCATAACTCTTCTCTCTTTTGCTTTCTGTAACAGTCGTAGACACAAGATAGGATATACCTGTTACCAGAAGCACAAGTATAATACCCCCTGCAACATACAGAAGGATCTTTACAATTTTAGAAGTAGCCGCACTGCTCGTCTCCGAAGCAGACCCACCACTCTCCTCTTCAGCTAAATCTCTATCATCATCAGCCATATGAAACCACCATATTTATTATAAGCAACAACCTTGTGCAAGGTTACAAAAAAGACAGCACAGAGCAAATGAACATAATTATGAGACATAATAACATATTTTAATTATTCATGTCAATTAATTTATTCATTTAGCTTAAAATATTCATATAACAATAGTGCCTCTTTTATAATCTAATCGGCCTTAAATGTAAATATTTTGAGTTAATAAAAGCTAAGAGAGTTAAAAATAAATGTAATCTTTATTTTAATAAGACAATACCATTTTTTATAGCATTATCAATTTTAACAAGGACCTCTTCAGGAGTTTCTTGAACAATATACTTTCTATCGTTTGTAAGAGTTATTACTGTATCTGGCTTACTTTCTATGGTCTCTATATGACTTGCATTGAGCAAAAAGGATTCTCCATTTAGCTTATGAAGTGTAATCATCATGGCCTTTTACCTCTCTTATTCTTTTTTTCAAAATAATTCTTCAAAGTCATCTTTGTTACATATTTTTCTGAACATCCAGGTTCACTGCAATCTACAACTGGAAAGGGTCTGCTTCCAAAAAGCTCTTCCAGCCAGTATTTGGCAGCAAGAAACTGATCGTTTGTATAGTATTTTTTGCCATTTCTAAATATATCATAAAATCTGGCATTTCTTGAAATTTTAAAATCAAAATTGCTCACAGGATTTAGCCTTGTAATATTTAATGTTCTTTTAATTCCCCTAAGAGTATTTTCTGCATAGAAGCGATCATAAAAAGCCATATCATTTGCAACTATAACCAGAGATGAAATGCCACAGCCAAGGACAATAGATATAGCCTGAGTAGTGACGATGCTACCTGTTGCAACAAAACCCAAATCTCTCCCCGCCTCATCCCACAGCAATGAATAAAAATCATTTTCAATCATCCAATTATAAAAGCTTATTTTACCATTCCACTTGCGGAGATTTGAATGGCTACAGCAAGAAAAGGCCAGAAGATGAGAGCGCGATGTATCCATAGAGGAAAAAAAATCAGAAGCCGTTGTTTCACATGTTATAACATAGTGAGGGGTAATCCCATATTCATACAATGGCCTCAAGGCCATATCTGTTGCAATATATACCACATTCAATCTTTCAGAATACTTCTTTAAAATAGGCAATTCCTTATCAAGAGAGGGACCTGCTCCTATTACAAAGACCTCCTTACCGTCAAGATCCTTAACAATCTTTTGCAATCCCCCATTTTTTTTTATAAGTGGAAGATTTTTTTCTAAATTGCTCTTTAATATGCGAGATCTCTCCCTGAGCAAGCCGTTGTTGAGATTGCTATAAAGCTCATCCCTGTTTATCATCAAAAGGCTCTCCATTTGTAAAAATCCATTGGAATATTATTAAAAAAGGATGGAATTAGCAAGTGTTTTTACAATGTCATTTTGACAATTGCCTGAATAAAATTACATCTTTAGCAAAGGCAAAAAGAGACTACAATCAGGTTGTAGCCCAAATTCAGGATCTGAGAAGATCTGTTACATAGCGAACAATCTTTGCATAATCCAGATCAATTGGATCAAATTCCTCTATGACGCCCATAAAAAAGACCACTGACTGAATAACCCGTGCTATTGTCTTTGTATCAAGATCAAAGGGTCCTGTTTTATCTCGCATATTTTCTCTAAGAATTGTTTCAAAAAATAGCCTGTGATTTGCAAAGAATTTTTTGATCATATTCCTTATGGTTTCATTTTCAAAGGAATATAGTATTACATTGATAAGTATAATTATATTAGATCGATCAAGTACAAAGCTTTCAACACTCAAAAGAGAAGATATTGGAGCTATTTCATCTGGATCAAGATCTATCTGCAAAAGTCTTCTATGATTATATTCAAGATCTGCATAAAGCTCATTTATAAGCTCTATATAGATATCGTCCTTTGTTGGGAAATAATGCAAAACTCCACCTTTGGAATAGCCCGACTCATCAGCTATTTCCTGAATGGAAATCTGTGAGTAAACCTGCCTCTGCAACAGCCTCTTAAGAGCTTCTGTTATTCTCTTTTTGCGTTCTTTAACTTTTTCTTCCTTGCTGTTGGCTCTCAATGTCACACCTTTTTAAAATTTTTTTACCATAAAAGAACGCATAATTATATCTGCAATTAAAAAATTTCAATTCTATAAAAAAATATTGAAATTAAAACAGACAAAAATTGCTAAATCTTTATCTTATCTGTTTTAAAATTTAAAAAATCCAGTATTTATTCCCTAACTTCTTTTAAAATAAAAATACTCTATTATTCCTGCAGCCTAAGGATTCAGGGATAATATTTTCTTAATTTTACACTAAAAATTATATTTAGGGATAATTACTGAAAAAATCTGTCAAATCAGGAAAATTTTAAACTTTACAATTTTTTTAAAATTCTTTACAATATTAAAGCACTTTTAATCATAAGCATCTAATATTTTCAATTAAAGTTTGACTCAAAGAATCCTTTTTATTAAATTACATAGGAAGTATAAATTCACCAGATGAAAGAGGTATTCGTAACAAACAACCCTGAAGAAACTCTTAAAATTGGTAAAATCTTAGGGGAAAAAGCCAGGGAGGGAGATTTAATAGCTATATATGGCGATCTGGGCACAGGAAAAACAACTCTTTCCAAAGGAATAGCCCTTGGGCTTGGAATTAGCGAAGATATCACAAGTCCAACCTTTAGTCTTATGGAAATATATAAAGGACAAAAAACTTTTTATCACTTTGACCTTTATAGAATTGAAAGTGAAAACGAATTAAATAATCTGTTTTTTGAAGAATACTGGGAAAAGGATGGGGTATCTGTAATAGAATGGCCAGAAAGAGCCAGTTCAAGGTTACCCAAAAATAGAATTGAAGTTTTTATTGAATATATAAATGATTTTCAACGGAGGATTACAATTGAATATCCTTACAATTGACACAGCAACAAATATAGAACTCATTGCTTTGAGAACAGCTGAAACCACTTTACAATTTTGCAATGACACACAGAGATCTCACTCCGTTACTATTTTTGAAAATCTCCTCAATTTGCTCAATCAGGGAAATGTCAAAATGAGAGATCTTAACTTAATTGCTACAGGGATAGGTCCAGGTTCTTTCACCGGGGTTAGAATTGCTGTGTCTACAGCAAGAATGATGGCTCAAATCTTAGAAGTTCCTCTTGTAGGGCTTATTACTCACGATATATATGGAGCTTCAGCTGCTCTTCTTTGTGAAGAAGATAAAATACTTGTTGCCTTTGATGCAAAAAAAGGCAGAGTCTTTGGAGCTTTGTATGCAAAAAATAACACTGCAATACCTGAATCTATTATATCTGCAGGGGATTATGATATAAATTTTCTGCTAAAAGATATAAAAAAGGGTGAAAGGGTTCTGTGCATAGGGGATGGCTCTATTTTATACAAAAAAGAAATTGCTGCAATGGCAGAATCTATAGGTTTTAGCTATACAATTAAAGAAGATTTTCTACCATCTGGGGATATTGCCTGCAGAATAGCTCTTGCTCTCTATAATAAAGACAAAGGCCTGTATGAATCCTATAATCTTACTCTTCCTTTTTATGCAAGGATGTCTGATGCGGAGATAGCCAGAAAATAAAAAGCTTATTTACTTTTTATTCTTCATGCTTTTCATGAGCTTTGATTTGTATTCGATCTCCATTGGTTTTAAAACATCATAAAATCTCTTCATTTCATCTTTTCGTGAAGAGTTACCCTCAAAATCAACTCCAATATACATATCACCATTGGGATCAAATGTTATAGATTTAATCTCCCCATATATTGTAAGAGGTGCCTGCAATTTAAAAACAATATCAAATATAAAGCCTTTTGATTTTTGTATATATTTTTTCAGATCTGGATCAGTTATTTTAAGCTTTGCTCCGCCCCTGCTCACATCAATTATTGGCTGATGAACAGAGACAAGAATTGTATTAGCATCCCTTATTCTATCAACAAGCTTAAAGGACATTTCCTTCATCTCTATTACTTTATCAAGTCCAAGTGTATCTGTTTTTGAAATGGCCTGTATATAAGCAAAATTAATAGACTTCTCATCTTCTGTTATATAAATGACAGGAACAATGATTATAGACTTAAATCCCTTTTCTATATTTCTCTTTATGAGTTTATCAAGATCATTACCATATAAAGCTGCAATATCTACAAAGTCTTCGGTCATAGACTTATATGATTCAGGATTGGTGGTATCTTCTATAAATAAAGTCTTTCCTGTATTTTTTATGTGCTTTAAAGCTATATCCTTGTTTTCAAGAGAAAATACATCCACCCTGAATATATCTGCAAACTTGGAATTAACAGATTGGAACTGCTCTATTACTACTTTAATGCTTGTTGGAATATTAAATCTGGTTAGCTCAATTGTATGCTTGGATACACGGAAATTAGTAGCCACTGCCTCCCCTGGATTTATCTTAAAACGCAAATCCCTTCTACCCTCTGTTGCTCTTCTTGCACTTTTAATTCTGCATTTATAATATCCAGGTCCTATTTGATCCAGAACTTCTAAATCTATTTCAATATATTTATCAGAAAGCCCATATATAATAATATCACCTGAATGTTTATAATTAGGATCGGTAACAACCATCAAGGTATTATCAGGATTATATTCATTAATCATTACTTCTCGCTTATCCACATCATATTTAATATACAACTTCCTCGTAGAAAATTGTTCCTTCAACAACCTGAGAACATCTTCAATTGTCTGAAACTGATTAAAATTTCTCAATTTTCTCTGTTCAACCTTAAGCAAGACCGTACTCTCCGTAAATAATATATGAATAATTAAAGAAAAGCAAGTTACTCATCAAAACAACACATTCGGGTTTATACAAATAATATCGGCAGGCAAAGGCTTTTTCAATATAATTAATAAAAAAAAGAGGGTTAAGAACCCTCTTTTTTTGAAAGAACCTATTTCTTTGGAGCTTTTGGTTTTGCCGCAGCTTTAGCCTTTGCCTTAGGCTTTGGCTTCTCGGCTTCTTTCTTCTTTGCAACAGCCAGATCCTTTTCGAGCTTAGCTATTGCTGCTTCTTCAGTTTTGATTTCCTTCTGAAGTTTAGCAATCTTGTCTTTCTTTCTTTTAATGTTGTTCTCAAGTTGCTTAGCACTTGCCATGAAATACACCTCAAAAATTTTTTTTAATGCAACTTATATCATAACAGTAACATACTATTATAATATTTCAAGTAAAAAATAAAAAAATCATACAACAATGCAATTAACACATCAATTTTATCGAAAAAAAATTCAAAATTTATAAACAAAAAATTTTTCACATCTCTTTCCCCTCATTTAATGTTAAATTTAATTCAAATAAAGCGACTTATTATAAGGGAAATTTATCTCTTGACTTAAATAAGGCATGTCTTTGTCTATAAATAATAATTTTAAAAACTTGCTTATTTATATTCGCTAATATATTTTAAATTCACAACTGGAGTGTAACATCAACATGGCATCAAAACTTCCAATTGTATCAATAGTGGGCAGACAAAATGTTGGGAAATCTACTCTCTTTAATGCAATTATAAAAGATAAAAAGTCTATTGTAGATCCTGTACCTGGCCTTACCCGCGACATTATTTCCCATAGCGTTATCCATAATAATATAGGATTCATACTCTCTGACACACCAGGTCTTGATATATCATCTTCTGCTGAGCTTTCAGCGGAGATAATTGCCAATGCTCAGTTGCATCTTTCAAAGAGCTCCCTCATAATACTACTCCTTGAAGCTCCTGATTTGGATTCCTTTGACTTTGAGCTTGCAAATATTGTTAGAAAAATCAATATTCCTGTAATAGTCGCTGTTAACAAAATTGATAGCAATGAGAAAATGGAGTATCTGCCTAATTTCTATGAACTTGGATTTAATGAACTTATACCTATTTCTGCTTTGAGAAGATTTAATGTCAATCTTCTACTTGATAATATCACAAGGCTGTTACCTGTTAAAAAAACATCAATACCTGAACCTGACATTAAAATCGCCATAATTGGAAGACCAAATTCTGGGAAATCTACGCTTCTTAACTCATTTATTGGATATCAAAGATCTATTGTCTCCGATATACCTGGCACAACAAGAGACTCCGTAGATGAAACATTCTCTTACCATGGCAAAACAATCCAAATAATTGACACTGCTGGAATAAGAAAAAAGAGCAAAATATCTGAAAATATTGAATTCTACTCTTTGACAAGAACTATTGACTCAATAAAAAGATGTGATATTGCAATCCATCTCATAGATGCCACAGTGGGGCTTACAGAAAATGATAAAAAAATATCTGATGAAATAATAAAATCTGGAAAACCTGTTATTATTGCCATAAACAAGTGGGATTGTCTGGAAAAGGATCACAAAACTTTCAATGAATTCAAGGATAAGCTCATTTTTAAATTTTATAGAGCCGCAGATTTCCCTATAATATCAATATCTGCAAAAAATAAACTTCGTATAGATAAGCTTCTGCAAACAGCTCTTATGCTAAAGGAGAAATCAACAAGGAGAATAGATACCCCTACTCTAAA
Organism: Spirochaetes bacterium ADurb.Bin218; assembly: GCA_002069965.1. GTDB lineage: Bacteria > Spirochaetota > UBA4802 > UBA4802 > UBA5550 > UBA5550. The sequence continues at coordinate 25,588 of MWCI01000011.1, read as the reverse complement.
CAGGATAATAGCTGAGATCAAAAACAAAGCAAGGATTCCTCAGCTTGGCGAAACAATTAAGGTCTACTATGCTGTCCAAACAGAGACTATGCCACCACGATTTAAATTTTTTGTTAATAATGAAAAAAACTTTAGAAAAGATACAATCCGATACTTTGAAAAAGCCCTAAAAGAAGAGCTCGATATGGAAGGGCTTCCTGTGATTATAGAAATAGAGGGCAAAAAACGGGATAAAAAAAATAAAAATTAGATTCTGACTCTGCCTTCAAAGGATTTTGATATAGTAGCGCTATCTGCGTATTCCAGATCACTGCCAACGGGCAATCCATGGGCAATTCTTGTAATGTTCAACTTTAGTGAAGAAAGCATTGAAGCAATATACAATGTAGTAGCATCTCCCTCTATGGTTGGACTCAGGGCTATAATTATCTCAGAGAAGCTTTCATCCCTGCATCGCTGTTCAAGAGTCTTAATATTAAGATCATCTGGACCTATTCCATCAAGGGGAGAGATAAGTCCTGATAAAACATGATACAGGCCATTATATTTTTTAGAGGCTTCTACAATTAATATATCCCTTGCACTCTCCACCACACATAAAGTATTTTTATCTCTCGTAGTGTCAGAGCATATTGCACAGATATTATTATCTGATATGCCTCCACATATTTCACAAAATTTTATATTATCTATAAGTTCAGTAATAGAGCTAATCAGGGAATAGACATCACCCTTCCCCATCTTAAGAAGATGAAAAGCAATTCTGGAGGCACTCTTGTGACCTATACCAGGAAGTTTTGCAAATTCCTTTGTTACTTTCTCAAGATAATATGAAGGTGATGCCATTGTTACCTTTTATTTAAATAGGCTTCCAAGATCCATTCCGCCTGCAATTTTCTTCATTTCTTCAGCCGAAAAATCCTTTGCTTTAGTGATTGCATCATTTACAGCAGAGGAAACCATTTTTTCGATCTTTTTTACATCGCCAGAGCGAACAAGCTCTTCACTTATGGATATATCAAGAAGAGAAAACTCCCCATTTACAGTGACCTTAACACTTCCATCTGAGCTTTGACCTTCAATTTTTGTTTTCTGAATTTTCTTCTGAATATTTTTCATTTCCTTTTGCATCTTCATTATTTGACCTAAGTCTCCAAGTCCTTTCAGCATTTGCTTTCTCCTTTATTATCTATTATCTGGCCATAAAAGGCATTTTGAATCTTTTTAACAGCCTGACTCTCCACTTTATAATCATCAAGCTCTGGGTTGCGTTCCATAATCGAATCTGGAATAGGCGAATTATCATCATCCATTGATTCAGAATCATCAAGATAATCCTCTACCTTGACTTTATTTTCTGACTTTTTTGAATCAATAACAATTTTTATAGATTTCCCTGTTTTTTTTGAAAGAGTTTTCTCTATATAAGATTTTAACTCATCTGTTAAGGATTCAAGGTAATTGCGATCATCAAGGTCATCGGGATAACTCAAAAAAAGATTTTCATTTTCAGCTAAAATCTTTGCAGGTCTCAATATCACAAAAAATTTATTTTTCTTTGCCTCAAGCTCTGATAGCATTTCATTCCAGCTATCTACAATGGACAATGTCTTTGTATTTTTAGGAGTTGCTGCCCCCTCCCCTGAGGGAAGCTTACCAAAGTTTATTTTTTCTATCTTTTGCAATATCTCTGCCAGTGAAGGAGTATCTATTACAGACACCATATCAAGCAGAGCCATCTCCAGATAAACTCTATCATTTGAAGAAAACCTTAAGTTTTTTGAAAGATCTATGGCTATTGAAAAGATCTTTGATAACTCCTCATCTGATATTGCCTCACCACTTGCCCTTAATCCCTTAATCTCTTCAGTGGACAAATCTATAAGATTTGAGGCCTCTATCCCACTTTTTATCAATCTCAGATATCTAATTGCATCAATGAGCCCTGATGAATATCTTGCAACATCAATACCGGAGGAGATTATTCGATCTATTTCTTCAATTATTGATAGTCTATCCTTTGCAGCAATAAGGCTAAAGAGCCTCATATAGCTCTCAAGAGGCACAATCCCAAGTATAGTCAAAGCATCCTCATGGGAGATTTCCAGTTCATTACCTGAAACCCCTGAAAATGAAATGACCTGTTCCAGTAGAGACTGAGCATCTCGCATTGAGCCATCTGCAATCCTTGCTATCTGATAAAGAGCCTTTTCAGAGATACCATAGCCCTCTCTTTCAACTATATGTTTGAGATGGTCTACAACTACCTCTGATGGGATCTTTTTAAAGAAAAATTTCTGACATCTGGATAGTATTGTCTCAGGCAACTTATGAATTTCTGTTGTAGCAAAAATAAATACTATGTGAGGAGGAGGTTCCTCAAGAGTTTTAAGCAGAGCATTAAATGCAGCTGTTGTAACCATGTGGACTTCATCTATTATATAGATCTTATAGCGGGATTTAACTGGAGCAAAATTCACATTTTCCCGAAGCTCCCTTATGTTATCAACGCCATTATTGGAAGCGCCATCTATCTCTATAACATCAAAGGAATTACCCTGCTTTATCTCCAGACAGTTTTCACAAACTCCACAGGGATCTGCTGTTGGTCCATGAATGCAATTAAGAGCCTTTGCAAGGATCCTTGCCATTGTTGTTTTGCCAACACCTCTTGGTCCGGAAAACAAATAGGCATGAGAAATCCTTCCCTGCTTTATACTATTTCGGATAGTCTTTGTAACGTGTTGTTGAAATACTACTTCGTTAAAATCCTGAGGACGCCACTTGCGGGCTATTACCTGGTATGCCATCATCTTAAACCAGCTCTTTTTTTTCGGAAAGGGGGGGATTCGAACCCCCGGTTGCTTGCGCAACACACGGTTTCCAACCGTGCTCCATCGGCCTCTCGGACACCTTTCCCTGAGTAATCCCTAAGCTACTAAATCATCTCTTCTTGTCAATAAACATTTAAAGCAAATAAAATTGCTATATAAATTTATACTAAAAAATTTCAGTCTCTGCAAAAAAATAGCCAATTTCAAACCTTGCAGATTCAGGTGAATCAGAGCCATGGACTATATTATGCTGAATACTTGTTGCAAAATCAGCTCTAATTGTGCCAGGCTCTGCCTCTTTGAAATTAGTTGCTCCCATGAGTTTTCGGTTTAAGGCAATTGCATCTTCACCCTCAAGAACCATCACAACAACAGGTCCCTCAGACATAAAGGATGTTAGCTCATCATAAAAAAATTTGCCCCTATGAACAGCGTAAAACCCTTCAGCAACTTCTTTAGTCATATGAATCATCTTAATTGCAGCAATTCTCAAACCTGCTGTTTCAAAACGTCTTATGACTTCGCCGATGATCTTTTTTCGAACCCCATCTGGCTTAATTATAGAGAGTGTTCTTTCCATAAAAGATACTTATCCTTTTCAACAAAAAAGCTGCCTGATCCTATCAGCCAGCCTGCTTTTATTGCCCAGAGCGGGACTTGAACCCACACGAGTAATCTCACATGGCCCTCAACCATGCGTGTCTACCAATTCCACCATCTGGGCGGAGTTAATTTTCTTTACGAAAAAACTAAATATCCTTTGCCCCATATTATGTCAACAAAAAAAGATAAAAAAATTACTTTGGCACAAATTTTTTGTGCCTACAAAATTTGCAGGCACAAAAAATTTTTATTTTAAAAAACTATATCCAAAACCTCATCAAAATAATTCACAAAATGAACATCAAGTCCTTTCTTTATATAATCTGGCAATTCATCAAAATCCTTTTTATTCTCTACAGGGAAAATAATAGTCTTAACCTTTGCCTTTTTTGCTGCAATAGTCTTTTCTTTGACACCACCAATTGGAAGAACCTTCCCTGTAACAGTAAGCTCACCTGTCATTGCAACATTCTTTTTAACCGGGAGATTTTTGGCCAGAGAATAAAGTGATGTAGCCATCGTTATCCCAGCAGAGGGACCATCCTTTGGAGTTGCTCCAGCAGGAACATGAAGGTGTATAAAATGATTTGCAAAAAAATTCTCATCTATTCCATAATCCTTTGCCCTTGACTGAATATATGTATATGCAATCTCCGAGGACTCTCGCATAACATCCCGCAACTGTCCTGTTTGTTTAAAGCCCTTGCTCTTTGTATAAATAGCTGTGGACTCAATATAAAGAGTGGTTCCACCAAGACTTGTCCATGCAAGACCCATAACCACCCCTGGAATACGTTTATCATAGAGTGATTCATCTGTGAATCGTGGTTTGCCCAAGAACTCCTCAAGATTTGCCTCTGTTACACTGATAGGCTCTGTGCTTCCCTCGGCAAATTTTCTTGCAGCCTTTCTCATCACCTTTCGTATATTATTTTCAAGGCTTCTTACGCCAGCCTCTCTTGCATAGCCGTCGATCATTTTCTTGAGACCATCTGTATCTATTGTCACCATGCCCTTCTTAAGTCCATGCTCTTTAAGCTGTTTCGGTATGAGGTACTTTTTAGCTATCTGCAACTTCTCTTCCAGAATATAACCTGATAGCTTCATGATCTCCATACGGTCAAGAAGAGGACCAGGTATGGTATCGAGCTGATTGGCAGTTGCAATAAAGAGTATATTGGAAAGGTCAAACCTTACATCCAAATAGTGATCCAAAAAATCTTTATTCTGCTCTGGATCTAAAACCTCAAGCAATGCTGAGGCAGGATCACCCTGAAAGCTTGCACCAATTTTATCTATCTCATCAAGCATTATGACTGGATTTGCAACACCAACAGTTTTTAAGCTCTGTATAATTTTTCCTGGCATTGCTCCTATATATGTTCTCCTGTGGCCCTTGATCTCTGCCTCATCTCTCATCCCACCTAATGAAAATCTATAAAATTTGCGATTAAGAGCCTCAGCTACAGATTTACCAATTGATGTTTTACCAACTCCCGGTGGGCCAATAAAGCATATTATTGAACCTGAGATATTTCCCTTCATCTTCCCTGTTGCAATAAACTCAAGGATTCTTTCTTTTATATCATCAAGTCCATAGTGGTCTCTATTGAGGATCTGTTTGGCTTTTGCTATATCATAGTTATCCTCTGAAAATATTCCCCATGGCAAAGAAGTTAGCCAATCGAGATAATTCCTGCTTACACCGTATTCAGCAGAATGAGGTTCCAGAAGCCTTAGCTTATTCATCTCCTCATCTATCTTTTTGGCTGCCTCCTCTGTAAGCTTAAGCTTTGCAATTTTCTGCTCAAACTTTTCTATCTCAGAAGATTTTTCATCTTTTTCAAGGCCTAATTCCTTTTTTATCTCCTTAAGCTGCTCTCGTAAAAAGAATTCCTTTTGCTGTTTAGATATTCGCTCTTCTATTTGCTGAGTTATCTTTGTCTTAAGTTTATTTATCTCAATCTCTTTTTTGAGCAAAATCAAAACCTTTTTTACTCTTTCCCTGACATCAAAGGTCTCAAGTATATCCTGTATCTCTGCTGGTTCTGCATTTGTCATTGAGGCAACAAAGTCTGAAAGCTTGCCAGGATCCTCAACGCTGAATCTATTCAAAAATAGTTTCAGCTCTTCCTGGAAAAGAGAATTAGTTTTAATTAGCTCCTTCACAGCACTTACAATTGCCATTGAAAATGCCTTCATTTCATCTGTAGGCTTAAAGACCTCTTCGTAATAATTCTCTACTTTCCATTTTATTATTGGGCTATCCTGTATTACGCTCTTTAAAGTAAATCTCCCAAGGGCATTTAACATAACCTGAACGGTTTTTTCATCAATGGGATTGATCTTAAAAATCTTTACAGCAACGCCAACTGTATAGAGATCCTCTGACCTTGGCATATCATCATGTTGATTCTTTACAAGGACAACTCCTCCAATCTTATGAGGGGAATCCATAATCTCCTGGGCTGTTTCAATCATAACATCACCAGTAAGAATTAAAGGAATCATCATACCAGGAAAGATTGGTCTTTGTGATATAGGTATAATAGGCACAATATCTGGCCTGAATTCATGTGCTACTATTATTGGACTCTGTTCATTGTTGGTAATATCCTCTGACATAGTCACCTCCTCTCAAACTAATTCTTTTCCAGATCTTTAATGCTTTTAATCATATACTTCTGCGCCTGCCATGAGCCTATGGTGAAATTATAGGGACTTAAAGAAGATGTTGCAAGATAAAAATCTTTTTCCACTCCTTTATAGATATTCAAATCCTTCTCACCATCACCTGTAAAAATCCTCACAATACAAAGAGGTTTTTCCTTAATCTCTCCCTCATAAAATTTTGCTGCTCTTAAAGGTGAAAAAGTATATAACATAGAATTTATCTTTGAGGAATTCAATTGAATATTCTCATATCCTTTACATTTCCACTCTTGTTCTGAGGATTCCCCTGAACTATTAGAATTTTCTTTTTGTGCAACCTTCTCTTTATAAAAGATATACTCCTTCCCCTGATAATTTATACTTATCTTTTCTATAAAATCACTTTTAAGCTCAAAAATTTTTTTATCCCTCAGATTATCTATATCCTGCTTAAATTCATTTTTAGTTATTCCAGAGGCAAGGAAAACCTCTCTCCCATTATCTATTCTAACATAGACATGATTATTTGTCAATCCCTGCTTACCTATAGACACCCTGCGCAAAAGCTCCCCTTTTGCCATAAGGCTTATATCAAGAGCCTGACCCTCAGATAATTCATAGGGCTCAAAAAAACCTTTTGTTGAAACCAGATCAACCACAGGAAGCTCTGCTATTTTCTTTTCAAGATCTCTTATGAGATCATTATCTGCAGGATAACCTTTTTGGCCAATAAGCCACCTATCCCCTTGTTTTTTTAATTCAAGGGAATAATCTAAACTTTTTATAACAATTGTGTCTGCAGGCACATTGAGATGTTTAAGTGAATAATCCCTTTTAAAGCTGCATTTTTTTACAGCTATTGCAGCAAGCAAAAGTATGATTACGCCAGAGCTTATAAGAATTCTCTTCCTCATAATCTACCTCTGCTTTGATAATAATTCTCTATGGAACGTCGTTTTATCATTCTAAGCCTCCATATAACAAAACCTGTAATAACAACAAAGATAGGCACAACTACAATGTTTATGACCTTAAGGATAAACCTTGTTGTATCGCTTGTTTTGATCAAAGGATTAAAATCAAGGCTCTTACTCTTCATCTCTGGTATATGATAATTACCTGCAAGATAATCCACCATGGAATGGAGCAAAATATCATTGGAAAAAGTTTCATTATTACCAGTCCCCGAAAGGGCCTTTCTGGAATAATCAATAAAAGCCGATGTGGTTATTTCAGAACTTCCAACGACAAGGAGTCTGCTCACTCCTGAGGATATAGTCTTCTCAAGCCTACTTTCTCCTGTAATAGCTGACTTTTGTGATTTAAATGCCAATTCCTTACCTTTATAAAAGCTCTCAAAACTTCCCTCAAGCAATAGAGCTATATTGTATTTTTTAAGATCCCTGTCTGAAGGTGGATTCATAAAAAGCGGATTAAAATTTATCATACCCTCCATGAGCCAGCTCTCTGGAGAGGTAGAAACAAGAACTCTCTTTGTAAAAGAGCTATCTTTAACTCTATCATTAAACTCAACAGGAGAAGCCTTGATCATCAAAGCACTATTGAGATACTTTGTAACAGGGCTTTCCCTATCCAATCCTTCCTGGGTAATCATTGCAATAAGGGGATAATCTGTAATCATATTTCCAAGGTTTACTCTTGTGCACCTTTTATCAAGAACTATGCTCTTTTTAATATCTATTCCATAAAAAGACAGCAGATCATCCAAGCCATTATCTACTGCAATAACAGAAGGCTCATTCCCAAGAAAATTCATCCTCTGGTCAAGCTCTTTAAAGGAATTTACAAAGAGCAAAATAGATTTCCCATTCATCAGAAATTGATCTATTTTAAATTTTTCACTATCTTGAAATTTATCAATAGGTCCATTTATTATTAAAAGATTTATGTCAGAGGGAATATCCTCCCTGGATAGATCTACCTCGACAATTTCATAGACATCAGAAAGCAGATTAGCAAAAAAGGCTGCCCCTTCAGGGGATCTCCTATCATTTATATCTGGAATGCCATATCCCTTTGCATAAGCAATCCTTTGATTTACTGCAAGCAAATCACTCACTGCCTTATTAATTTTATCCTCTATTTTTTCAAGACCACTTACAACATTTGTCCCAAAGATGGTTGGAACTACCTCAAGATCTATCTTGCGAAACTTTTCACCATTTTCTACAACCATGCCAAAAATAGTCTCACCTGCAGCAATATTATTGCCACTTCTTCCTTTTAAATTTCCCCATCGAAGCCTGGATATACCATAATGCTGAGAGAGCGAGGTCAGATCAGAAATCTGAGACGGATCAATAATTCTTAGATCGAGTTTTTTATAGTTTCTGCTATAACATTTATCAAAGGCCTTGCGAACAATCTCCTCAATGGAATTGATTCCATCAATAGGTAGCTCTTTTAACCTACTGTCCAGATAAAGAGTTACAGTCACAGGAGAGGTGAGCTTAAGCAAGGCATCTACCTTCCCTGTCATTTTTGCTATGCGAGATGTAATCTCATGCTCAAGCCCCACAGTTTTGGTCAAAGCATCAATTTTTTCTATTAAATCTCCATGTATGAATACAAGCCCCATATAAACATTTCGGAGCTTGATCTGATCATTGCTAAACTCACTGCTTTGAACAGGGTTTATGCCATACTCTGTTGCTTGAGATTCAAGCTTAGCCTCATCAACTATTTCATAAGAAAAATTCTCATTTCCATAGATAGCATATTCCTCAAGGAGATCCTTAAGATAACGAGAAACAGCTGCATGCTCTGCTGGCAGGTCCGAAGAAAAAAATACTTTGATTTTCAATCTCTCGGAAAGGTTTGAAACAATATTCTTACTTGTTTGTGATAGAGAATAAATTTTATTTCTGGTGAGATCTATTCGCAATGGGAAATAAGCAGCTGCAATATTGATTAAAACAATAATTATAATATTCAAAACCAAAAAAATATTCTTCTCTTTTAGTTCAAAAAACGATTGCACATTAAATTTCAAATTTCTAAAAATATCATCTAATTTCATAGCTCATCTCCTCTCCTCTATAATGCGAAGGGAAAACATCAAAGAAATAGCAGCAACTGAAATAAAATAAATAATATCCTTTAAATCGATAACTCCTCTGGAAATATTTTGAAAATGAAAATCCGTTCCAAGATAGGCAATAAATCCCAGTGAAGGAGGCAGAAATATGGTAATCTTATCAATAAGCCAAAGAGCAAAACACAGAGCCCATGAAATTATAAAGGCTGTTATCTGATTCTTTGTAGCAGAGGATGCCAAAATTCCAATTGATGAATAAGCACCAGCCAGAAACAATGAGCCAAAGTATCCGCCAATAATTGGACCTGGATCTGGCGAGCCAACAAAAACAACAGTTCCAAGATATATCAACGTAGGAGAAAGCATTACAGCACAAAAGGCAAGAGCTGCAAAAAACTTACCTAAAACAGCATCCATAGAGGAAACAGGTAAAGTGAGAAGAATCTCAAGAGTACCACTATGCCTTTCCTCAGAAAAAAGCCTCATGGTTACTGCCGGGATAACGAAAGAAAACATCAAAGGTAATGTTTGAAAAAGACTCCTCATCTGTGCCTGATTAAAATAAAAGAAATCCTTAAAAAAGAAAAAACCTATAAATATAAGAAAAACTGTAATTACTATATATGCTATGGGAGTATAAAAATAGCTTTTAAACTCCTTCATCATCACCAATTTAGCCTGATTAAGATTATTCATTTAATCCTCCAGATGCAAGTTCGCTAAATATTTTTTCCAGAGAGAGCACTTCCTCTCTCATTTCATATAATTTCCATCCCCTTTTGACAACTATATCAAAGATATCACCTCTAATCTCTCTTTCATAGGAAGCAACAACAATTGCTCCTGTTAAGCCATCACAATCTAAAGCAGAAACGTTCCTTACCCCGTCAATTGGCATAAGGCTTTGCTTTAAAGTATCAAAATCAGTCCCTGCTACTTTGATTATTATTTCTTTATCACCTCTGACTAAATTTTTAAGATTATCTGTTCTATCATCTGCTACAATACTTCCTTTATTTATTATTATAACCCTGTCACATGTTGCCTCCACCTCTGGCAAAATGTGAGTGGACAAAATTATAGTCTTTTTTCTACCAAGCTCTTTAATGAGATTTCGTATCTCCACTATCTCAATAGGGTCAAGACCTGAAGTTGGCTCATCAAGAATTAAAATTGCAGGATCATGCACTATAGCATTTGCAAAACCGACCCTCTGCTTGTAGCCCTTTGATAACTCAGAGATATTTTTATGCATAACATCTGTAATGCGGCACGTTTGAGCAACCTCATCAATTACCTTCTGAGAAAAGACACCTCTAAGCTCTGCAGCAAACTTTAGATAATCATATACAATCATATCCCCATAAAGAGGAGCGGCCTCTGGCAGATAACCTATCTTTTTTTTAACTTCCAGAGACTCAGTCACTGTATCCTTGCCATCTACTGATATAGAACCAGAATCTGGCTTAAGATAACAACTTAGAAGTCTCAGCGTAGTAGTTTTACCTGCTCCATTGGGACCAAGAAGCCCTGTAATTTCTCCACCTCTTATGGTAAAAGAAATATCGCTTATAGCTTTAAAATCTCCATAGTATTTTGAAAGACCTCTGGCTTCTATCATCAAAGGCCAACCTCCTGTTACACAAAGAATAATTAAAGGCAAAAAGGAAAGCATTATGTATGTTATGCAAGAAACTTTTTTGTTACACAAAACAAAAACATTCCCATGCCATGGGAATGCCAAAAGAATTGGAAAGGCTATAATTTACTTTTTCATTATACCTGTTATTTCACCAATATACATTCTATGATAGTCGTTGTTATATAAATTGTTTATCGATGGTAACAAAATATTTTCTGGTGTTATATCATGAAAATAGAGCTTTGTGCATTCAATTACAAGCTTTGCCTCTTCAAAATATACAAGTCCACTCTTGCTTGTCCTTGGAGTCAAGCCAGCTTCTCTTACCTTATCTGTATCCCGCCCGGACTTTGTTCCACAGATATTTAAAGCCTTTCTATATTTCTCATCAAAGAATGTTAATGAAAAATTAACATTCTTTTGCAAAAATTCATAGGTGTATCTTGTAGGTCTCACAAATATAAATGATACCGGTTTATTCCATAAAACTCCAAAGGCTCCCCACGAGGCTGTCATTGTATTGAATTTATCAATACTACCTGCTGTTACAAGCATCCAGTCAGATCCTATAAGCTTGAAGATATTTTCATCAATTTTATTAAGTTCAGTCTTGTCGTAATTTATCATGGTATCCCCCTTTAAGCAAAATAATAAGTCAAAGCCTTAAATTTTTTTGACTTAGATAAATATAACTCTGAGACTATATATATTGAAAATGTTATTGAATAAGCACCAATTATATCCACAGCATAGTGTAGATGGGAAAATAAAACAACTAATAAAATAAAAATATTAAAAACAAGAGCTAATAAACCCACCCTTTTCCCAAGCTCCCTTGCATAAAGAAAAATTAAAAATGTGGTTGCTATGTGACCAGAAAAAAACATATCCTTTGTGAGATAACGCAAAGCCCCACCTCCAGCAAGAGCATTAAAGGGATTTATCATAGAAAACCAGACTTCCCAGAAATCAAAGCCAATAGCATTTATATCATCCCCGAAGGGAGGTCCAAAGGTAGTAAGTGGAATACAAAGTCCCCTTGCAATTGACACAAAAGAGTCTGTAACAATAAAACGCATAAAAAGAGTTCTTTTTTTAATAAAAAAATAAAAGGCCATGGAAAGATAGCATACAAGCCATAGCCAGTAATTATATCTAAGCAAAAAATCACTTTGAGGTAGAAAATCAAGGAATAAATCCGGAACACGAGGAGCACTTCGCTTTTCATTCAACAAAACAGGTATAAGCATTATGCTATGACAAAGATAGCGTAAAAAAATAGCTATCACCAGAAGTGAAAGAGTTTTGTATAGAGATCTTAATTTATTCTCTTTCTGTTGAGCTAATCTATTCACAAAAAGCCTCTTTTTATACAATAAGATATAGAGTAAAAAACTTTGCAAGTTTAAAAATATTGCTTTGATAAAAACTTCTTCTCTTTGGCCATTTTTTTATATAAAATAGAAAAATTGTCAGATAAAAATTCCGACAAAAAATTTGAAAAATCAAATAGATATTATAATTTTATCTTAAATAAGATGTAAAAAGTTTTTGCCTACATAATTTTCAAGGCTGGTGTTTTATGGAAGATAGAATACACACAAGGGTTATTTTCAATGTAAGTGCCTCTCTTGATTTTAATGGTCATATAGTAAATGGCAATGTGGAAAACTTAAGTATGAGTGGCATGCTTATAAATACATGCGATCCAATACCAGAAGGAGCTGAGGCTCAAGCCTCTATATATCTATCCGGTGCAACATCAGAACTATCCCTTAATATGATCTGCAAGGTTATAAGAAAAGGGAAGCACTGCATTGCTGTCCAATTTACTCAAATGGACATTGACTCATACATACATCTTAAAAATATAGTTGCCTTCAATAAGATGGATGAAGAAAAAATAATGAAAGAATTTGAATCCTCAGACTTAGGGGAGTCTCTATAAAACCTTTAGCTCTTATGCTTTTTATACAAAATTTTTTCTCTTTCCTTTCTCTTTTTAGTTTTTTCCTTTATTACAGAAAAACCAAAATGTCCAAGATTCTTTCCAAGGGAAAAATAAGCGCCATGATTATAACAAATAGGCTTTGCCCTCTCCAGAGAAAATTTTCCATTGGAATCAATATATTGATCATCCACATTAACTGCAACAACCTCTGAGATAAACATATCATGGGAACCTAAGGGAACAATTTCCTTAACAATACACTCAATATTAACAGGGGATTCTAAAATAAGAGGAGCATTAACCTTTGAAGATCTCCCTGGCATAAGACCAAGATGAGCAAACTTATCCACTTCCCGCCCGGATCGAACCCCACAAAAATCAGTTGCAAAGGCAAGAGCCTCTGTAGAAAGATTTATGACAAAATCTCCACAGTCCTTTATAATATCATAAGAGAATCTGTCCCTTCTGAGTGAAATATATGTCATTGGAGGATTTGTGCAAATAGTCCCAGTCCATGAAACTGTTATTATATTAAAACCAATTCCCTCTCTGCCGCAACTTACCATAACAGCAGGAACAGGATAGATCATTGTCCCAGGCTTCCATGTTATTTTTGCCATCTCTATTACTCTCCAAAGATGATGTTTTAATCAATGATAAGCTCTTAGGATAAAAAAGCTTTTTTACATTCTTTGTCAACTCTTTGACATCTTATACAAAACCTGAGGAATCTGCCATAAAGGTAGGACAAGATCAACTGCATTGAGCTTTATTGCCTCATTGGGCATTCCAAAAACAACACATGTTTCCTCGTCTTGAGCAATATTAAAGGCTCCAGCCTCTTTCATCTCTAACATACCCTTTGCTCCATCATCCCCCATACCTGTCATAATCACGCCAAGGGCGTTCTTTCCTGCTGCATGTGCAGTTGAACGAAATAAGACATCAACAGAAGGCCTGTGCCTTGTAACTAAAGGCCCATCTTTAACCTCAACATAATAATTGGCTCCGCTTCTTCTCAAAAGAGTATGTTTATTCCCAGGAGCAATTAATGCAAGGCCACGCAAAACAGAATCACCATTCTTTGCCTCTCGAACACTTATACTGCATAGACTATTAAGCCTCTCTGCAAAGGCTCTGGTAAAATTTTCTGGCATGTGTTGAACTATAACAAGTCCTGCAATATCCGGTGGCAATTCAATCAATATATCCTTCAAGGCTTCTGTTCCACCAGTTGAAGCTCCTATCACAATCACCTTGTCTGTTGTTTCTGTGAGAACCGTTTTCTTTTTTGGTATAACTACATCTGCACTATATTTAGGCTCTGCCTCTAAGGTCAAAAATTTTTTAAGTTTATGCTGAGCTGATGCAGCTGCCTTAATTGAATCAATGAGCCTTACCTTTGACTCATACAAAAATTGCTTTGTCCCAACTTTCGGTTTTGTTATTATATCAATTGCACCATAAGCAAGAGCCTTCATAGCTGTATCACTGCCATCGCCCGTGAGACTTGAACATATGATAACAGGTAATGGGTGCTGCGACATGATCTTTTGCAAAAATGTGAGACCATCCATACCTGGCATTTCAATATCCAGTATGATAACATCAGGAATTCTATGAGCTATTATCTCTGCAGCTTTAAAGGGGTTGGAGGCTGTTCCTATTATTTCAATATCCTCTTCTTCAGACAAAAGTGTGCTGATGGTCTGGCGAATTAGAGCAGAATCATCAACTACCAGCACCCCTATTTTTCTCAAAAAACACCTCCACAAAAATTACGCTATATATTCAAAATAGATCTTTCCACTATCAGGGTAAAAAATAATTTTTCTTCCCTTTTTGCCTCCAGTGTCCTCTCCATAAATTTTTAGCTTTTCCCTATTTATTATCTCTTTTATTTTTTCAATATTTTTACTACCAACTGTCTGGCCATTGTAGCATAGAGGCACAAGGACGTCTCCTCCTCCAAAAAGCATAATCTTCATTTCTCCAAGTTCTATTCCCTTCTGTCTGAGCCTTTCTCGAACATAATAAAAAGCATAATCAACGTAATCAGCATTGGGAGAAACCGGAGGGGCATTTTTAATTATTTTTATTTTTTCTACATGCTCTGGCAGCAGAGCATGGAACATGCAACCAACTTTGTGCTTTGATGAAAAGGCAACAAGAGCTATGCAGGAACCAAGAATTGTCATCACTGGAATTTTGTTTCCTGTAATGACAATAGAGCCTGGATTAAGAAAAAAATAATCAACATCTGTCTTTAATTTACTCATTTAAATCCCCCTGTAAATTGTAGGTTCAACACACCTCAATGGAAGATTGTAACCTGTCATTGTCTCTGAATGACCAATGAGTAAAAACCCGTTTTTCATAAGATGATTGCAGAGCTTTCTTATAACATTAATCTGATTTTCACGGTCAAAATATATAAGAGCATTTCTGCAAAATATTACATCAAATTTTTCTGTAAAAGGATAGTAATCATCCATAAGATTTAGGACCATAAAATTGGTGTTTATCCTGATCTCAGGAACAATACGCACCAATTCCTTCTTATCATTTTTTCCTTTCATAAAATATCTTCGCTGATATTCACCAGAGACATTTTTTAATCTCGAATTAGAATAAACAGCACGTTTTGCACTCTCTATTACTTTAATAGATATATCAGAACCTGTTATGTTATACATATAATTGGATATAACCTTTCTCTTGAACTCCTCTATAGTCATGGCAATTGAATAGACCTCTTCCCCTGTAGAACAGGCTGCGCTTAAAATTCTTATAGCTCTTTTTACCCCTGCCCCTGTGGATTCTGCAAGGCGTGGTAAAATTTCCGAATAGAGATAAGCAAAATGCTGCTCTTCCCTGAAAAATGATGTTTCGTGAGTAGAAATCAAATCTGCAAAAATAAAAAGCTCTGCAGCGCCTTTATCAGATCGAATGAATCTATAGTAATCACCATAACTGGAAAAACCAAGTGCCCTCAATCTCTTTGCAAGCCTTCCTGTTAATAGGACCTTTTTGATTGCAGGCATTTTAATCCCGAATTCACTCTCAATAAAAGAACTTATCTGTGCTCTCTCCGCTTCAGACATCTGAATTTCTGGGATTTCTCCTGGTATCTCTTCTCTTTTTATAGCTGAAAAATTCATATCCCCTTACGCAACTGTTTCACTGGCAGAATCTAAAAATACCTCTCCATGGGAAATCAGAGTTTCTTTTGCAAAAGAGAGATCCTCTTCTGAAAAAACTCTATCAACATTTAGCATAACTACAAAATTCCCATCTAATTTTCCTATGCCATTAATCAGATCAGCACTGAGCTTCATCCCAATTTTTGGAGGAGGCTCAATCTGATCCTTTTCAAATCTCATAACACCTTTAACTCCATCCACAAGGGCTCCAACAACTGTTATCTCATCCTCGTAATTTACCTCTACAATTATAATTGCAGTATCGTCTGTTATGGAAACATCTCCAAGTCCAAACTTCACTCGAAGATCCATAACAGTTACAACATTGCCACGAAGATTTAACACTCCAACAACATAAGGAGGTGTGCATGGTATAGGTGTTATATTTGTATATTGCAAAACCTCTCTTGTCTTTAAAACATCAAAGGCAAAGAGTTTACCTGCAAGATAAAATGAAAGATACTGAGCACTGTCTTGATTATATTCCTCCAGCATATTTGACCTCCATTAAGTCATCCTTTCAAAATCAGCATCCTCTGCATCTCCTAAACTTAAGACCACCCCTGACTTAAGCACTCCTGCATCAAGATGCTTCCCATTGCCATTTTTTCCATTCCCATTACCTTTCCCTGCTGCAACCATATTATCTTTATGGTGAAGATCCAGGTGAGGCATTGCTCTTTCTTTAGTATGGTAAAGTCTTCCATAGCTTTCAACAGTTTCTGAGAGAGCTACCCTTTTACCTGTCTTGAGTAAATTGATTGCCTCCTGCATGTGAACAGTCTGGGCAGCCAATTCCTCAGCTGTTGCAGCTAACTCCTCGGCACTGGATGCATTCTGCTGCACAACAGTATTCAGTTGCTGGATCGCTATATTTATCTGCTGTGCTCCATTGGACTGTTCCCCACTTGCAGCGTTGATCTCTGCAACAAGCTCTGCAGTCTTTTGAATATCCGGAACTAATCTCTGCAACATCTCACCAGCTTTTTCTGCTATACTCACACTTGTATTTGAAAGCTCACTTATTTCTGCTGCAGCAATCTGGCTTCTTTCTGCAAGTTTTTGGACCTCACTTGCAACAACTGCAAATCCACGTCCATGCTCACCAGCTCGTGCTGCTTCAATTGACGCATTAAGAGATAGAAGATTTGTCTGACGTGCAATTTCCTGTATAATAGAAATTTTCTCTGCAATATTTTTCATAGCCTGAACAGTATGGCGCACAGCCTCTCCACTTTCACGGGCATCATTGGCGCTCTTTGTAGCAATCTTTTCTGTCTCTGAGGCATTGTCTGCATTTTGCTTTATAGTAGCAGTCATTTCTTCAATTGCAGAAGAGACCTCTTCAACGCTCGCAGCCTGCTCATTGGCCCCCTGGGATAATTCCTCTGAAGAAGAAGAGATCTGCTGACTGCCTGCACTTACATTGCTTGAAGAGACCTCTATGGAATTTAAAATGTTTAAAATTGAGCGCGTAAGGCTAAGAGCCAGAATAATGGAAATTACTATAGCAACTGCTATTGATGAAAACATTATAATATTGATCCATCTGCTCAAAGCCGCACTCTCCGCTTTTGAGGCATTTGCAAGATCTTCCTTTGCCTTGACGATCTCATTTACAGCTGGTGTAATTCGATCTGTAAAAATATATGCAGTTCCTGTAACTATCTCATTTACCTCTTTCATCCTATTCTCCCTAGATAGGGGTAATACTTTATTTACGTTTTTCATATACTCTGCAATATTTTCTACTATTATTCCAGCAAGTTCCTTTTCCCTTTGAGTACTTGCATTTGCTTTAAACTCCTCAAGGATCTTTAAATAATTAGCATGATGCTTCTCTATATCCTTTTCATGCCCAAGCTTTTCCTCCAGAGTAGGGACAGTTATGTGCTTTAATATAGATGCTCTTAAGCGCAGCCCTGTAGCATCAAGCTTTTGGGCAATTTCTATTCCCTTCATATCACGTTCAAAAAGAATGTTTAACATGTTATCAAGTCGCGATACACTGAAAACACCCACAATCCCAATAAAAAGCGTTATGAATGTCACAGCACCAAAGGTCATCAACAGTTTTCCTCTAAGTCCAAGACTCATAATAATACCTCTCTTTTTAAAAATTTAATGTCTTATATAATCTGACATGTAGTCGTTAGCAGATCCACTCATCTCTTTTATTATGGACTGAGCATCAAGAATAAGAGCAACAGTCCCATCACCAAGAATAGTAGCACCTGCTATCATATTAAGATTTCTACTTACCCTGCCCAGTGGCTTTACAACAGTCTGGTATTTACCAATGACCTTATCTACCAGAAAGCCATACTTTTCATCTGCAATCTCAGAGATGACTATTTGAGGATAAGCAACCTCTTTATCATTACATCCAAATATTCCTCTTAAATCTATACAGGGGACAATCTCACCACGCAGGTTTATCATAAATTGAGATTTCTCATCCCTTTCAACATCATCAGAAAAATCCAGACATTCACGGACATGAGAAAGATTAAAAATATAGGGGCTACCTGCAAGCTCAACCATAAAGCCATCGATTATAGCCAGTGTGAGAGGAATTGTAAGAGTGATCATAGTTCCCCTGTTTTCTCTGCTTTCCACAGAAATAGTTCCTCGGAGCTTTTCAATATTCTTCTTCACAACATCCATGCCAACGCCTCTGCCAGAAATATCTGTAACTATCTCTGCGGTAGAAAAGCCAGGTTCAAAGATCATAGAATATATCACCCTATCGTCGTATTCTCCTGGCTGTAATAAGCCTCTTTCAATTGCTCGAGCCAATATTTTTTCTCTGTCAAGCCCAGCTCCATCGTCAGATATTTTGATCACAACATTTGATCCAGAGTGCTCTGCCACAAGCTCAATAATGCCGGTCTCATCCTTCCCCTTGCTTAGGCGAATATCAGGGCTCTCAATTCCATGGTCACAGGAGTTCCTTATAATATGCAATAGAGGATCTCGAAGAGCCTCAATGACATTCTTATCCAGTTCAGTCTCACCACCGTAAGTTACAAGCTTTATCTTTTTCCCGAGAGAGTTAGAGAGATCATAAATCAGTCTATTAAAGCTGTTAAAAGTCTCTGATATGGGAACCATCCTTATACTCATTGTTGTGTCCCGCAGATCTTCAGTAAGTTTTTCAAGATTCTCTGCCAGAGATATAAACTCAGGTATTCTGGCAAAGTTAGCCTCTTGAGAAAATCTTGCCTGTAGAGTAACAAGCTCCCCAACCAGATTAACTAATGAATCAAGCTTTTCATTTTTCACCCTTATTGAGGTTGTGTCAGCCTTTCTTCTATCAAAGATTATTTTATCAGCCTTCTTTGTTTTTTCTTCCAGAAGATTAAGAACTGAAGGGATCTTCTTTTCAATTACAGTTCCCTTTTCTTCACTCTTAAAAAAAGTATTATTTAACAAAAATCCCTCTTTATATCTTATTACCACCTCAGCATAATCCTCTGTAAACATGAAAATATCCTTTATCTCCATAAGGTCCCTTGACGTTTCAAGATGAATCACCCAATTGAAATAGCACTCCTCTGGATCAAGAGAATCAAAATCCGGGATAGAAGAGATATCACATTTTACAGTAGCCTCACCCAAAGATGAGACCTCCATCAATAAAGGCTCAATTTTTACTCCATGAGAGAGAATTGAAGGCACTGGCATAAATACAATCTTGTAACTCTCAGAATTTATTGCCTCAAGATTTATTGAATCCTTTGGAATTTCACAAGAGTGAGCACTTTGGTCAGAGCAGACCATACCGCCTGTAATAGATTTTATCTCTAAAAGTATTTTATTTCTCAAATCCTCCTGTTCAAGAGAATCATCTCCTTCAATGAGATTGCGTATACAATCCTTAGCCCTGAGTGATAATTGTATTATCCCCTCATCTGGAGCAATTTTACCCTTGCGCATACAATCAAATAAATTTTCAACTTCATGAGTAAAATCCGAAAGCTTTGTATAGCCACACATCCCTCCTGAACCTTTAATAGTATGCATAGCTCTAAAGACAGTATTTATAGGCTCACTGTCTGAAGGATTTTCAACAAGCTCAAGGAGAGAGGACTCAGCCTGAGTCAGTAGTTCATAGGCCTCTTCTCTAAAGACTTCTCGCAGGGCTTCTATATCCATTATTCTTCTTCCTCAAAATTAAAAAGTTTGCTTACCTCAACTCCACATAGAGATGACACCTTGTTAAACTCATTGCCCCTTGAATAGTTCAGCAAGAGTAACTCTTTATTTAGCGACTTTAGCTTATTTTGAAAGGCAATGAGCAATTGAAGAAAGGTAAAATCCATCTCAGCAATTGATGATAGATCAAGTCTATAGCTATCAACTGGTTCATAGATAATTTTAGCAAGTGCCTTTTTAATTCTTGCTATACTCTTCACTGTTGCATCTCCAGAAAGGGATAAAAGAAGAGAATGATTGCTTCTCTTGCATATAAGCACTGCCATAACTTCCTCCTAAGCTAAAGACTAAAAAACAACACAGCACCATCTTTTGACACTTTAAAACTATACAGAGTTTAAAAAAATATAATACCCCTAATTAAAAATAAGAAATTTTTTGATTTTGACAATTTTAAACTTAAAAATTCTTCTTAATTTTAAGTAAGAAAAAACCCTATGACTATAAAGCAGATTTTATTGAGGTGTAATTTAAAGTTTGAAGTGCAATATTCAGCAAAATACTTGACTTAAAATAAAAGGCAGGGAGTATTATTCCGACAATTTCTTTTATACATTTGCTCCACTTTTAGACACAAATAACGGAGAATAAAATATGACTGACTATTTACCGGAGAAAGTCAAGGTAGAAGAATACATGCTCCAGATGTCCGATGGAGTTTCACTTAAGGTAATAGACTTTACACCTGAATCAGATTGGTCAGATAAGCCTTTTATAATTTTTATTGCTGGCTGGATCTCTCTCATTGACGGCTGGAGGGATGTCTTAAAAGAGCTGACACCTCATTATAGAATATTCTATGTTGAATCAAGAGAAAAAAAATCCTCTGTTATTCCTCCAAAGACAAAAGTAAGCTTTACCATGAAAAGAATGAAAAAGGACATAGAGGAGACCATAAAACAAATCATACCTGAAAATAAAAAATTTGTTCTTGCCGGGAGTTCCCTTGGAGCCTCTGCGATCCTGGAATACTGTGCCTCTGGAAAATACAAACCTGAATGCGCAATATTAGTTGGACCAAATGATGAATTCCGCTTTCCAAAGATACTTGGGACCATAATACCAATGGTGCATCCTGCACTTTATTTTGCTGTTAAGCCTATAATCAAATGGTATTTAAAAAATTTCAGGCTGGACAAGAAAAACGAAAAGGAGCAGATTGCAAAATACTTCAAAACACTGGATACAGCAGATCCATACAAACTCAAGGCAAATGCCCTTGCCTTAAAAAACTATTCAATTATAAACAAAATATCTAACATAACTACCCCATGTCTTATATTCGGGGCAACAACAGATAAGCTCCACAACCGTGAACATCTAAAAAAAATAATAGATATAATCCCGGAGGTGCAATATATAGAGCTTTCAAGCAATAGGGATACCCATAGCGAAAAAGCTGGCAGGATTATGATTGACTATCTTGAAAAGAGGAGATACAGAAATTTTTCCGAAAACTAAAAATCTCTGCACTCCTCATGATAGTTAACTCTTTGGTCTAAACTTGCTTTCGATATTTTCCCTGAATATATCTATATACTCAAATACAGCAGGCACAACAATAAGAGTGATCAGTGTAGATACAATAAGACCTCCAATTATGGCCACACCCATACCTGTCCTATATTTTGCAGCCTCCCCAGCTCCTATTGCAACTGGAATTGTTCCTGCAATCATAGCAAAGGTTGTCATGAGAATTGGTCTAAGCCTTATGAGCCCAGCCTTTGTGATTGCCTCTCGTCTTGGTAGTCCAGCTCTAACTCCCTCAAGGGCAAAATCCACAAGAAGTATAGAGTTTTTTGTAACCAGACCAAGGAGCATAATAATACCTATCATACTAAACATATCCATCATCTTGCCTGTAACATAGAGAGAAAAAAATGCTCCAGACAAAGCAGGAGGTAAAGCAAGAAGTATAGTAAAAGGAGTAATAAAAGACTCATACAAACTTGATAAAACAAGATATATAAAAATCAAAGAAAGAATAAAAGCTACAATTATATTTTTTATCATATCCTGATAGCTATCAGCCTGACCTATAAATCCATAAGTAACACCCTCTGGCAGAGGCAGTTCCTTTTCAATGATTTCCTTTGTTTTATCTATGGCACTACCTATTGCACCACCTTTTGCAAGATTGGCATATATCTGCACAGCCCTTGCTCTGTCCTGTCTTAAAATCATTGATGGCCCTGTTGCTGATTTTGCAGTGGCAATTGCCGATAAAGGCACAAGCCTTCCCTGCATATTTGGAATCTTTGTATCATAAAAGGCCTTTCGCAAATCCCGCTGATCTTCCCTTAGCCTAACACGGACATCATACTCAATTCCCTTTTCACGGAATTTTCCTGCTACTGCACCCTGAACATGATAGCGCAACTCTGTCCCTGCAGTTTTGTTATTGACCCCAGCCATAAGCATACGGGCTTCATCCATCTTTATTTGCAATTCAGGAACTCCCTGTTCCATGCTTGTTTTAATCTCTGTGAGATCAGGAACTTTTTTTAACCTTTCAATAAGCCTTGTGGCATAATCATTTAAAATCGCAAGATCTTCTCCTTTTATATTAAGCATATAAGGTTTGTTACTTCCACCTCCTCCGCCAACTCTTGTGTAATTATCAACTGAAGGTTTGGCATAGGCAAATTCCTTCATCATATTGCGGATAACTTCTTTTAACTCAGCGGTGCTTCGTTTTCTTTCTTTTCGCGGAACCATAAAAATGCCAAGCGTTGCCTTATTATAACCAGCCTGACCTGTGCCAACCTGTATTGTCATAAAATCAAGTTCAGGTATTGTTTTAATTTTTTCAGCAATCTGTTGAGCAACTTTATTTGTTCCTTCAAGGGATGTTCCTGGAGGCAACTCAATATTAAGCATATACTCACCTTCATCAGGATCTGGCTGAAAGGTCTTTTTTACAGCACCACAGGCAACCAGACTACCAAAAAATACAACTGTTGTTATGGCAAGAATAACAAGAGGATGATCTATGGAAAAGCGAATTGTCTTTGAGTAAAGCTTTTCAAGTTTTAACTGTAATTTATCAAAGTAAGTTACAATAAAATTCTTTGCCTTACCTTTTGTCCCTGCAAAATAGGCACTAAGCAATGGTGCAATTGTAAGTGCATCAAAAAGGCTTATTACCATTGCAAAGACAACAGTAAGCCCAAACTGTTTAAAAAAACGTCCAACAATACCCTGTAAAAATCCTATTGGTAAAAATACCGCAATTATTGTCAAAGAAGTTGCAATAACAGCAAGCATCACTTCCGTTGTTCCAATCTCTGCAGCCTCAAAGGGTTTATGCCCTTCTTCAATTTTTCTAAAAATATTTTCTCTGACAACAATAGCATCGTCAACCAAAAGTCCTATGGTAAGAGATAGAGCAAGCAGAGTCATCATATTGATTGTAAAACCCATAAAATACATCAATATAAAAGCACCAATGAGTGAGTTAGGAATTGCAATGCCTGTGATAATTGTAGAGCGAATGTTTCCCAGAAAAAGATAAACAACTAAAACTGCAAGAATAATGCCTATTACCATCGTTTCTTTGACATCATCTATATTGCGTCTTATAAACTTGGCCATATCATATACAAAAATAAGGTGCGAATTCCCACCACTTCTTGATACAACGGAATTTGCTACATCTATCCTTTTCATGATTCCATCAGCCACAGCAACAGTGTTGGCACCAGACTGCTTAAATATATCAAGAATAAGACAACTTCTTTGCTCACGCTTTCCTGGATTTTTATCATCAGTTTTGCCTGTTTTTTTTACAGGATAATAAAAGAAAGCCATTGTTTCTTTATCCACTGCTCCATCTTTGACAGTACCAAGTGTTTTTAGAGTAGTAGGATTATTAAAATCACCAGAAAATTGAACAACTGTATTTTCAAGTTGACTCAGGCTTTTAAATTCACCAATAGTTCTAAATACAGTTAAAGAGTCTCCTTCTTCATACCTTCCAACAGGAACATTGACTCCAGAATTCTGTAACCTGCTCACCACAGTAAGAGCAGATATCTGATGCTCATTTAACTTATTCCTATCAAGCTCCACCCTGATTTCCCTTTTAGTTCCACCAGAGATTCTAACCTCACCAACTCCATCAACCTGCTCAAAAATAGGCTTTATTTTTTCATTAACAACGTCATACATCTCTGTAGGAGGCAAATCAGAAACAAAGGCCAGAGTAATTACAGGAACATCAGTAAAATCAAACTGTCGCACAACAGGCTCATTTTCCAGATCATCAGGCAACTGATTACGAGCAAAAGAAACCTTTTCCCGCATTTTTTCTTCTGCATATCTAATATCAACATCAAAATCAAATTCTGCAATTACAATAGATACACCCTCCATGTTTCTTGAGGAAAGCCTTTTGATTCCTGCAATAGTTGCTATCTGCTCCTCCAGTGGTTTTGTTATGAGCTTCTCAATCTCTTCAGGGGAAGTCCCAGGGTAAGTTGTATAGACAACCACCACAGGAAAATCTATAGGAGGAAAGAGATCAACACCTAACCTGTTAAAGCCAATTATCCCTGTGACTATCATTAAAATTACAAGACAGGACATAAAAATTGGGCGCTTTATGGAAAGTTTTGCTATGTTCATAGACCTCACCTAAAATAAATCTTTAGCTCTATAAATAAACGTATAATACTTCCGTGGAAAAATAAATTGTTTTCAACAATCATCCACTTGGCTTAACTATAAAATTTAATCAAGCAATTAATCAAAAAAAATTAACTAAATGATTAAATTTCATGTAAAATGTAGCATTTATGATACAGTGAGATTTTTTTGCCATAGCATAAGTTTTAAATTTTAATATTTAATTTGTAAAATATTGAATAAATCAGATAAATTTTTAAAAAATAAAAAATTTTTAATTGGCATAAAAATTGCATATTTATTTAATGCTAAGATATTTTCAAAGGAGTTTTCAAGTGGTTCTTAAAAAAAATGACATTCAAAAAGCTGAAGGTAAACTGGGAGTTTTAATCCCAGGTATTGGAGCAGTAAGCACAACTTTTATGACTGGTGTTATGCTCATCCGCAAAGGCATAAACCCCCCTGTTGGTTCTCTGACCCAAATGGGTAAAATTCGTATCGGCAAAGGCGTTGATGCAAAGGATATAGATATTAAGAAATTTGTTCCTCTTGCAGATCTAAAGGACCTTGAATTTGCTGGATGGGATATTTTTGAAGACAGCGCCTATGATGCTGCAATGAAAGCTCAGGTGTTATCAAAAGAAGATCTCAGCCATGTAAAAGATGAACTTTCAAAGATTAAGCCATGGAAGGCTGTCTTTAAAAAAGAGTATGTAAAAAAACTCGATGGCACATGGGTAAAGCAGGCTCCAACCTTATGGGACCTTGCTCAGATGGTAAAAGATGATATTTTAAAATTCA